>JAATFG010000096.1 GCA_015655355.1 Lysobacterales bacterium
AGCCATCCGCCACTACATCGATACACACAACGCCGATCCGAAACCTTTCGTCTGGCACAAGAGCGCCGACACCATCTTGGCATCCGTCGCCCACGCCGCAGCCAAACTTACTTAATATTATTTCTGAGACACCACACTAGGTATAGGTCGTCATCGCTCTTGGAAGTGAGCCCCGGCCATGGCTTCGGCCATGGTCGGGACAGTGCAAAGGCTTGAAGATTCGGTGGGCTGCACGATCCGCCGTGGCAATCACGCATTCAGCGCCGCGAAAACGGTATCGAATCCGGCGCCATGGCGCCGCCGCTGATGATGATGCCCATCGCCTGATCCACGCTCCACGTGGTCGGGATGAGTTGTTCGACCGGGACGATTTCCAGATAACCGCCGGTGGGGTTGGGCGTGGTCGGCACGTAGACCGCGGCCAGTTCGCGGCCCGTGCCTTCCTCGCGGATCACGCGGGTGACGAAGCCGATGGCCTTGATCCCCGGGTGCGGGAATTCGATCAGCACCACGCGCTGGTTGCCGCCGGTTTGCGGCTGCAGGATGTCGGCCAGCTTGCGCGCGCCGCCGTAGATGGAGTTGGCCAGCGGGATGCGTTCGATCAGCGCCTCGAACCAGCGCAGCAGGCGGCGCCCGACCACGTAGCGGGTGAGCAGGCCGAACAGCAACACCACCAGCACGGTGGCCAGCAGGGCAATCGTGTTCTGCACCCACAGCACATGGAACCAGTCCAGCGAATGCGGGAACGAGGCGGCGATGCGCTCGGACAGCGGCTCGATCAGCGGCCGGCTGATGTCCGAGAGCAGGCCGAACACGAACTTGACCACCACCCAGGTCAGCCACAGGGGCAGCAGGGTCAGCAGGCCGGTGACGAACAGGGTGCGCAACGAGAAACGCGAGGGGGAAGAGTCGGTTGCCATGCGCGCATTGTACGGGCTGGCGCGCCGTTGCCGCGTTCCGTTTCAGGTGTCCTGTGGTTCCGCCGGACGCGCCTTCGGCTTGAGCCGCACGTACAACTGCTTGCGTACCCGCGCGACCACTTCGCCCTGCGCGTCGACCACGTCGATCGGCAACCATGGCAGGTATTTTTCGCCGGACGCGGTGTGCCGGCGCACGTCGTCGAGGATTTCGTCGGTGATGCGGAAATCCGCGTGCACGGTGCCGCGGCCGGGCTTGACGTATTCGATCTCGGCCATCCGGTCCCAGACGTAGTAATCGGCGCCCAGCGATTCCTTGAGCAGGATCATCAGGAACGCGTCGGTCATCGAGAACAGGTTGCCGCCGTAATGCACGCCGACGTAGTTGCGGTTCCAGGGTCGCAGCCGCAGTTCGACCCGCGCGTAGCGCCAGTCGCGGCTGATGTCGGTGACGTGGATGCCGGAGAACAGGAACGGGGGCCACACGTTCATCGCGTGGCGCAGGGCAGTCGGCGAAGGATTCATCACAAGGCGGGTGGAGCAGTGGGGAGGCCCCGCATTCTGTCATGTAATGCGTTTAAAACAGCAGCGCGCTCATCCGCTTGCGGTACGCGCTGACCAGCGCCGCGTCGTCGATGACCTTGAACGCGTCGATCAGCGATTTCTTGCCGAGGCCGTCTTCCCAGTTGCGGTCGCCGCGCAGGATTTCGAGGAATTGGGCCAGCGCCGCTTCGCTGTTGCCGTCGACCAACTGGTGCACGCCGAGGTAATGGCGCGCGCGCCAGTCGTTCGGGTTCGCCGCGATCGCCGCTTCCAGCACTTGCGGCGGCGGCGCGTCCTTGAGCAGCGTGGCGAAGCCGATCGTCGCGCGCGCACGCGTGGTGCGTTCGTCGGCGGCGAGGTTGGCCGGCAGGCCGTCGAGCAGCTTTTCCGCTTCGCTGGTGTTGCCGATCCGCAACAGCGCCAGCGCGAGGTCGAGTTTCAATTCGGCCTTGTCCGGCTCGGCGTTGATCGCCTGGCGCAGCGCTTGCACCACTTCATGCGGATCGAGCGGGGCCAGTTCTTCCGGTTCTTCGTTGGCCGCGGCCAGCGGCTGCACGCCGATCTGCTCCAGCACCTTGCGCAGTTCGCCTTCCGGCAGCGCGCCTGGGATCGCGCCGAGCACCTGGCCGTCCTTGAACACCACCATCGTCGGCACGCTGCGGACCTGGAACATGCTGGCGAGCTGCTGTTCCTGGTCCACGTCGACCTTGGCGACCTTGAACGCGCCGTTGAATTCGCCGGCGAGCTTGTCGAGGATCGGGCCGAGGGTCTTGCACGGGCCGCACCACGTGGCCCAGAAGTCGACGATGATCGGCGTCTGCATCGACTGCGCGACGACCGCGGTCTCGAAGTCGGCGAGGGTGGTGTCGAAAACGTGGGCGTTGGCGGTGCTCATGGCGCAAGGCTCGGTTGGGTTTCGCGCTAGATGGTGGCATGGCGGCGAAAAGCAAGTGGCTGGGCGATAATCCGCACTCACCCCGCTTGCCATGATGTTTCGCATGAATCGCTGGAATTCCCTGTGCCTGCGCTGGGCGTCGCCGCTTGCCGCGCTGCTGTTCGCTGTCGCCGTCGCCGGTTTCGGCAGCGCGCTCGGCGGTTATTCGCAGGCACAGCACCCGGTCGCGCTGCTTGGCGCCAACCCCTTGCCGCATGCGCCGGCGTTCAATGCGCTCGGCTTCGTCCTGCCCGGCACGCTTGCCGCCTGCGCCGCGCTGGCCCTGCGCGTGCTCTTGCCGAAGCCGATTTCGTGGCCGTTGCGGCTTGGCGCGCAATTGCTGCTGCTGGCCGCGTTGGCGTTCGCGGCGATGGGCGTGTTCCCGCTGCAACTGGACGCCAACGCCGCGCTCGACGCAGATGCCAGCCGCCTGCACGGCATGGCGTGGATGCTGTGGCTGGTCGCGTCCGCGCTTGCCGCGCTGCTGCTCGGCCTTGGTTGGTGGCGGCACGAGCGCCGGCTGGCGCTGGCAAGCTTCGCGGCGCTGCTCGGCCTGCTGCTGTTCTCGCTGTTGCTGCCGGGGACGTTGCCGCAGGGCCTGTCGCAGCGGCTGGCGTTCGCGCTGTGGTGGGCGTGGCTGGTGGGGCTGGGCTGGTCGTTGGCGGGCTGAAAACAACGGCCCCGGCGCGGCCTGATGCACTGCGGTAGAATTCGCGACTTTCCGCCGTATCCACCGCCAGCCGATGTCCGCCCAGACCGAACACGCTTCTCAAGAGCACGCCGCCTACGAACCGAAATCGATCGAAGCCGCCGCGCAGCGATTCTGGAGCGACAGCAAGGCCTTCGAGGTCGGCGAGGCCACCGACAAGCCGAAGTACTACTGCCTGTCGATGCTGCCGTATCCGTCCGGCGCGCTGCACATGGGCCACGTGCGCAACTACACCATCGGCGACGTGATTTCGCGCTACAAGCGCATGACCGGGCACAACGTGCTGCAGCCGATGGGCTGGGACGCATTCGGCCTGCCGGCCGAAAACGCCGCGATCAAGAACAGGACTGCGCCTGCGAAGTGGACCTACGCCAACATCGCGCACATGCGTTCGCAGCTGCAGTCGCTGGGCTATGCGATCGACTGGTCACGCGAATTCGCTACCTGCATGCCGGAGTATTACGTGCACGAGCAGCGCATGTTCACCCGCCTGCTGCGCAAGGGCATCGCCTATCGCAAGAATTCGGTGGTGAACTGGGACCCGGTCGACCAGACCGTGCTGGCGAACGAGCAAGTCATCGACGGCCGCGGCTGGCGCAGCGGCGCGCTGGTCGAGAAGCGCGAGATTCCGCAGTGGTTCCTGCGCATCACCGATTACGCGCAGGAACTGCTCGATGGCCTGGACGATCTGCCGGGCTGGCCGGATTCGGTCAAGACCATGCAGCGCAACTGGATCGGCCGCAGCGAAGGCCTGGAAATCGAATTCGGCATCGACGGCTGCTCCGACGCGCACAAGCTGCGCGTGTTCACCACGCGCCCGGATACGCTGATGGGCGTGACCTTCGTGTCGATCGCCGGCGAACATCCGCTGGCGCTGAAAGCGGCGCAGAGAAATCCGCAATTGGCCGCGTTCCTCAACGAGTTGAAGAAGGGCGGGGTCAGCGAAGCCGAGCTGGAAACGCAGGAAAAGCGCGGTATGCCGACCGGCTACCACGCGGTGCATCCGATCACCGGCGAGAAGGTGCCGGTGTGGGTCGCCAACTTCGTGCTGATGGGCTACGGCACCGGCGCGGTGATGGCGGTGCCGGCGCACGACGAACGCGATTTCGAGTTCGCGACGAAATACGCATTGCCGATCAAGCAGGTCATCAAGCTGAAAGCTCCGAAGAGTGAAGCGGAAGCGGCCTACGATGCGCAACAGTGGCGCGATTGGTACGGCGACAAGGCCCGCGAACTGGAACTGGTCAATTCCGGCGAATTCGACGGCCTCGATTTCCACGGCGCGTTCGATGCGATCGCCGAACGTTGCGAGCGCAAGGGCATGGGCCAGCGCCGGGTGAACTACCGTTTGCGCGACTGGGGCGTGTCGCGCCAGCGTTATTGGGGCTGCCCGATCCCGGTGATCTACTGCGCCGATTGCGGCGCGGTGCCGGTGCCGGACGAACAATTGCCGGTGCTGCTGCCGGAAGACGTCACCCTCGACGGGGTGACGTCGCCGATCAAGGCCGACCCGGAATGGCGCACGTGCAAGTGCCCCGAGTGCGGCAAGGACGCGGAGCGTGAAACCGACACCTTCGACACCTTCATGGAGTCGAGCTGGTACTACGCGCGCTACACCTCGCCCGGCGCCGAGCAGATGGTGGACAAGCGCGGCAATTACTGGTTGCCGGTCGATCAATACATCGGCGGCATCGAGCACGCGATCCTGCACCTGATGTATTTCCGCTTCTACCACAAGCTGCTGCGCGACGCGGGCCTGGTGAAGAGCGACGAGCCGGCGACGAATCTGCTGACCCAGGGCATGGTGATCGCGGAAACCTTCTATCGCCAGAACGCCGACGGCTCGAAGGACTGGTTCAACCCGGCCGACGTTGAAGTCGAGCGCGACGAAAAGGCGCGCGTGATCGGCGCGAAGTCGAGGAAGGACGGCCAGCCGGTGTTGATCGGCGGCACCGAGAAGATGTCGAAGTCGAAGAACAACGGCATCGACCCGCAGTCGATGGTGGACAAGTTCGGCGCCGACACGGTGCGCCTGTTCTCGATGTTCGCCGCGCCGCCGGAGCAGTCGCTGGAATGGAACGAAGCCGGCGTCGAAGGCATGGCGCGCTTCATCCGCCGCCTGTGGACGCAGGTGCAGAAGCATGCCGAAGCCGGCGCCGCGCCGGAACTCGAAGTCGCCTCGCTCAACGCCGAACAGAAGGCGCTGCGCCGCAAGACCCACGAAACCATCGCCAAGGTCGGCGACGACTACGGCAAGCGCTACAGCTTCAACACCGCGATTGCCGCGGTGATGGAACTGAGCAACGCGCTGTCCAGGTTCGGCGACGAAAGCGCGCAGGGCCGCGCGGTGCGCCAGGAAGCGCTGGAAACGGCGGTGCTGCTGCTCAACCCGATCACGCCGCACGCCAGCCATGCATTGTGGCAAGTGCTCGGTCACGACGAAACCTTGCTCGAAGACCTGTCGTTCCCGCAGGCCGACGAGGCCGCGCTGGTCAAGGACGAACTAACCCTCGCCGTGCAGGTCAACGGCAAGCTGCGCGGCACGATCAACGTCGCCGCCGACACGCCGAAGGACGCGATCGAACAGCTTGCGCTGGCCGAGCCGAACACCGCGAAGTTCCTCGATGCCCTGCAGGTCAAGAAAATCATCGTCGTGCCCGGCAAGATCGTGAACATCGTCGCGGCGTAAGCCGCCTGCCGGGGCGCGCGCCTTGGCGTGCCATGCAGCGCAAGGACGGATGCATGTCCCGGTCGTTCATCCCGCAGGCGCGGGGCGACGCGTTCGTCATTTCGGCGGCCGACGGATTGCCGCGGCGCCCCCCGTTCGCGCCGTGCGCGAATCGCCCTCGACTCGGGGGCTGGGTGCAGGTCGTTTCAGCTTGCGGCTGCTAGACTTCGCGAATGAACCTGCGTCCTGCTTTCACCGCCCTCGTTGCCGTGCTCGCGCTTGCCGCCTGCGGCTTCCATCTGCGCAACCGGATCAAGCTGCCGCCGGACCTCGGCCCGGTGAAGGTCGTTTCGACCTCGCAATACAGCCCGCTGGCCGAACTGGTGTCGCGCGGCCTGCGCGTGTCCGGCGCGACCATCGCCGACGACGACGCCAGCAACGTGGCGACCCTGCAGATCCTGTCCGAGCGCTGGGGCGACCAGCCGGTCGCGCTCGACCAATACGGCCGCGCACAGGAATACAGCCTGCGCTACGCGGCGGTGTTCGTGCTGCACCGCGCCGACGGCAGCGTGCTGGTCAAGCAGCAGGCGGTGGAACTGGCGCGCGACTACACCGAGCCGCCGACCGATGTCACCGGCACCAACACCGAGCGCGAGATCCTCGCCGACGAAATGCGCAAGGACATGTCCGATGCGATCCTGCGCCGCGTGAACAGCGTGCTCGACGTGATGGAGAGCGCCGGCTCGCCGGCGGCGGCCGCCTCGACCGGACCGGCCGCGCACTGACATGGAGCTGACCCCGGAACGCCTGGCTGCGCAGGGCGCGGATGCGCCGCTGCTGCCGGCGTACCTGATCGCCGGCCCGGAAACCCTGCGCGTGCTCGAAGCCGCCGACGCGATCCGTGTCGCGGCACGCGCGCAAGGCATTTCCGAGCGCGAAGTGTTCGACGCCGACGGTCGCGACTTCGACTGGAGCCTGCTCCAATCCAGCTTCAACGCGCCCAGCCTTTTCAGCGCGCGGCGCCTGCTCGAAGTGCGCCTGCCATCGGGCAAGCCGGGCAAGGAAGGCAGCGAGGTGATCCAGGCGTTCTGCGCGAATCCGCCCGGCGACGTGGTCCTGCTGGTCACCGCGAACGAGTGGAGCAAGGCGCACGCCGGCAAGTGGAGCGAGGCGGTTGCGCGCATCGGCGTGTTGTCGGTGGCGTGGGACATCAAGCCGCACCAGCTGCACGAATGGATCGAGACGCGCCTGCGCGCGAAGGGCCTGCACGCCGACCACGCGGCGGTGCAGGTGCTGGTCGAACGCATCGAGGGCAACCTGCTGGCCGCGGCGCAGGAGATCGACAAGCTGGCGCTGCTGGCCGAAGGCAAGACCCTGGATGTCGAAGCGATGCAGTCGCTGGTCGCCGACGCCGCGCGCTACGACGTGTTCCGCCTGATCGACGCGGTGCTCGGCGGGCAGGCGGCGCAGGTGCCGCACATGCTGCGCGGCCTGCGCGGCGAAGGCGAGAACGTCGCCGGGCTGATGCCGATGATCGTGCGCACGCTGCTGCAATGCGCGGCGCTGGCGCGTACCCAGGCCAACGGCGGCAATCTTTCCGCCGAGATGAAATCGCAAGGCATCTGGGAAAGCCGGCAGGCGCCGTTCAAGCGCGTGCTGCAGCGCCATCCCGATCCGCTGCGCTGGGAGCGTTTCGTCGCCGAAGGTTCGCGCGTCGACCGCAGCGCGAAGGGCCGCGGCGACGGCGATCCGTGGCTGCGGCTCGAACGCCTGCTGCTGGCGCTGGCCGATGCGAAGGCGACGCGCCTGCTGGTCGCATGAACCTGCACCTGACCTATGGCGGCACCTTCGATCCGGTGCACGGCGGCCATGTCGCCATCGCCCGCGCCGCGTGCGACGAACTGGACGCGCCGGTGTGGCTGGTGCCCGCCGCCGATCCGCCGCATCGTGCGCCACCCGGCGCCACGGCGGCGCAACGCGCGGAAATGCTGACGCTGGCGCTGCAGGGCGAGGCCAACCTGTTCGTCGACCTGCGCGAATTGCGCCGCGCGCAGCGCGATCCCGAAGCGCGCAGCTACACCATCGACACCTTGCGCGAGCTGCGCCGCGAGCTTGGCGGCGAGGCGCCGCTGGCGATGCTGGTCGGCGCCGATTCATTCGTGGGCCTGCCGACGTGGAAGGACTGGCGCGCGCTGTTCGGATTCGCGCACATCGTGGTCGCCGACCGCCCCGGCATCGCGCTGGAGGCCGCGCTTCCCGCCGAACTCGCCGCCGAAACCGCGATGCGCTGGACGGATTCGCCCGGCGACCTGCGCGCCGCGCCGGCCGGCCGCGTGTTGCGCCTGCGCCAGCCGTTGCACGCCGAATCGGCGACCGAAATCCGCGCATGCATCGCCGCTGGCGCGGATTGGGCCGGCTTGCTGCCGGCGCCGGTTGTCGGCTACATCCGCGAACACGGCCTGTACGGCGCCGGATGAACGGTATAATCCGTGCCTTCTCTCACGGAACACCGGATTTCCTTTGGCCAGCCAAGCCCACGTCATCAAGACCCAATTGCCCAGCCCGCCGCCCGTCGTGTCGGATTTGCTCGCCACGGTGCACGAAGCGGTCGAGGAGCTGAAGGCGAAGGACGTGGTCGAGATCGACGTGCGCGGCAAGTCCAGCGTCTGCGATTTCATGGTGATCGCCTCGGGCACCTCGACCCGCCACGTCAAGTCGATTGCCGACGAAGTGGTCAAGTTCGCCAAGAAGCACGGGGTCATGCCGCTGGGCGTGGAAGGCGAGCGCGAAGCCGAATGGGTTCTGGTCGATCTGGGTGACGTGGTCGTCCACGTGATGCTGCCGCGCGTGCGCGAGTTCTACGCGCTGGAACGGCTGTGGACGGTCGGTGACCAGCGTCCCGACGACGCCGACGCGTAATCCGTGGCGGCGCGCTCGTGAAGGCGCGATTGATCGCCACCGGCGAACGCGCGCCGAAGTGGGTGGCCGCGGGCTTCGCCGATTACCAGAAGCGGCTGTCGCACTGGCTGCCGTTCGAGCTGGTCGAGGTCGAACCGGGCCTGCGCGGCAAGGGTCGCGATCCGCAGCGCGCGATCGAGGACGAGGGCAAGCGCGTGCTCGCCGCGCTGCCGAAGAACGCGCACGTCGTGGCGCTGGAGGTCACCGGCAAGCAGTGGTCGAGTGAACAACTCGCGCAGCGCCTCGAACACTGGCGCGGCCTCGGCCGCGATCTGGCGTTCCTGATCGGCGGCCCGGAAGGCCACGCGCCGGAAGTGAAGGCCGCCGCGCACGAGCAATGGTCGCTCGGTCCGCTGACCTTGCCGCACATGCTCGCGCGGCTGGTCGTGGTCGAGCAGGTGTATCGCGCGGCGGCGTTGTTGAACAACCATCCCTACCACCGCGCCTGATTGCCCCTCTCCCTTGCGCGGGAGAGGGACAGCGCATGCGGTTCGCAGGGGGAGTCTATTTCCCCAGCTCGAACACCACGTCGAGGTTGACCGAGACGCTGGTTTCGCCCGCTGCGACCGGGGTTTCCGCGTCGGCCTTCATCGCCGTCGCGCGCATCATCGGCATCGGTCGCATGACATTGCCGCCGCCTTCGCTGATGCGCACGATGCGGCGCACGCGCAGGCCGAGCGCGTTGGCGTAGGTTTCGGCGCGCGCCTGCGCCTTCTTCAGCGCGTCCAGCCGTGCCTGCGCGTACAGCGGTTCGGGATCGTCGATGCCGAAATTCGGGCCGTTGAGTTCGCTGGCGCCGGCGGCGGCCAGCGCGTCGAGCACCTTGCCGAGCTTGCCGATGTCGCGCACTTTCAGGCTCACCGTGTTGCGCGCCTGGTAGCCGGTGACGACCGGCGGCTTGTTCTGCTCGAACGCGTATTGCGGGTTGAGGTTGATGCCGCTGGTCTGCACGTCCCTGTCGGCGATGCCGGCGGACTTGATCGCGGCCAGCAGCTTGTCCATCTGCACGGCATTGGCGCGCATCGCCGCGTTGCCATCGGCAGCCTGGGTAAGCACGCCGGAGGAAATGGTGGCGACGTCCGGCGCGTGGCTGGCTTCGGCGCTGACATCGAGGTTGAGCAGGGTAGCGTCGGTGGCGGTCTGCGGTGCTGGAGCCTCCGCGTTCTGTGCGAATGCCGGCACAGCGAAGGCG
>JAATFG010000049.1 GCA_015655355.1 Lysobacterales bacterium
AGCCATCCGCCACTACATCGATACACACAACGCCGATCCGAAACCTTTCGTCTGGCACAAGAGCGCCGACACCATCTTGGCATCCGTCGCCCACGCCGCAGCCAAACTTACTTAATATTATTTCTGAGACACCACACTAGGGAAGGTCTGAATAACTCCCTTTTTTGCTCGTCATCCCGGCGCACGCCGGGATCCAGGGTCTTTGCTTTCAATGACGTGAAGTCGCTGGATA
Source organism: Lysobacterales bacterium (assembly GCA_015655355.1). Taxonomy (GTDB): domain Bacteria; phylum Pseudomonadota; class Gammaproteobacteria; order Xanthomonadales; family Xanthomonadaceae; genus Pseudoxanthomonas_A. The sequence goes on from JAATFG010000049.1 coordinate 233, forward strand.
GCGGCGTGCGCCGGCATGACGGAATTTATTAAAACCTTCTCCGGGAGGAGTTACTTCGCCTTGGCCTGCGCGTACACGCGTTCCAGCTTCAGGCCATCGACCAGATGCCCGTTGACGGTGATGTGCACGGCCAGCGTGTCCGGCTTGTCCGCCGGTACTTCGTAGCGGTATTCGACCTTCAGCCCGTTCGGCGTGGTCGCGTCGAGGACGAGGTCGCCGGCATCGTCGCGGGCGACGGCTTTCACGCCGTTGCCGAGGTCGGCGCCGTCGCTGGACAGCGGAATCATGGTTACCGCGCCATCGCCGTCCTGCGCGAACGCGACCGCATCGTGCATGCGCTGCACGATCAGCGTGCCGTCCGCCGGCGCGGCGAAAGCCAGTTCGCCCGGCAGCAAACCGGCCAGCCCTTGCGCACCGCTGCGTCCACCGCCGCGGCGACCTCCGCCATGCATTCCGCCGCCACCGTGCATGCCGCCCATGCCGCCACTGCCCATGCCGCCATGGCGACCTCCGCCGAAACCGCCTGTGGCGGAATCCCCCGTGTCTGCATCGTCGGCATCCGCCATTTTCTGGCGGCGCGCTTTCATCGCCGTCTTGAAATCCGATTCGGCCTGCTTGAACAGTTTTTCGTTCTGTTTCCCGTTGGCCTGCCATTGCCCGGAAGGCGGTGGCAGCGCGTCCTGCGCAATGGCGGGCGCGGCGGAAAACAGCAGGCAGGCGAGCAGGGCAGGACGCAGGGACACGGCAAACTCCACGGGGCGTTCCAATGCGAAACGCCTCGCGCCGCATTCGGTTGACGGGCCCTCCTCATCCGCCCTGCGGTCCCTCGGTTGCTGGGTGTGACTGCGATCCTCCTCAGGCGGGGGAAATCACTTGCGCGGCGTGCCGTCGAGGTGGTGCTCGATCATCCACAGCCCGGCCCAGAGCTTGGCGTCCAGTTCGTAGCCTTCGCGCAGCTTCTGGGTGAGCCAGGCGGCCGCACGCGTGCGCGGGATTTCGTGCACGGTGATGTCCTCGTCCTCATCGCCACCGCCGGCGCCGACCTTGCGCAGGCCGCTGGCGTAGACGAAGGCGATCTTCTCGTTGGTCAGGCCCGACGAGGTCGGGCCGACCAGCAGCACTTCGGCCTTGTCCGCGGTCCAGCCGGTTTCCTCTTCCAGTTCGCGGATCGCCGATGCCTCGATGCTTTCGTCGGCATGCACGTCGCCGACCAGCCCGGCCGGCATCTCGATGCTCATCGCCTGCAGTGGTGCGCGGAACTGTTCGACGAACACGACCTTGTCCTCCGGCGTCACCGCGATGATGATCGCGGCCATGCCGCCGGCATGGGTGCGTTCGACGTACTCCCAGGTGCCGCGGGTCAACAGGCGCAGGTACTTGCCTTCGTACAGGCTTTGCGGCGGCAGGGTTTTTGCGTTGCTCATTGGAAACGATCCGAAGGTGTCCGGCGAGACGAGGGGTGGTTTCGCAACGAGGCGATCATCGGGGAACGACTTGCGAGGCCGTCCCTTGGCTCGCCTCGACCAGCCTTCTCCGCGTCATCGGCCCGAAGCGCACGGCCTCGGCCAGAGATTCCAGCATCGACGTGTCCGCCGCGTGACGGGCGAAGTCCGGTTCGGCGCCGTCCAGCGGCGCGTCCAGCGCGATGGTGGTCAGTTGCCGCCACAGCAGCGCGTTGTCGCGCTGCGCTTTCAGTTTCGCCGCCATTTGCGCGGCGCCGCGCACGCCGCGCAGGAACGCCACCTCGTCGCTGCGCGCCAGCAGCGTGTCGAGATCGCCGAAATGCGACAGCAGCACCGCCGCCGATTTCTGGCCGATGCCCTGCACGCCGGGAATGTTGTCGATCGCATCGCCGCACAGCGCGAGGTAATCGGCGATCTGGTGCGCCTCGACGCCGTGCCGCGCCTTGACGCCTTTCGCGCCCCAGCGCTGGCCGCGGGCGAAATCCCATTGTTCGTCGTGGTCGTGCAGCAACTGCGACAGATCCTTGTCGGCGGACACGATCACGCCGCGGAAGCCGTGCGGCCGCGCCGCGTGCAGCGCGCTGCCGATCAAATCATCGGCCTCGTATTCGTGGTGCGCCAGCACGTTCAGGCCGAGCGCCGCGCACAGCGCCTTGCAATGCTTGAACTGGCGCTTGAGCTGCTCCGGCGCCGGTTCGCGGTTGCCCTTGTAGGCCGGATAGATGCGGTTGCGGAAGCACGAATCCAGCGCCTCGTCGAAGGCGATGGCGATGTATTTCGGACGTTCCTTTTCCAGCAGTTCGAGCATGAAGCGGGCGAAGCCGTGCACCGCGTTGACCGGGAAGCCGTCCGCGTCGTGGAATTCGTCCGGCATCGAATGCCAGGCGCGGAACACGTACAAACTCGCGTCGATCAGGAACACGGTTCTGGTCGGCAGTGCAGGCGACGCGGTTGCCGATTCGCGCACGTCGGCTTCGCTCACGGCGCGTAATCGCTCAGCAGATCGGCAACATCGACCGGTTCGCGCGCTTGCCGGTCCACTTGCGGCGTGCCGATGTGGATGAAGCCGGCGATGGTTTCGTTCCCGTCCAGGCCGAGGAGTGCGTGCACGCCGGCGTCGAAG
>JAATFG010000071.1 GCA_015655355.1 Lysobacterales bacterium
GATGCCAACTGCCTGCTGTCGGTGATGGACCACTGCCTGCGCAGCCGCCACTACGTCAACGTCGTGATCGCCGGCAAGCATCCGGCGCCACAGTGGTTGACGATGGACGCCGCGGTCAAGCACTGCGCCGAAGGCATCGGCATCTGGCAGTGGGCCAGCAACGACCAAGACGCCGCGCCCGACATGGTGATGGCCTGCTGCGGCGACGTGCCGACGCTGGAGACGCTCGCCGCCGTCTCGATCCTGCGCGAGCATCTTCCCGCGCTGAAAATCCGCGTGGTCAACGTCGTCGATCTGATGCGCTTGCAGCCGCAAAGCGAACATCCGCACGGATTGAGCGACATTGATTTCGACGACCTGTTCACCCGGGACAAGCCGGTCATCTTCGCCTTCCACGCCTATCCGACGCTGATCCACCGCCTGACCTACCGCCGCACCAACCACGCCAACATCCACGTGCGCGGCTACAAGGAAGAAGGCACCATCACCACGCCCTTCGACATGACCGTGCTCAACGACATGGATCGCTTCCATCTCGTGATGGATGTCGTCGACCGCCTGCCTCAGACCGGCAACCAAGGCATTTATCTCAAGCAACGGCTCAAGGACAAGCTGATCGAGCACAAGCAATACATCGACACGCACGGCGAGGACATGCCGGAAATCCGCGAGTGGCGCTGGGCTTCATGAACGCGCCGGACTGCGCAACGTCGGGCGTCGGGCCAGACCTCTACGTGCTCGCGCTGAACAGCGGCTCTTCCTCGCTCAAGTTCGGCCTGCATCACGTTGGCGATGCACGCATCGAAACGCTGCTATCCGGCGAGGCCGAGGCCATCGGCGAGCGTGCAGGCAAATTCCGCGCACGCGATTCGCGGGGGCACGAGTTGCTCTGCGAGACCACGCCCATTGCCGGTCAACGCGAAGCGATCGTTCGCATCGGCAAACTGCTTGCCGACTCCGGCCTGCCGCCACCGGACGCGATAGGACATCGCATCGTTCACGGCGGGCCGAAGCTGCGCCGGCACTGCCTGATCGACGATGCCGTCCTGCACCAGCTCGAGGCGGCGACTGCATTCGCGCCGCTGCACATCCCGCCGGCGCTGTCGGTCATCCGCTTCGCACGGGAACACTACCCGGGGCTTCCGCAAGCGGCGTGCCTGGACACTGCATTTCATGCGGAATTGCCCGATGTCGCGCGCGTGCTCCCGATCCCGAAGGAATGGCAACGGGAAGGAATCCAACGCTATGGATTTCACGGCCTGTCGTGCGAATCGATCCTGCACCAGCTGGCGGACGATGTGCCGCATCGACTGATCATCGCCCATCTCGGCAGCGGCGCCAGCATCACCGCGGTGAAAGGCGGCAAGTCGATCGACACCAGCATGGGATTGACGCCGAGCGGCGGCGCGATCATGGGCACGCGCAGCGGCGATCTCGATCCGGGCGTTCTCGTCTACTTGATGCGCGAAAAGAAATTCGACGCGGCGATGCTCGAAGAACTGGTCGACCATCGTTCCGGCCTGCTCGGAATTTCGGGCCTGGACAGCGACATGCGCCGCCTGCACGCGGCCGCCGCGTCGAACGCGGACGCGCGGCTTGCGATTGAAATGTTCTGCCATGGCGTGCGCAAGCAGATCGCCGCGATGATCGCCGCGCTAGATGGCGTCGACCTGATCATTTTCACCGGCGGCATCGGCGAGAACGACGGCGCCGTGCGCGCGGCGATCTGCGGAGGCCTGTCCTGGATCGGCATCCGTCTCGACGAAGCCGGGAACCACGCCGCGAACAATCCCATCAGCAATCCCGCCTCGCGCTGCAGGGTGCATGTTCTCGCCTCGCAGGAAGAAGAGCAGATTGCACGGCATACCCGCACGCTGCTCGCACGGCATCGTGCTTGATCGCGCCGTTCAGCTGATGTCGAAGCGGCGCAAGACCGGAACCTTCGCGAAGTCCAGGACGAAGGCGAAAACAACCGCCGCGGCGAAGATGCCGAGCACGAAAAAGGCTGGCAACGCCTTCATCGCGATCCCCTGGATCGCCAGCGTCGAAGCAATCAGGAGATCGGCAATCGATGAAAGGAGCAGCCAGCGGCTTGGCCATGACGACCACAAGTGCCGCCGTTCGCGATTCGTGTAAGTCGTCGCCTGGTTGCCGAACACGACGATGACGAACGCGAGCGTTTGCAGCGTCGCGACGTCCAGCTTCAGGCGGTACACGCCGAAAGCCAGGATGGCGGTGCAGAAGACCAACTGGCCAAGGCCCATGATGACGCCGACAATCGTCAGATGCCCAATGTGCCACGCGTTCGGCATCGGCGATGGCCGCACGTTGTCGGTCGTCATCGACATGCCGAGGAAGTCGCCGGTGACCATGATGATGACCATCAGCAACGGCGTCAGGATCGCATGTCCGGTCAGGATCAGGCCCACCGCGAGGAAAAGCCCCTGCACCGCTTTCTTGGTGATGGAATTGAGCGTGTAGGTGAGGATGCGCTGGAAGATCACGCGGCCTTGCTTGACCGCGGCGACGATGCCGGCGAGACCCGGCTCCGTCAGCACCATGCCGGCGGCCGATTTCGCGACATCCGTCGCGGTGGAGACCGCGATGCCGATCTGCGCCTGGCGTAGCGCCGGCGCGTCGTTGGCGCCATCGCCGCACATGCCGACGGTATGGCCGGCGGTCTGGAAGGCCTTGACGAGTTTGTACTTGTCTTCGGGAAGCACGCCGGCGAAGACGGCGAACGCATCAGGATGTACGCCGTCCGGGATCGATCCGGATGGACAGGTCGCGCCATCCAGCCCGATGGCATGCGCCACGATCGCGGCCGTCTCCGGCGCATCGCCGGTCACCATCACGGTGCGCACGCCAAGATCGTGCAGTTCGCTGACGAGCGCGGCGGAGTCGGCGCGCGGCGGATCGCTGAGCGCGATGAGACCGGCGAGTTCCAATGCCGTCGGCGCACCGGCCGCGAGCGCCAACACGCGGTAGCCCTTGTCTTCGAGTTCCTTGGCAGCGGCGGCTATATGCGGGGACGGCCGGGCGAGCGCGCTCACGATGGAGAAGGCACCCTTCACGATGCGCTGCGGATTGCCGGCAGCATCCGTCGCAGTCGCTTCGGACATCTTCTTGGCCGGATCGAAAGCGATGAAGTTGACCAGCTTCGGTGCGTCGGAGATGGCCTTGCGCGCAGCCGCCGCGCGAATGGCGGCATCGACCGGGTCCTGCCCGCCTTCCGAACTCGCCAAGGCCGCCAGCGCCAGCACGTGCGCCTCGTCGAAGCCGGGCATCGGATGGACGGTGGTCACCGTCAGCGCGTTCCGCGTCAGCGTGCCGGTCTTGTCGGCGCACAGCACATCCATCGTTGCGGCCTCGTCGACCGCCGACAAGCGCGTCGGCAACACGTCAACCTTCGCCAGCGCGCGCGCGCCGAGCGCCGATGCGAGCGTGAACGTGGCCGGCAGCGCAACCGGTATCGACGCGAGCACGGCCGTCAGCACGAGAGGAATGATTTCGGCGATCGGCATCTCGAGATACCGGGCGTAGCTCACCAGCAGCACGATGACGACGCCGTTGAAGGCAGCGAGATTGCGCACCACGCGCAACACCATTTTCTGCTGGGAACCGACGACATGCGCGGTGCGCACCAGCTCGGCGGTGCGGCCGAACCGGGTGCGCGCCCCGGTCGCGGTGACCTCGGCCACCGCTTCGCCGCGCCGGACCAGTGCGCCGGCATACGTTTGCAGACCCGCTGCCGCTTCGATCGGCACCGATTCGCCGGTGAGCATGGATTGGTCGAGCAGGACTTCTCCTCCAGTGAGGCGCACGTCCGCCGCGACCACGCCGCCGAGCGAAAGCTTCACCACGTCGCCGGGCACGAGTTCGGTCGCCGGCACGGTTTTCCACACGCCATCGCGCCGCACGGACGCGCTCAATGCGAGTCGCGACTTCAACGCGGCCAGCGTGGCCTGGGCGCGGCTTTCCTGAAACAGCCCGAGCGCCGCGTTGAACACCAGCAGCGCGGCGATGATCGCGCCCTCGACGTACTTGCCGAGTACCAGTTCGAGCACGATCGCCGCTTCGAGCATCCATGGCACGGGCGCCCAGAACTTTTCCAGCGCCATGCTCCATGGATGCGTGGACGTATCGGGCACCGCGTTCGGACCCGATTGCTCCAATCGATGCCGCGCTTCATCAGCGCTGAGGCCGCCCGGCGCCGTGGCATCGACCGCCGGCACGGCGTGCTTGGGCGGGATGCCTGACGCGGATGGTGGAACTGCCATGATCTATCCCGCTATCGACGCCGCATGCGTGGCGCCGGAGTGCGCTGCGCTCACGCCGCCTTCGTCAACTTCGCGCCGGCGAGGATTGAATCCGCTTTCGCGCGATCCTCGGCGTTGCCGTGCACCATGAGGACGTATTTGTCCACCTTCAGCGCTGTCTCGTACTTGATGACGCTGTCCTTCGCCAGGCCGCTTCGGCTCAGTGCCGCGGCGAACGCCGACACACCGCCCACCACCACCGCGCCCTCCACGCCGCCGAGCAGCGCCGCGACGACCGGACCGGCCATCGCCACGATGCCCAACCCGGGCAGGAAAAATACGGCAGGCGCGAGCAGCAGGCCCCAGACCCCGCCCCAGAAGGCACCCACGCCGCCCCAGGACTTCATCCTGTCGCCGACGGTGTAGAACCCGACCGGATGTTCATCGCTGTGGTAGCCCCTGCCGACCAGGGAAAGTTTCTTCATGTCGAAACCGGCCCCGCTCAATGTACGGATCGCTGCTTCGGCTTCCATGTGCGTATTGAATGCATAAAATGGGGCAATTGTTGCGTTCATGGGTTTTTCCTGAAGAAGTGTCGAATGTTGTTGGCGTCGTTCCGACGTTGGAAAAACCGAAGCTACATGCGCCATGCGCAACGGTCTGTACGGCAGCGCGCTTTCAAAGTATCTGCGCGCGCCGGCAGACTTCCTCGACGGTGAAGCCGTATTCGCGCAGCAACGCGTCGGCCGGCGCGGAAGCGCCGAAGCGCTCCACGCCGAGCATGTCGCCGCGGTCGCCGACGTAGCGATGCCAGCCTTGCGACACGCCCATTTCGACCGCGAGTCGCGCGCCGACCGAGGGCGGCAGCACACCGTCGCGATACGCCTGCGGCTGCGCGTCGAACAGCTCCCAGCTCGGCATCGAGACGCAACGTGTTGCGATGCCGTCGCTTTGCAAACGCTGCGCAGCGGCCAAGATCAGGCCGACTTCCGAGCCGGTGGCGATCAGGATCAACGCGGGCTTGCCATCCGGCGCATCGCGCAAAACGTAGGCGCCGCACCGCAGTCCTTCCGCTGAGGCATGTTTGCCGCGATCGAGCGTCGGCAAATCCTGTCGGGTCAACACCAACACGACGGGACGGTCGCGCGTTTCCACCGACACGCGCCAGGCGACCGCGGTTTCATTGGCGTCGGCGGGCCGGATCACGATCAGGTTCGGTACCGCGCGCAGATTCGCCAGTTGCTCGACCGGCTGATGGGTCGGGCCATCCTCGCCGAGCGCGATACTGTCGTGGGTGAATACATGCACGGCGTGCAGGCCCATCAGCGCGGCCAGCCGGATCGGCGGGCGCATGTAATCGGAGAAGATCAGGAAGGTCGAGCCGAACGGGATGAAGCCGCCGTGCGCGGCAAGTCCATTCACGACTGCGCCCATCGCGTGTTCGCGCACGCCGAAGTGCAGATTGCGTCCGGCGTAACTCCAGCCGCCGCCGTCGGAGCCTTGTGGGTCCTCGCTGCGCGATGACGGCGGGTTGAAATCGCCGAGGCCTTTCAATGCGGTCTTCGTCGACGGATCGAGATCGGCCGAACCGCCGCTCAAGGCAGGCAGCCGCGGTGCGATCGCGTTCATCACCCTGCCGGAAGCCTCGCGCGTGGCGAGGCCTTTCGCATCGGCCGGAAACACCGGGATGTCCGCATCCCAACCAATCGGAAGCTCATCGCGCAAACGGATTCGCAGTTCGGTCGCGAGTTCCGGAAATGCGTTGGCATGCGCGTCCAGACGTCCACTCCATTCGGCCTCCGCTGCCGCGCCGCGATCGAGCGCTTCGCGCCAATGCGCGAGTGCCGCGTCCGGTATCAGGAATTCCGGCTCTGTCGGCCAGCCCAGTTTTTGCTTGGTCTTGCGCACGTCGTCCGCGCCTAGCGGCGAGCCATGCGCCTTGAAGCTGTCCTGCTCGGGCGAGCCGTAGCCCAGATGCGTGCGCACCAGGATCAGCGAAGGCCGCGCAGTCTCTGTGTGTGCCGCTTGCAAGGCGGCATCGATCGCGGCCAGATCGTTGCCATCTTCAACCGACAACGTGTGCCAGCCGTAAGCCTCGAAGCGCAGGGCGCGGTTTTCGGAGAACGTGATGTCGGTGGCCGCGGACAGGGTGACGCGATTGTCGTCGTACAGGCAGGTCAGCTTGCCGAGCTTCAGATGGCCGGCCAGCGAGGCCGCCTCGGACGCGACGCCTTCCATCAGGTCGCCGTCGCTGACGAGGGCATACGTGCGGTGATCGATGACGGCATGGCCGGGGCGGTTGTAACCCGCCGCGAGTTGCGCCTCCGCCATCGCCATGCCGACGGCGTTGGCCATGCCCTGCCCCAGTGGCCCGGTCGTGACTTCGACGCCCGGGGTGTGGCCGCGCTCGGGATGCCCCGGCGCCTTGCTGCCGAATTGGCGAAACCGTTTGATGTCGTCGAGCGGGAGATCGTAGCCGCTCAGATGCAGCAACCCATACAAGAGCGCGGAACCGTGTCCGGCCGACAACACGAAGCGGTCGCGATCGACCCACTGCGGATTGCGCGGGTTGTGCCTGAGCCAGCGCGTCCACAACACGTAGGCCATCGGCGCGGCGCCGAGCGGCAGGCCGGGATGCCCGCTGTCGGCCTGCTGCACCATGTCCACAGCGAGGAAGCGGAGCGTGTCGATGCACTGTTGGTCGAGTTTGGACATGGGCATTCCTTCCATCATGAATCCAGCGCCGTATCCACGATGCCCTGGGCCTCGTGCAGGATCGCGCGCAGGTGCGCTGCGTCCTTGAAGCTCTCCGCGTAGATCTTGTAGATGCCTTCGGTGCCGGAGGGGCGTGCCGCGAACCAACCGTTGGCGGACGTCACCTTGATGCCACCAATGGCCGCATCGTTGCCCGGTGCGCGATCAAACACGCGGTCGATCTTTTCGCCGGCCAGTTCGGTGCTGCGCAGTTGCTGCGGCGAAAGCTTGGCCAGCTTGGCTTTTTGCGCTGCCGTGGCCGGTGCTTCGACGCGATCGGAAAACGGCTCGCCGAGATCGCGGACGAGATCGCGGTACGACTCGCCCGGATCGCGACCGTTGCGTGCGGTGATTTCGGCCGACAGCAGGGCCGGCACGATGCCGTCCTTGTCCGTCGTCCACACCGCTCCGTCGATGCGTGCGAACGATGCGCCGGCGCTTTCCTCGCCACCGAAGCCCAGCGATCCGTCGAACAAGCCATCGACGAACCATTTGAAGCCGACCGGCACCTCGTACAGCCGGCGTCCCAGCCGTTGCGCAACGCGGTCGATCAGCGCGGTGCTGACCAGCGTCTTGCCGACGGCCGCGGCCGGGTTCCAGCGCGCGCGACGGCGAAACAGGTAATCGATCGCCACCGCCAGATAATGGTTCGGCGGCAACAAGCCGCTACCGCGCGTCACGATGCCGTGGCGGTCGTGGTCGGTATCGCAGGCGAAGGCAACGTCGTAGCGATCCTTCAGGCCGATCAGCCGCTGCATCGCATACGACGATGACGGGTCCATGCGAATCCTGCCGTCCCAGTCCACGCTCATGAAGCGGAAGGTCGGATCGACGTCCTCGCTCACCACGGTCAGGTCGATTTCATAGCGTTCCGCGATCGACGCCCAGTAATGCACGCCGGCGCCGCCAAGCGGATCGACGGCCATGCGGATGCCGGCGCCACGGATCGCATCGAAGTCGATGATGTTGCGCAGATCGCTCACGTAGACGTCGAGGAAATCGTGCGCGTGAACGCTCGCAGCGCGGCGCGCTTGCGCGTACGGCGTGCGCCGCACGTCCTTCAGGCCGCCTTCGAGCAACAGGTTCGCGCGCGCCTCGATCCAGTCGGTGACCTGGACGTCGGCCGGACCGCCATTCGGCGTGTTGTACTTGAAGCCGCCGTTGTCGGGCGGATTATGCGAGGGCGTGACCACGATGCCGTCCGCGAGCCCACGCTTGCGGCCCTGATTGTGTGCAAGGATCGCGCGCGAAACCGCCGGCGTCGGCGTGAATTCTCCACCTTTGGCAATCTTCGTCACGCAGCCGTTGCCGGCCAGCACTTCGAGCGCGCTCTCGAAAGCGGGCTGCGACAGCGCATGCGTATCGATGCCGAGGTAGAGCGGTCCGTCGATGCCCCACTGCTTGCGGTAGTCGCAAATCGCCTGGCTGATCGCCAGCACGTGCCATTCGTTGAAGCTGCGCGCGAACGAACTGCCGCGATGGCCGGAGGTGCCGAACGCGACGCGCTGCGCCGGTACCGACGGATCGGGGCGCAGGTCGAAATACGCGGCGAGCAGTTTCGGCACATTGACCAGCAGCGACGCGGGCGCGGGCTTGCCGGCAAGCGGGCTGATCGTGGTGCTCATGCCGATTTTCCCTGCTGCGCGGCGCCGAGCAGCGCGGCGCTCTTGTCGGCGATGCGCCGCATGAGTTCCTGCCAGGATTGCACGAACGACGCGGCGCCCTCGCGCTGCAATCGGTCCGCGAGCGCATCGACATCGGTGCCCGCGTTGGCGAAACGCATCAGCATCGATTCGGCGGCATCGCCATCCTCGGCCATGACGCCCTTGATCTCGCCGTGGTCGGCGAATGCCTGCAAGGTTTTCTCGGGCATCGTGTCGATCGTGTCCGGCGCCGCCAGCGCTTCGACATACAACGTGTCCGAAGCCGCCGCATCCTTGGCGCCGGTGCTGGCCCAGAGCAGGCGCTGTGGTCGCGCGCCCGCCGCGGCGAGCTGACGCCAGCGCGGCGACGCCAGCAATTCGCGATAGGCGCGATAGGTTCGTGCGCCGATGGCGATGCCGAGCCGGTTGCGCAAATCGGCCGGCACCTTGTCGTTCACCGCCTTGTCCCAGCGGCTGACGAACAGCGAAGCGACCGACGCCACGCGCGCATCCAGTCCCGCCGCGATGCGGCGTTCGAGGCCGCGCTGATAGGCCTGCGCGGCGGCGAGATACTGCTCGCGCGAAAACAGCAGGGTGACGTTGACCGGCACGCCGGCGAAGATGGATGCCTCGATGGCCGCAATCCCTTCCGGCGTGCCCGGAATCTTGACGAAAAGATTGGGCCGATCGGCCTGCCCATGGATTTGCAGCGCCGCGGCGATGCTCGCTTGCGTGTCGCGGGCGAGCAGCGGCGAGATTTCCATCGAGACCCAGCCGTCGAGTCGGTCGCTTGCATCGAACAGCGGACGAAACAGATCGGCCGCGCGCTGCAAGTCCTCCAACGCCAGTTCCACGAACAGCGTCTCCCCGGAATTTCCGGCACGCGCCTTGTTGCGAATGCCGTCGTCGTAGGCGCGGGTGCCGCCGATCGCTTGGTCGAAGATGGTGGGATTCGAGGTCAGGCCGGTGATCGAGAAGTCCTCGATGTAGCGCTGCAACGTGCCGTCATCGAGAAGCTCGCGCGTGATGTTGTCCAGCCACAGGCGCTGGCCGAGTTCGTGCAATTGCCGGGTCGGCTTCATGTCGATTCCGGAACGTGCATGGGCGATGCGGCACACTGCGTCGCGGGGAGAAAATCCGCCAAGGTGCTTTGGCACAGATCGCCGATGTGCGCGACGCTGACATCGGGCCGCGCGTCGAGCGTGGGATCGGCCGATGCGACGGCATAGTGGCCCTGACGCACCAGGACCGTGGTCAGCCTCGCGCTGAACGAGCGTTTCATCGCCGCCAGCAACTGCGGCTTGTCGTCGATCATCACGTAATGCATCACCGGATACCGCTGCTGAATCGCGGCGCGCATGCGTTCCTTGTGCACGTAGACGAGCACGCGGCCCTCGACCGCATTCCACAGGCCCGAGCGCCGGATCTTGCGCGGCTGGAACACGATGTCGCCATCCGACAGGATCACCGGCAAGCCCAGCGTGCGCAGATGCGCGAGCGTTTCGAGGGCGCGCGGATACAGGCGCTCGGCGAACGGATACTCGAGCATGAATTCCGCCACGCGCAACAGCCGCGGATCGTCGTCGAGGCCGCTGCGGAATTTCTGCAAGGTGGCCAGGTAGTCCGCATAGCCCGACTCGACGCGCAGTTCGGCGAAGAGGGTCCAATAACGTTGCCGCTCGACGGCACCGAACGCCTGCTCGAGGTGTGCGCCCAGGTCCGCGGCGAAGTGATCGTTGTCGAGCAAGGTGTTGTCGACATCGATCAGGAAGACCACATCGCCTGGCGTCAACATGGTGCCGTCCTCTCGGGCAGTGGATCGTGCCAGCCTGCGTTGTCCGCCATGAGGCGCGCGGCCGCGGCCGGGCCCCAACTGCCCGGCGCGTATTCGTCCGGCGGCGCATCGGCGCGGGCATTCGTCGGGTCGGGAATTGTCTCGTCAAGCGTTGTCCCGTCGAGAATCGGGTCGACCACGCGCCACGCCGCCTCGACACAATCGTCGCGCGTGAACAAGGACGTGTCGCCGCGGATCGCGTCGCCGAGCAGGCGCTCGTACGGCAATTTTTCGCTGCGCGGCTCATGGCGCGCGACCAATTCGGCCGGCTCGCCGTGCATTCCCTCGCCGATGCGCTTGACCTGCGTGCCGATCGAGATCACGACTTCGGGACTGAGCCGGAAACGGAAATAGTTGCAAGGCGCCGGCTGCGCGTCGTCGAAGACACTCAGCGGCGGGCGCTTCAGATTGACGATGACTTCGGTGGCCGTGATCGGCAGGCACTTCCCCGCGCGGATGTAGAACGGCACGCCCGCCCAACGCCAGGTATCGATGTGCAGGCAGACCGCGGCAAACGTCTCGACCCGCGAACCGGCCGCCACGCCCGGTTCGTCGCGATAGCCGCGAAACTGGCCGCGCACCGCCTGCGCCGGATCGAGCGGGCGCATCGCGCGGAACAGCCGCAGCTTTTCCGCGCGCATCGATTCCACGTCATGCCCGACCGGCGCGTCCATCGCCAGCAGCGCGATCACCTGCAACATGTGGTTCTGGACGACGTCGCGTACCAGCCCGACTTCTTCGTAGAAACTGCCGCGTCCTTCCACGCCGAAGTTCTCGGCCATCGTGATCTGCACGCTGTCGACGTGCTCGCGGTTCCAGATCGGTTCGAGGAAGGCATTGGCGAAACGGAAATACAGCAGGTTCTGCACCGCCTCCTTGCCGAGGTAGTGATCGATGCGGAACACCGCCGATTCGGGAAATACCGCGTGCAATGTCTGGTCCAGCGCCTGCGCGGAAGCGAGGTTGCGGCCGAACGGTTTTTCCACGACCACGCGCGCATCCTCCGCGCAGCCCGACGCGGCGAGCCCCTGCACCACGGCGGCGAACATGCTCGGTGGAATCGCGAGGTAGTGCAGCGGATGCGTGGCGCCCTGCAGCGCCTGCTTCAGGCGGTCATAGGTCGAAGGCTCGCGGTAATCACCATCCACGTAGCGCAACTGCGCGGACAGTTTGGCGAATGCCTGCGCATCGACGATGCCGTGGTGCGCGAGGCTGTCCTTCACGTGTTCGCGCAAGGTGTCGAGCGTCCAGCCTGCGCGGGCCATGCCGATGACCGGCATGTCGAGCTCGCCGCGCAGTATCATGGCCTGCAATGCCGGGTAGATCTTCTTGCTGGCAAGATCGCCGGTCGCGCCGAACAGGACCAAGGCATCGGATTGGATCATGTCCATCCCGATCGGCCGTGTCTCTTGGCGCCACGGTCAGCCGGCCATCCAGAATCGCAATGGATCGGCGAGCGCAAGCTGTTCATGGTCTGCTCCGTGGCGGCGGACGGGTTTCATTCCGCAACGACGCGCAATCGCGCTACGGAACGACGCCCACATCGTCGGCTTTCCGGATGGCGTTGTATGTACGGCATCGCACACTGCGCGGATCGACTTCGATCGCGCGTCACTCATGCACCACATGCACGTAGGCGCCGGTGCCGATGACCTGGAAGGTGTCGGTATCCACGCGCCGCAGCGGCGTGCCGTCGTCAAGGTGATAGACGAAGTGCTTTTGTTGCACGTTGCGCGGCGCGTGGTCGTTCTCGCCGGCCAAGCTCTGCCACACCCGGCTGCGCGTGCCGGCTTCGTCCTGCGCATAGAAAGCTTGTGCCATGACCACATCTCCTCTGGCTGTGAAGTAGCCGGAGCCTACGCCTGTACGCGGTGCAGCATGTAAACGCGAGGGAAAGGTTGTGTTACTGAAAATTGCAAGTGGGTTCGTCACCATGTTCCGCAAGGCGCCGGGCAAGCCCCCGGCGCGCGGCCTCGCCGAGCGCAGCTGCAGTACGGGTTCCATTGCCATGCCCGGCATCAAGCTCCCTGATCGAGCCGCGTCATGACCTGACCGCAGATCACCGCGTCACCACGGTGAACTCGTTGCCTCGGCCTTCACTGATCGGAATCGGCAACGAAAGATAGCCATTCGCCGGATTGCGCACATAAGCCAGGTATTCGTTGTCATGGTCAAAGGCGTTCTCCGCCAGAATGGGCGTACCGGTCTTCAGATGCGGCTCAAGCAACTTCAGCACCGGCAGATAAAGGCTGAACGCACCATCCAGCAGCACCAGGTCGATCTCGCCACCCACGTCAGCCAGCGTTTCCCGCGCATCGCCCACCCGGATGTCGACCAGATCGGCAAGCCCTGCCGTTTCGAGATTGGTGCGGGCGCGAGCGGCTTTGCTAGGTTCCAGCTCGGTACCAATCAAACGCCCACCCCCCATGTCGCGCAGCGCGGCAGCCAGATGCAGCGTGGAAACACCCATCGACGTACCGAACTCGACGATCCGCGTCGCCCCACGTACACGGGCGCACTGGTACAGGAATCGACCATACTCCGGCGTCACGTTGAGGTAGTTGTTGACGTAGCCATGATAGAAACCGCGAAGATCACGCTGTTCTTCAGCGAAATGCTGGTCAATCACGGCGCCAAGCGACTGCTCGTCGACATCGCCATTGACGAACTGCTCCATCAGCGGCCGATCCGCCTGTTCCGCTTCCTGAAAGACTTGCCGCAAAGTTTGGGCGACGCGCCCGCTGCTCAATGAATCCATGATTCCACTCACTCCGGAAAACACGGCCATGGGGGATTCCATTGCCGGCGTGCGGAAATGGTAGGAAGCAGGCGTCTTGGCAGCATTGGTCAGGATTGCCAATATATTGGGATTTCCCGCCAATCATCACGGCCCCACCCGGTCGAACCGATCCCATGCCTGTCCTGAGCCAGCCTTCAGATTCCGTCGAGTGGATGTGGATGGATCCGGATCTCTTGCCGCGTCCGGTGGTGGGCTTCGGCGCCGCCGGCATCGCGGCGGAAACCTTTGATCAGCAGGAAACGGATTTTCATCGCCATCGCAAAGGCGAGCTCGTGTTGACGCTTCGCGGGGTCATCACCTGCGAAGTGGAAAACAGCTTGTGGGTCATTCCGCCGCAGAGTGCACTCTGGATTCCAGGCGGCATCGTGCACAAGGCCAAAGCCGCCGGCATGATCGATTGCTATATCGTCTTCATAGACCCGAGCCTCACCTCGAATCTTCCATCGAGTTGCTGCGCGCTCGCCACGACTCCATTGTTGCGCGAGCTGCTGATTCGCTCTGCCAGCTTGCCCATGCTCTATGCAGAAGGAGGCATGGAATCACATCTGGCCACGCTGCTGTTGGACGAACTTGCACTGGCGCCGGCGGGAGATCTGCACCTCCCGATGCCACGCGATGCCCGCTTGCGCAAGATCGTCGAGACGATCATGCGCAATCCTGCCGACCGCGGGACAATGCAAACATGGGCACGGCACGCAGGGCTGAGCGAACGCACACTCGCGCGCCTTCTCACCCGGGAAACAGGCATGAGCTTCGGCCACTGGCGTCAGCAGCTCCACCTCATGCTGGCGGTGAAATGGCTGGGAACCGGCGTTTCCGTGCAGCAGGTCGCCGATGACTTGGGCTATGAGAGCGCAGGCAGTTTCGTATCCATGTTCCGCAAGGCGCTGGGGACCTCGCCTGGACGCTACATGGCTGAGCGGCGCACCTGATTCGATTGATCAAGAGCGCCGAAGCACCCTGCATGAGGACCTTCTTGTCAGGTCCCGTCGTTTAAGGCGGCGGCACAGCGCTTGAGCAGCTCGCAAAGCAGCCGGGCCTCTTCGGTTGACAGCATGGAGAGCATCTGCCGTTCTACCACGTCGGCAGCTTTCGCGCCCTCGGCAACGGCCTTTTGGCCGGCCGTCGTCAGCTCGGTCATGATGACCCGGCCATGCTCGGGATGCGGGCTGCGCACGATCAGGCCTCCGCGTTCGAGATTGACCAAGATCGCCTGCATGGTCTGCGGCGTCACGAACGCCGCGCGAGCCAGCTCGGCATTCGAGATTCGCGGATTGCCGGCGACGGCAAGCAGCACTGCGTTCTGCGGTGCCGTGATGCCGAGCCGCGCGAGTTCGGCATCCAGGCGTTGCC
>JAATFG010000090.1 GCA_015655355.1 Lysobacterales bacterium
GGCGCGTTCGAGCAGGCGGCTGTGCAGGTAGAACACGTCGCCCGGATACGCTTCGCGGCCCGGCGGGCGCTTCAGCAGCAGCGAGATCTGGCGATACGCAACCGCTTGCTTCGAGAGATCGTCGTACACGATCAGCGCGTCTTCGCCGCGATCGAGGAAGTATTCGCCCATCGTGCAGCCGCTGTACGCGGAGATGTACTGCATCGCGGCCGATTCCGACGCGGTCGCGGCGACGACGATGGTGTGCGCCAGCGCGCCGTTTTCTTCCAGCTTGCGCACCACGGCGGCAACCGACGAGGCCTTCTGGCCGATGGCGACATAGACGCACTTAACGCCGGTGCCCTTCTGGTTGATGATCGCGTCGATCGACATCGCGGTCTTGCCGGTCTGGCGGTCGCCGATGATGAGTTCGCGCTGGCCGCGACCGATCGGGATCATCGCATCGACCGACTTGTAGCCGGTCTGCACCGGCTGGCTCACGCTCTTGCGCCAGATCACGCCCGGCGCGACGCGCTCGACCGGCGCCTTGGTCTTGGCGTCGATCGGGCCCTTGCCGTCGATCGGCTCGCCCAGCGCATTCACGACGCGACCGAGCAGTTCCGGACCGGTCGGCACTTCGAGGATGCGCCCGGTGGTCTTGGCCACGTCGCCTTCGCGCAGGTGTTCGTAGTCGCCGAGGACCACGGCGCCGACGGAATCGCGTTCGAGGTTCAGCGCCAGCGCGAAGGTGTCGCCCGGCAACTCGATCATTTCGCCCTGCATCACGTCGGCCAGGCCGAAGATGCGCACGATGCCGTCGGCGACGCTGGTCACGGTGCCTTCGTTGCGCGCCTCGGCGGCGAGCTTGACCTTGTCGATGCGCGCCTTGATCAGGTCACTGATTTCGGAGGGATTGAGCGTGGTAGCCATGTCGGTTTCCTGATGCGGCCGTTGCCGGCCACGTTCCAAATTAGGGATTTAGTTAGCCAATGCGGTTTGCAGGCGGGCGAGCTTGCCCTTGAGCGAGCCGTCGATGACCACGTCGCCGGCGTCGATCACCGCGCCGCCGATGAGGCTTTCATCGACCGCCGTCTCGACCTCGACCTCGCGCGCGAAACGCTTGCGCAGCGCCGCCTTGATCTTCTCGACTTCGGCGCCATCCAGCGTCGTGGCCGAGGTCACCTTCGCCTTGACCACGTGCTCGGCCTCGGCGCGCAATTGCTCGTACAGCGCGGCGATTTCCGGCAGCTGCGGCAGGCGCTTGCTGTCGGCAAGCACGCCGAGGAAGCGCTGCACGCCATCGCCGGCACCGTTGCGGAACAGCAGGGCGACGGCGTCGCTGGCGGTCAGCTGCGGATTGCGCAGCAGCGAGGCGACGCGCGCGTCGCCGGCGAGGGTGGCGGCGAAGCCGAGGGCTTCGCTCCAGTCGGCCAGCTTGCCTTCTTCCTTCGCGACGGCGAACGCGGCGCGGGCATACGGGCGGGCGAGGGTCAGGCTCATGCTCAGATCTCTGCGGCCAGTTCGTCGAGCAGCGCCTGGTTGGCAGCCACGTCGATGTTGCGCTTGAGCAGCTTCTCGGCGCCGGCGACGGCCAGCGAAGACACCTGCTTGCGCAGATCTTCCCTGGCCTTGCTCGCGGCGGCGTCGATCTCGGCCTGGGCCAGCGCCTTCTGCTTGTTCGCCGCATCGATGGCTTCGCCCTTGGCGGCCTCGACGATCTGGCCGGCGCGCTGGTTGGCCTGCTCGATGATCTCGCTGGCCTTGGCGCGCGCGGCCTTCAGCTCGGCGTCGACGCTTTCCTGCGCCTGCGCCAGGGCGCGCTGGCTGTTGTCGGCCGCGGCCAGGCCTTCGGCGATCTTCTGCTGGCGATCTTCGATGGCCGCGATGATGGGCGGCCAACCGAATTTCATCACCAGCCACGCGACCGCGAAGAACGCGAGTCCCTGAATGACCAGAGTAAGGTTGGGTAGCATGGTGCTGTGCTCCTGATGCCGGCGGCGAACTGCCGGCGATGCCTGATTTGCTGTTGCTTGCCCGATGCGGCCGGGCTTAAACCAGCTTGCCCAGCAGCGGGTTGGCGAACAGCAGCAGCAGCGCGATGGCCACGCCGATCATCGGCACGGCATCGAGCAGGCCGGCGACGATGAACATCTTGGTTTGCAGCTGGTTGGTCAGTTCCGGCTGGCGCGCCGCGCCTTCGAGGAACTTGCCGCCGAGGATGGCGAAGCCGATGGCGGTGCCAAGGGCACCGAGGCCGATGAGCAGGCCGGCCGCGATGACGGTGAACTTGAGAACTTCGGCGACGAGGGTTGCATGGTCCATGGTATTGCTCCGATTAGATCAAATGGCTGTTGCGTGGATGGGAAATGCGGGAAACGGATGACGCGGTCAATGGCTCTCGGCCGACATGCTGAGGTAAACGACGGTCAGCATCATGAAGATGAAGGCCTGCAGGGTGATGACCAGGATGTGGAAGGCAGTCCAGCCGAAGTCGGCAACGAACTGCATCAGGCCCATCGGCCAAGTGCCGAAATGCGACGGCGAAGAACCCAAGGTCATCAGCGCGATCAGGATGAAGATCAGCTCGCCGGCGTACATGTTGCCGAACAACCGCAGCGACAGGCTGAGCGGGCGCACGCCTTCCTCGATCACGCGCAGCAGCAAATTGGCCGGCGCCAATGCGATCTTGGCGAAGGTGCCGTGCGCATGGAACGGCGCGGTGAAGATTTCCTTGGTGAAGCCGGCCACGCCCTTGTGCGAAATGCCGAACACCTGGATCAGCAGGAACACCGCCAGCGCCAGGCCGAGCGTGGTGTTGAGGTCGGCGGTGGGCACCACGCGCAGGTAGGCGTGCTCCTGATCCAGGCCGGCGGCGGCATGGCCGCTCTTCCACGCCCACGGCAGCAAATCCACCGGCACCATGTCCATGAAGTTCATCAGGAACACGAGGCAGAAAATGGTGATGGCCATCGGCGCGATCAGCTTGCTGCGGCCGTGGAAGGTTTCGCGGACCAGTCCGTCGACGAAGCCGACGACGATTTCCACGAAAGTCTGGAACTTGCCGGGCACGCCGGAGGTGGCCTTGCGCGCGCTGCGGATGAAGAAGAACAGGAACAGCGCCGACAACGCGAAGGTGAAGATCAGCGTATCGACGTTGAGCTTCATGAAATCGCCGTCGCCTACGCTCACCTGCCAGAAATGCAGGTGGTGGTTGATGTATTCGGTCGACCCACCGGTTGCCGGTTCAGCGCTCACGTTCGATCCTGACGCAAAAAGTTGAAACCCAAGGGATAGGCGACCACCGCCGCCACGAAACCCGCCAGCATCGGCAGCGGCGCCAAGCGCCAGACAACCAATGCGGCGGCGAAAAACAGTATTGCCACCACCCATTTCAGGAGCGTGGCGAGCACCAGCCGGAAAAACGCCGCCCGTGCCGCAACCACTCCCCTGCCCAGCGCGACCTGCGTCGCCAGGGCCTGACCCAGCACCACTCCGGCTCCGCCGGCCAGCACGGCAACGGCAGCGACCTTTCCCTTGACAAGGAAGGCCAGCGCCAGCACCAGCACGACGGCCATCTGGCAACCCACCGCGCGCAATGCCAGCCGCCGGCCCGCGGCGACGGAATTCAGCACACGCGAAACCCGGTGAGTGGAGTGGAACAGACAAGGCCCATTGCAGGCGCCTCGCCGAGTCGCGGAATTATAGTGGTCTGCTTTTTCAGTGGCAACCGCCAGAAGTATTCAGGCACAAAATACTGAACAGGGAAGATGGCTCGCATTTGCCGGCGTCAGACCCAAACGACGACGCCCCGGCAAGCCGGGGCGTCGTGCGATGCGGCAAGAACGAGCGGAACGCCTACTTCTTCTTAGGGATGTACAAATCGGTGATGGTGCCGTCGTAGATTTCCGAGGCCATCGCCACCGATTCGCTCAGGGTCGGATGGGCGTGGATGGTGTGGCCGATGTCCTCGGCCTCCGCGCCCATCTCGATCGCCAGGCCGATTTCGGCGAGCAGTTCGCCGGCGTGCACGCCGACGATGCCGCCGCCGATCACGCGATGCGTGGCCTCGTCGAAGATCAGCTTGGTGAAGCCTTCGGTGCGGCCGATGCCGATCGCGCGGCCCGACGCCGCCCACGGGAACTTGGCCACGCCGACCTTCAGGCCCTTGGCCTTGGCTTCGGTTTCGGTGACGCCGACCCACGCGATTTCCGGATCGGTGTACGCCACCGACGGAATCACCCGCGCGACCCATTCCTTCTTCTCGCCGGCGGCGACTTCGGCGGCGAGCTTGCCTTCGTGCGTGGCCTTGTGCGCCAGCATCGGGTTGCCGACGATGTCGCCGATGGCGAAGATGTGCGGCACGTTGCTGCGCATCTGCGCGGTGACCGGAATGAAGCCGCGGTCGGTGACGGTGACGCCGGCCTTTTCCGCGCCGATCTTCTTGCCGTTCGGCGCACGGCCGACGGCGACCAGCACGCGATCCCACGTGCCCGATTCGACGGCAGGCGCCACGCCCGCTTCGGCCGCCTCGAAACCGACGGTGATGCCGGCCTTCCCGGCCTTGACCGTCGCGGCCTTGGTCTTGAGGTGCACAGTCACGCCGGCCTTCTTCAAGCGATCGGCCAACGGCTTGACCAAATCCGCATCCGCGCCCGGAATCAGCTGGCCGGCGAATTCGACCACGGTGACGTCGCTACCCAAGCCGCGATACACCGTCGCCATTTCCAGGCCGATGATGCCGCCGCCGACGACCAGCAATTTCTTCGGCACTTCCTGCAATTCCAGCGCATGGGTCGAATCCATGATGCGCTTGTCGTCCCACGGGAAGTTCGGCAGCTTCACCGCCTGCGAACCGGCGGCGATGATCGCCTGCTGGAAGCGCAGCAGTTGCTTCTTGCCGTCGCTGCCGGTGATTTCCAGTTCGTTCGGCGAAACGAATTCGGCGACGCCTTCGACCACGCGCACCTTGCGCTGCTTGGCCATGCCGGCCAGGCCCTTGGTCAGCGTGCCGACGACCTTGGTCTTGTACTCGCGCAGCTTGTCGACGTTGATCTTCGGCGCGGCGAATTCGACGCCGAAATCGCCCGCGTGCGCGGCCTGTTCGATCACGTCCGCCGCGTGCAGCAGCGCCTTCGACGGAATGCAGCCGACGTTCAAGCACACGCCGCCGAGCGCCGAATAACGCTCGACCAGCACGGTGTCGAGGCCGAGGTCGGCGGCGCGGAACGCAGCCGTGTAGCCGCCGGGGCCGGCGCCAAGCACGACGATGCCCGCTTCGATGTCGGCCTGCTTGCCGGTCGATGCGGCCGCTTGCGGCGCAGGCGTTGCAGCGACGGGGGCCGGCTTTGCAGGGGCGGCTTCCGCCGCGACAGGCGCCGCCTTCGGCGCTTCCGCTTGCGGGGCAGCCACGGGCGCCGCAGCGCCCGTACCTTCGCTTTCCAGTATCGCCACGACGCTGCCTTCATTCAGCGCATCGCCAAGCTTGACCTTCAACTCCTTGACCACGCCGGCGGCGGACGACGGCACTTCCAGCGTCGCCTTGTCCGACTCCAGGGTGATCAGGCCCTGGTCCTTCTTGACCGTGTCGCCGACTTTCACCAGCACTTCGATCACCGGCACGTCGTGGTAATCGCCGATGTCGGGAACCTTCACTTCAATCGTTGCCATGTCCGGTTCTCCTTACAGCAGCACGCGGCGCATGTCGGCCAGCACCTGCGCCAGATACGTGGTGAAGCGCGCGGCCAGCGCACCGTCGATGACGCGATGGTCGTAACTCAACGACAACGGCAACAGCAGCTTCGGCTGGAACGCCTTGCCGTCCCACACCGGCTGGATCGACGACTTGCTGACGCCGAGGATCGCCACTTCCGGCGCATTGACGATCGGGGTGAACGCGGTGCCGCCGATGCCGCCGAGCGAACTGATCGAGAAGCAGCCGCCGCTCATGTCGGCAGGCCCCAGCTTGCCGTCGCGCGCCTTCTTCGCCAGCTCGCCGGTTTCCTGCGCCAGCTCGATCACGCCCTTCTTGTCCACGTCGCGGATCACCGGCACGACCAGGCCGTTCGGCGTGTCGGCGGCGAAGCCGATGTTGAAATATTTTTTCAGCGTGAGGTTTTCGCCCGAAGCGTCCAGCGAGGCGTTGAACTCGGGATACTTCTTCAACGCGGCGACCACGCCCTTCATCAGGAACGCGAGCATGGTCAGCTTGATGCCGGCCTTCTCGTTCTCCTTGTTGAGCGCGACGCGCAGCGCCTCGAGTTCGGTGACGTCGGCATTGTCGAACTGGGTGACGTGCGGAATCATCGCCCAGTTGCGCGCAAGGTTGGCGCCGGAAATCTTCTTGATCCGCGACAGCGGCTGCACTTCGATTTCGCCGAACTTGGCGAAGTCCACCTTCGGCCACGGCAGCAGGTTGAGGCCGCCACCGGCCGCCACCGGCGAACCCGTTGCGGCAACGCCGCCGGCCAACGCGGCCTTGACGAACTTCTGCACGTCTTCCCTGGTGATGCGGCCGCCTTTTTCGCTGCCGCCCACTTGCGAAAGATCGACGCCGAGTTCACGCGCGAACACGCGCACCGCCGGGCTGGCGTAAGGCACCTTGTCCGGCAGCACGCGCTCGGCGTTGAATTCGACCGGCGGCGAATGCGGCGGATTGGCTTCCGGGTCGATGCCGGGCTTGTCGATCGCGTGCGGCACATCGGACGCAGCAGGCGCAGCGACGGGCACGGGAGCCGGTGCAGCAGCAGCCGGCGCAGGCACTTCCACCTTGGCCGGCGCAGGCGCAGCGGCGGGAGCCGGTGCAGCCGCCTTCGGCGCTTCGGCCGCGGCGCCACTGGTTTCGAGCAGCGCGACGACCACGCCTTCGCTCAGGCTGTCGCCGAGCTTGACCTTCAACTCCTTGACCACGCCATCGAACGGCGCGGGCACTTCCATCGTCGCCTTGTCCGATTCCAGCGTGACCAGGCCCTGGTCCTTCTTCACCGCATCGCCCACCTTCACCAGGATTTCGATGACCGGCACGTCGTGGTAATTGCCGATATCGGGAACGCGGGCCTCTTTGACTTCAGCCATGACGGCAACTCCGAAGCGTTTTGAACGAAAGGAAGAGGCATATTGTCGCCTTTTTTGCCGCGCTGCGGAATGTCACCATCGGCACGGTGCCGCGCGGCCCCGCCATACGCCGGCGCATCTTCATTCCATGTGCGTCTCATGCAATACGCGCCATCGATCGACCAGCCGCGGCAGGCCGAAACCGGCATTGGCCGGGCTGGTCGAAGGCAAGGCGTGGATGCGCAACTGCGCCAGCATCGGCGCGGAAAGTTGCGGTTGCATGTATTTGCGGAACAACTGCGTCGCCGTGCCGCCGTTCAAGCCGATGACGCGGACCGAGGGATGGCGCACCAGCAACGCGGGCACGTCGTTGGCGACGATGCTGCCCGGCTCGATGTCTGCATCGAGGCTGCCGCGACGCCGGCATTGGCCGATCACGTCCCACACGCCGATACCGGCAGCGTTCAATGCGGCGATGCGCGCTTCGTAATCGCGCGACGCATCCAAGCCGAACACTTCGCCCATCAGCGGCCAGAAGCGATTGCGCGGATGCGCGTAGTAGTTCGCCGCATCGAGCGAAGCCACGCTCGGCATCGAACCGAGCACCAACACCCGGCAGTTTTCGCCGACGCGCGGCGGCAAGCCGGTGAGCAGTCCGATGTCCGGCGGCATCATCGGCCGATGCGCGCCCGCGTCGACAGGCCGGTCAGGTTCACTGCATGCATTCCTCGACGATCTCCGCCCTGCTTGCGGCACGTTCCCGCATAAAGTGCAACGATACGTCATGCGCATGTCCGCCGCAGCCGCGCCGACGGGCTAACGCCCGAGGTGACGGTCGAAGAACGTTGCCATCACCGCGTAGGCCTCCTGCGACTCGGGCAGTTCCGGGTCGGAAAAGAACGAATGCCACATGCCGTCCCAGACGTGGAGTTCGGCATCCACCCCGGCCCGGGTCAGCAGCCGCTGGCTTTGCAACACCGAACTCATCGTGAAATCGCGCGTGCCCGAAATCAGCAAGGTCGGCGGGAAGTGCGCGAGCAAGGCCGGATCGTTCGCCGGGATCACCAGTGGATCGTCGGCACGGGCGCCCTTGAAGTACGGCAAACGTTCGATGATCGACGCCGGCCCGCTGCCGACCGGATCGCCGCTGAGCGGTGGCGCGACCCAGGCCGAATCGCCATCGAGCGGTGCGATGGAACCGCAGAAGGTACCGATGGCCCCGGGCGGCGCGATCCCGTCACGGATCAGCCGAGCCACCACTTCACCGGTCAGGATGCCGCCGGCGGAACATCCGTAAATGCCGATGTTCGCGGCCGGATAGCGTTGCAGCAACGCCTTGTAGACCGCCACCACGTCGTCGGTCGCGGCGGGAAAGACGTGCTCCGGGCCTTGCCGGTAATCGACGCCGATCACGCGCATGCCGCTTTTCGCCGCAACCGGGATCGCCTCGACCAGCGCGCCGCTGTGCGCGCCCCAGAGGAAGCCGCCGCCATGCAGGTTGATCAGCACGCGCCCGCGGTTGGCCGGGGCGATCCCGGCCGCAGGTTCGGCGATGTCGACGCCCACGCCGGCGATGGTGTCGGTGGACAACGCGACCGGATACATCCTGCGCAGCCGCTCGACGCGATCACGGTTGATGCGGTCGTAGAACGCGCGCGCCGCTTCGATGCCGCCGGCCAGCCCCGGCGCGGCCTTGCCTTCGGCCAGCACGCCGCGGAACCGCGCCAACGATTCGGGCGAGGCGTACGACGAGAACGGCACGTCGAACGCCGGCATCGCGACCGCGCCGCCAGCGTTGTCCGCCACCGGCTTCGGGGCCTCGGACGCGGGCCTATCCAGCAGTTGCCGCAGCTTGAGGTACACGCCGTTGCTCCAGCCGAAGCCGACCACGTTGTCGGCATAGCCCACGCTGACCTGCACGTCGGCGTCGCCGGTCTCCATGTTGTATTTCTCGCGGATGCTGCCGTCGCGCGCCAGCGCGCGGTCGATGGTCGCGGCGAAGGCGCCGGCGATGCGGCGCGCATCGTCGGTGAAGCCGTAACGCTGCAGCCCGGAAACGGCCAGCCAGTTGACCGGCGCCCAGCCGAACGGCGCGTCCCACTGCGCGCCGCTGCGGTCGCGGCTCATCGCCAGGCCGCCCTTGCGCTCGAACAGCGCCAGTTGGCCGCGCAGCGCGGCGGCCTGTTCGGACGAAGCCGCGCCAGCCCACAACGGGTAGAACATCGTCGCGTACGCATCGGCCGCGGGCTTGCCGGCGACGAAATCGTAGTCGGCGTACGTGCCGCGTTGCGGATCCCACAAATAGCGATCAATCGCCGCCTTGCGCGCCGCGGCTGCCCGCTCGAAGCGCGCTGCGTCGTCCAGCTTGCCCAGTCGCCGCGCAAACCCGGCGAGATCGTTCGCGTACGCGTACAGCAGGCTGTTGAGGCAGACCGGCGCGTAATGGTGCGTGGCGCCGGCGAACGGGCCGAAGTGGAAGTTGATGTCGAAGCCGGATTCGCGCATCGCGCGGTCGCCGAGGTAGTAATCCGCGCGCAAGCGATAACCATCGGCCCACGCGTCGCGGCACGCCGGCGAAATGGTGACGTCGCAGCTTTCCTTTTCCAGTCGCGCGGTTTCTGCCGCATCGGGATGCTCGGACGCGGCAATCAGCCAACCCGGATCGCGCTCCGGATGCGCACGCAACCATGCGATCACGTTGCGCAGATAAGCGGCATCGCGCATTTCCAGCACCGGCCCGCTGCCGTAGTCGAAGTAGCGGGCCAGGCCGGTGGTGCCGGCGCGATGTTCCGCGCGCGTCCAGGTGGCGTAGTCGCGCAACGCCAGCGGATACGCGTGCGCCAGCCACGCTTGCGCTTCGGCCTTGTCGCGGAATGCGCTGCCGTCGTCCAGCAGCGCGCGGATCATCGCGCCGAGGAACGGCGGCTGCGAGCGGGTCAGGTAATACGTGCGGTTGGCGTTGAGCACGCCGCCGTAGTGCTCGACCTCGTACAGGAAGTTGTCGACCATGTCGCGCGCCAGCGCCGCGCGCCCGTCGGCGAGCAATCCGAGCACGATGAAATAGCTGTCCCAGCCGTACATCTCGTTGAAGAAGCCGCCCGGCACCACGTACGGCTTCGGCAGGTACAGCAGGCCCTGCTGCGGCAGCGTGCGCGGATCGAGATCGCCGATTCCGGCGATGGTCCGCGGCAACGTGCGCAGTTCGACGCCGCAACGCTGCGCGGTGGCGGCAAGTTCGGCATCGGCAGGCACGTCGGCGGGCAGGTAGACCACCGGCTTCGTCGCCACCTTGGGATCGGACAAGCCCGAACAGTCCTCGACCCGGCGCGTGAGCGTGTCCCACGCGTGGTCGATGTAGGCGCGCGTCTGCGCCGGGTCGGGTTCGGCGGCAAACGCGGATACGGATGGCAGGGCCAGCAGCAGCCAGCACCCGGCGAAGGCACGAAATATCTTCATGGTTGCTCCACGGACAGGTAGACCGTGCTCCACAGTTGCGCGGCGTTGGATTCATCGGCATCGGCGGCGCTCGCGCCGAATGGCGCGATCCGGTAATGGCCGTCGGCGTACGACCACGACCACAGTTCCGATGTGCGTACTTGGTTCGCGGCGCGGATCGCTTGCCACAACCGCGCCTGCGCTTCACGCAGGTGTGCGCGCGTCGCTTCCGGCAGATCGTCGCGCGCGATCTGCCGCTGCAAGCCCGCCGCCCACACCGCCTGTTGCCAGGCCCAGACCACGGTGCCGTGGTAGGCGTTGCTGCCGAAGCGCGCTTGCAGGCCGGCATCGGCATAGGCCGGGTTCGCCACCAGCAGGCCGACCCCGGTCAGCAACCCGGCGGGAAACGGCCGCAATGAGCTGTCCGCGCTGCGCGCCAGCACGGCCGCGTCGGGGTGGCCAAACAGCAGCGCGAAACCGTCGTCGGAATGCAGCACCGGCACCGGTCGGCCTTCGGCATCGAGTGCGATTGCCGGGAATTCCAGCGCGCCGTCGCCCAGCGACGCCAGCGCCGGGCCCGCGTCGACGCCGATCCGCGCTGCGTAATCGCGCACTTGCGCGACGGCGCGGTCGTGCGGCAGCTTCACCGCGAACAGCGCCGCGGCATTCCTTTCCCATGCGTCGGCGTGCGTGGCGGCGTCGCGCAACGCCTGCAACTGTGCCGGCGTGGCGTAGGCGTCGAGCAAGCCGCTGTCGGCAAAACGGCTGATCGCGCGCAGCGCCGCCGGCATCCATACCGCGTTGACGTCGTAGGGATAGCGACCGCCGCCGAGGCCGTCGTTGCTGTCGCGCCATTGCCCGGCGTCGCGCCCCGGTTTCAGCGCGATCAGGTTCGGATAGACGGGATCGGCAGCGAACGCGGCGCTGCGTTGCGCGACGAACAGGAAATTGCGCAGGAGCGCGTCGCCGCGGCGCACGCCGTCCGCATCGGCGGCGAGGAATCGTGCCGCGCCTTCGCGACCGCGCGCATCGTCGAGCAGCCACGCCTGCGCCACTGGCGCCAGCATGTAGTTGCCGTCGATCATCGCGTAGTCGTAGGTCGGCGCCGCGGAATCGCCCTCGCCTGCGCGGCGATGGTCGAGCACCGCGAATTCGCCGATGTCTTCCTCGTGTGCGACTTCGCCGGCGGGCGACAGCCGCGCCAGCACCGAGGCCAGCCCGGCGTCGACCGCGACCGGTCGCAGCACCGGCATCAGCAGGCGCAGCGACATCAGCGTGTCGCGTCCGAAATAGGTGTCGAAGCGCCACGAACCGGCGAGGAACTTCTCGCGATAAGCGAGAAATCGCAGGGCGTTGCGGCTGCGTTCGTCCGCACCGGCGCGATCGTCCAGCAATTCGCCTTGCGCGAATGGCGTCAGCGGCGTCTCGCCGGTCAGCGCGGTCAGGCGAATGCGCAGCGGATTGCCGGCGCGGTCGTGCTGCAGCACCAGCGTGCCGTCGCCGGCGCGGCGGAAGCGACCGTTCTCCACCGCCAGCGTCAGCGCGTAACCTGGCGCGCCGTCCAGGCGTGCCCGCTTCCAGCTTGCGCTGCGCGCCGACAGTTGCAGCGGCGCAGCGGTTTCCGGCGGGAACGCGTGGTCCAACTGGTAGTTGCGCAATACGCGCACGCTGCCCAGTACCGCCGCATGCAGGCGCAGCGGACCGCCAGCGAGACTGGCTTTGGCGACGATGCCGTTCAACGTGCGCCCGTGTTCGACGACGCGCATGCCCTTCACTTCGCCCAGCGTCCATTGCACCGGCGCGGCGACTTCATCGAACCACAGGCCGACGCCGCTGTTGCCGGCGGGGAATGCCACCAGCGCGCGCGGCGTGTCGCCCGAACTCAGCAGCAGGTGCGCGGCGATCGGGCCGTCCTGATAGAACGCATTCTCGATCCGGCCCTCGCTGATGCGGAACTGCAATGGCGCGCCTGTCGCGAACGCGGTCTGCGCGGCCAGCGACAGCAGCACGGCCAGCAGCAGCCAATGCCACGGCGCGCGCCGGGTCGCCGCCTTCATTGTCCTTGCTCCTTCATGGCGGCGGCGGATGCCTTCACCGCGCGGTCGAACAACGCCAGCGCCGCCAGCAGCGGCCCCATCGGCAACAGCAGCAGGTAGAACGCGCGCGAACCGTCGAAGTGCGCGAACAACTGCCCGGTGACGAACGAACCGGTGGTGCCGCCCAGCGCCGAGAACACCACGATCAAACCGGTCATGCCGGCATGGCGGGTCTTGGGCAACGCGCTGAGCACCGCCGAATTGACGGTCGGGTAGATCGGCGCCATGAACAAGCCGAGCAGCGGAAACACGTAGGCCGCCAGCGGTGCGTTCCACCAATCCGCATCGGCGCGCGGTCGCACGCCGGCCGCCAACGGCAACGCCAGCAACACCAGCGCCGCCATCGCCAGCACGCACGCCGCCAGCACCGGGAACCACGGCAAGCGGCGCAACAGCACGCCACCGGCCAGGCGGCCCAACGCCAGCGAGCCGGCGAAGATGCTCGCCGCCTGCACGCTCAACGCGGTCGGCAGGTGCAGGATCTCGCGGTTGAACGTCGGCAGCCAGGTATTCACCGCCTGCTCCATCAGCACGTACAGGAACGCCGACACCAGGAACGCGCCGACCAGCGGCCGCGCCAGCAGGCCCAGCATCCCGGCGAAGGATTCGCCCGGCGCATGGCCATCGCGCGCGGCACGCTCATCCATGCGCGTGCCGGCCAGCAATGCGATCACCGCCACGCACAGCGCGGCGATCACCCAATAGACGTTGAGCCACGACGGCGCACCGGGCGCACGCGGATCGATGAAGGCGGCGAACAGCCACGCGCTGCCGAGAATGCCGAACATGAACCAGCCTTCCACCGTGCTGGTCAGCCCCGCATGCGCGCGCTTGCCGTCGGTCAACAGGCCGATGCTCGAATACACCGATATCTTCACCAACGCGAACGACACGCCAACGATGAAGAGCAGCAGCTTGACCGCCCAGAACGCGCGCAACAGCGGCATTCCGGCACAGGCCAACGCCACCAGGCCCAAGCCGAGCATCATCGCGCGGCGGTAACCGAGTCGCGGCAACAGCGAAGCAGCCAGCAACGACGCCACCGCGATCGGCAAGTCCTTGAACGCCTCCAGCGTGCTGGCCTGGGCCTTGTCGATGCCGAAGCCCTGAATCGATTGAAGGATCACCGTGCCGACCGAGTTCAACAGCATCGCGAAGATCATGTAGGTCAAGGTCAGGCCCACAACCATGCGGGTTCGCTGGTTCATCTCGACTCCGTGTCGCGCCACGGCGCGACCCTGCGCTGTATCGCCGGCGGCGGGAAGCGACGGGCGGCGCGCCCCTGCGCGCCGCCCGCGATCGGTCACCACAGGTACTTGGCCTGGAAGTTCACCTCGCGGCCTTCCAGCGGGCGCGCCAACAGCACGTTGTCCGCACCCGACACCGCACTGCCGAAGATGCGCGAATTGCTCTCGGTCAGGCCCAACTCGTTGGTCATGTTGGTGCCGCGCAGGTTGAACTGCCAGTGGTCGCCGACGTCGGCGGTCACGCCGAAGTCCAGCGTGTGGTACGAACCCAGATCCTGCAGGCCCGACTGGTCCTGGGTGTGGTCGCCGACGTGGGTGTAGGTCACGTACGGAGTGATGGCACCCCAATCCTGCTCGAACCGGTAGCTGGGCGTGAACATGAAACGCAGCTTGGGCTGGCGCTGCAGTTGCTGGCCTTCGATCGGCGCGCAGTTGGACTGGCCATTGATGTCGGTGTACGGGAAGCAGGCGTTGTAGTCGGTGTACTTGCCATCCAGGTAGTTGGCCACCAGTTGCAGGCGCAGCTTCCCGACCGGCGTCAGCGCGCCGATGAAGTTGACGCCCTTCGACTCGGAACCGTAGATCTCCGGGCTGCCCACCGGCGTACCGAGGCCGTTGGTCGGCTGGTACTGCAGGCCGGTGAACACGCGGCGGTACGCGCTGATGTCCGCGTACAGCAGCGGCGACTGGTACTTGAACCCGACCTCGTAATTCTTGACCTTCTGCATCGGCGGCGTGTTGCCGGTGGTGCTGCCGCGGATGCCGTTGTCGAAGTCGAGGAAGTGGCCGCCGCTGTTGACGCGCCCGTATGCCGACATGTGGTCGGTGAACGAGTAGTTGGCGCCGGCGGTGAACGACGGATGGGTCTTCTTGTACTCGGTGCGGGCGAAGGTACCGTCGCAGACCGGCACGGCGTTGTCGTAGATCGTGTTCGCATCGCCGTCGAGGTCCTGGTTTGCCAGGTTGCAGACGTTGTTGGTCGCGTCCTCCCGCTCCAGGCGCCCGGACAGATCCAGCAGCCACTTGCCGACGCGCCACGAATCGGACAGGTACGCCGCGACATTGGTGGCGTCGCCGTGCTGGGCGATGTTGTAGTTGCCGTAATCGAGGAAGCCTTGGGTATCGGTGCGGTAATAGGTCTGCCCGCCCTCGACATAGCTCACCGTGATCGGGGTCGCGTTGGGCGTGTTGGTCATCAGCATCTGGTTGCCCAGCACCCACTTGTCGTCCATCGTGTAGTGGTTGACGTACAGGCCGATCGTCAGCGTGTTGCCCTCGAACAATTCCTTGCTCAGGCGGAAGTCGTTGTTGAAGCTCTTCAGGTGCTTGTGGATGTGCCACCAGCCCTGCGAGATCACGCTCTGGTCGCCGGCCACGGCGCCACCGCCGACGTAGGTCGCGGTGGCCGAACCGGCCGGCAACGCGACGCCACCCGGCGAATCGGGGTCGTAGAGGAAATCGTCCAGCGTCGCCGGGTTGTTGCCGGAGAACAGCGCGTTGGTGTCCATGTCGCCGGCATCGAACAGGAACTTGTCGCTGATCGACCAGCCGTTGTCGAAGGCATAGTCGATGTTGCCGCCGGCGAAGAGCATGTCGGCGCCGCGGCCATCGGCCAGGTCGGCATTGATCGCGCCGCCCGGATAACCCGGCAACCGCACGTGCTGGATCGCCTTGCTGTAGTAGGTGTCGGTCAGCGGGTCGAAGCCGGGATACGCGCTGAAACTGTCGGAACCCTGCTGGGTCACCGGAATCGGGGTGATGAACTGGTTCTTGTCGTTGAGGTAGCGCGCGTACAGGGTCATGTTGCCCTTGTTGTCGGCGAAATCGTGCGCCAGGGTCGCAGTCAACTGGCCGCCCTTGTCGGCCTTGAACTGCGGATCGCGCACGCCGTCCGATTCGCGCCAGAAGCCACCGACGCTGCCGTACCAGCCGTCGGCGACCTTGAAACCGGAGAACGCGTCCAGCCGCAGCAAGCCTTCGTTGCCATAGGTCAGGCCGACGCTGCCGCTCGGCACATCGGTGCCGGTCTTGAGGAAGAAGTTGGCCGATGCACCGATCTGTGCATCGGCGAACACCACCGACGGGCCGCCCTGCAGGATTTCCACCGATTGCACGGTGTCGTCGAGGCGGAACATCGAGGTGGTCTCGAAGAACGACAGCGTCGGCATGCCGTACAGCGGCGAGCCCATCAGCAAGGTCGAGAAATACGGCGCGTCGCCACCGCCGGGGAAACCGGCGATCTCGATGTTGGCGCCGGTCTGGCCGCCGGTCGATTCGGGCCACAGGCCGGGCGAAATCTTCAGCAGGTCGGCCGTGCTCTTCGGGTTGGCCTGCTTGATCTGTTCGGCGTTGGCGGTGACGATGTTGAAGCTCGCTTCCAGCTTCTTCACGCCGCCGGCGGTGGCGGTGCCCGATATCACCATGGTGTCGAGCGTGGTCGCCTCGCCCTGGTGCTGGGCCGGCGGTTGTTGCGGCGCGGATTGCGCGGAATCGGCCTGCTGGGCCAGCACGGTTGCTGGCGCCAGTGCCGCCATGATCGCCACGGACAAGGCGCGGCGAATCGATGTTGCCTGTTTCATGTTGCTCCCTCCACTTGTTGTTAGGCAGATTGATGCGACCTGTCGCGGCTTCTGGCGGCCGCGTGCGGTCACGGTGAAACGAAGTTCTCCAGACGGAATTCAGCGATGCGCGCAACGACCGCATCGGCATGGCGCAGCGCGCCGGCATCGCCCACGCCGACCGCGACCATGCCGGCGGCATGGATGGCCTGGATGCCTGCCGGCGCGTCCTCCACGCCGATGCATTGCGTTGGCGTCATGCCCAACGCGGCGGCCACGTCGAGGAAAATGCCCGGGTCGGGTTTTGCGCGCGGAATGCGCGCGGCGTCGGCGATGTAGTCGAAGCGCTCGGCGATGCCCAGTTTCTGCAACAGCCGCGGCGCGTTGCGGCTGGCCGAGGCCAAACCCAGCTTCAATCCAGCCGTGCGCGCGGCGTCCAGCAATTCGGCGACGCCGGGAAACAAATCCTGCGGACAGAAGCGCTCGATCTCCTGCACGTAATAGCCGTTCTTGGTGTCGGCCAGCGCCTGTTTTTCTTCGGCGGAAAACCTGCGCGGCGCGCGCTCGAGAATGATCTCCAGCGACGCCATCCGGTCCACGCCCTTCAGGCGTTCGTTGACCTGTGCGTCGAACGGCACGCCGATTTCGTCGGCCAGGCGTTTCCATGCGCGGTAGTGGGTCTGCGCGGTATCGGTCAGCACGCCGTCCAGATCGAAGATCAGCGCGCGGCACGCCCGCGGGAACGCCGCCTTCGGTGGTGCCGGCACCGCCAGCGGCAACGCAACCTGTTCCGCGCTGCGCAACGCGAGCGCGGCGCCGTCGTGGACGAGGGCCAATGCATCGCCTTCGTCGAGCCGGTAGCGCGCGCCTTGGGCGTCCACGTCCACCCGCAGCACGCGACCGCGCCAGCGCAGGTTGAAACCGTAGCCCTGCCATGCGCGCGGCAATGTCGGCGCGAACCGCAGCTCGCCCTCGCGCACGCGCAGGCCGGCGAAACCCTGCACCAGACCCAGCCAGCTGCCGGCCATCGCCGCCATGTGCACGCCGTGGCCGGTGTTGCCGTGCAGGTCGTCCAGGTCCACGCGCAGGCTGTCCTGGAAATACTTCCAGGCCTTTTCGTCCTGCCCCACCTCGCTGGCGAGGATGCCGTAAACCGACGCGGACAGCGTGGAATCGTGGGTGGTGACCGCTTCGTAGTAATCGAAGTCGCGGCGCTTGATGCCGAGGTCGATGCCGTCACCGGCCAGCACCAGCGCCATCGCCACGTCGGCCTGCTTGCTGATCTGGTGGCGGTACAGGGTCAGCGGATGGCAATCCAGCAGCAGCGGACGGTGCTCGCCTGCAGGCGACGGATGCGGCCAGCGCGGCTTGTCGAGGAAATCGTCGTCCTGCGCGTGGATGTCCAGCGCTGCGTCGTAGGGCAGGTACATCGCCTCGGCGGCGCGGCGCCACAGCGCGACCTCGTCCGCCTGCAGGCCGATCCGCGCGGCGATCGCGTCCAGCGCCCATGGCCGCTGCGCGCGCAACGTTTCCCATGCCGACGCCGCGCGCAGCAGGTGCCGCTGCGCCATGCGGTTGGTGTAGTAGTTGTTGTTGACCAGCGCGGTGTACTCATCCGGGCCGGTGACCTCGTGGATGCAGAACGCGCCGCCGCGGCGCGGGTTGAAGTGGCCGGCCTGCGGCCAGATGCGCGCGGTCTCGAACAGCATCTCGGCGCCGGCCTCGGCGAGGAAGTCGAGATCGTCACTGGCATCGAGATACAGGCCGATGCCGTAGGCGATGTCCGCGTTGATGTGGTACGCGGCCGAACCGGTGGGATAGTGCGCCGAGCACTCGCCGCCGGCGATCGTGCGCCACGGATACAGCGCGCCACGCGGATGGTTCATCGCCCGCGCCTGTGCGCGGGCCGCGTCCAGTGTGCGATAGCGGAACATCAGCATCGCCCGCGCCACGTCCGGCGCGGTGAATGCCATCACCGGCAGCACGAAGGCCTCGGTGTCCCAGAAGCAGTGGCCCTCGTAGCCTTCGCCGGTGAGGCCCTTGGCCGCGGTGCCGTCGACGCCATCGCGCCCGGTCGACTGCAACAGATGGAACAGGTTGAACCGCAGCGCCAGTTCCGTGGCCGGGTCACCCTGCACCGAAAGCCCGGCGCGGCGCCAGAATCGCTGCATGGCATCGGCCTGCGCCTGTGCGATCGCGGCAAAGCCCTGCGCCTGCGCGCGCGCCAGCACGGCCTGCGTTCCGGCACCTTCATCGGCCGGGTCGGCATAGGCGACGAACTTTTCCAGCACGACGCTGCGCCCCGGCGCAAACACAGCGGCATAGCGCTGCTCGACACGGCCCGCGGCTGCCGTCGCACCGGCGAACGCCAGCCCGTCGTCAGCCAGCCGGTGCGCTTGCGCGCAGGCCAGGGCGATGCCGCTGCGGTGCGTGTGCTGCACCAGCCGTGCACCGGCGGCGTCGGCCTGTTCGGCGGATACCGCCATCTCCTCGCCGCCGGCCACGCCGATGCGCGGGTCGTCGCCCTGCGCCACCGCCTGGCGGCCGGTCTCGATCGACGAAACCAGGGTCAACGGACCGCTGTAATCGACCGACGTCACCCGGAAACGGATCGCCAGCAACGCGCGCTCGGCCAGCGGCACCACCCGCTCGGCGTGGATTTCCAGCGTATGGCCCTGCGCGGTGCGCAGCCGCAGGCGGCGTTCCAGCCGGCCCTGGGCCAAATCCAACGAACGCTCGAACGCCAGCCATTCGCTGTCGCCCAATTGCACCGGCACGTCGCCGAGCAGCAGGCGGATGCGCTTGCCCTCGGCCACCGGCACGCGCGTATCGGTACTGAGCGCGAAGCCCGGAAAGCGCTCGTGGTAGTGGATCGGGTGCTGTTCGTAGACGCTGGCCAGGAAGCTGCCGTCGCTGGGGCCGTCCTCCTCCTCCAGCGCACCGCGCACGCCCAGCATGCCGTTGGCCAAGGCAAACAGGGTCTCGTCGCGCGCTTGCGTGGCCGGATCGAAGGCGGTCTGGGTCAACCGCCACGGGTCCGCGCGCTCGCTCTGCGCCTGCGTTCGAGTTGCCTGTTCGTTCCGGTCCACCGCTGTCCTCGTGCGACTTGCCACCCGCGATTCGGGTGCGACGGCCGGGCACGCTAGGAACCGTTGTTATCGATGTCAAGTTATCGATGTCAATCGCATCGGAAACGACCACGCAGCACATTGCCGGACGCGCCGGCATCACCCGGAAGGCGAATTAAATTTATTTAATTTCAATCGTTTGTAAAAATGCGACTGCCCCCGACCCGCCTCCGCCGGCAGTTCGGCATGCGTTGCGTCGCAACAGTGTTTTGCGCGCTTCAGGTAGCGCGCAGGACCAGATGGGTCGGCAGGGTTTCCGAGGCCGCCGGCTCGCCTTCGATGAGTGCCCGCACCTTGCGTGCCAACAACACGCCTGCATCGATGAAGTTCTGATGCACCGAGCTCAGCGGCGGCACGTAGGTCGCGCCCAGCGGCGAGTCGTCATAGCCAATCACCGACACATCCTCGGGTATGCGACGGCCGCGCTCGATCAAGGCGCGGATCGCCCCGATCGCCAGCAGGTCGCTGGCGGCGAACAGCGCATCGATCTGCGGGTGCGCGTCCAGCAGCGCGTGTACCGCTTCGGCACCGGCGCCAACGGTGAAGCTGGGCACCACCGGGGTCAACGGTACGATGCCGTGGCGGGCCAGCGCTTCGGCAAACCCCTGCAGGCGTTCGACGAACTCGCCATGCGCCGGATCGCCCAGGAATACCGGGCGGCTGCGCCCCAGCGCGACGAAGCGCTCGGCCGCCTGCGCACCGCCGCGGCGGTTGTCGCTGCCCACCACGACCTGCGACTCGTGGCGGCTGACCGCACCCCACACCACCATCGGCCGGTTCCAGCCTTGCACTTCGTGCATCGCATCCTCGTGCGCACCCTGCCCCAGCAGGATCACGCCGTCGGCCGCCTGCACATTGGGCAGCGCGCCCCCCTGCAGCGAGGTCAACAGCACGCTGTAACCGCCGGAAGTGAGTTCCTGGGTGATGCCGCCCAGCAGGTCCAGCGGATACGGCCCGGACATCTGCCGTTCGACCGTGGGCTTCATTTCCACCACCACCGCCACGGTCATGCTGCGGCGCAGGCGCAGGTTGCGTGCGCTGACGTTGAACGCATAGCCGTATTGCTGCGCGATCTCGCGGATGCGCCGGCGCGTCTCGGCATTGACCCCCGGGCTGTCGTCGCGCAGCGCACGCGAAACCGTGATCGCGGAAACGCCCGCGATCCCGGCCAGATCGGCCATGGTCGGGTTGTCGCCGATTTCGGACGGCGCCGGCACGCGCTTGGAGCGGGCTGCGGACGGCTTGCGGGAACGCGATGTCATGTCCGCCAGTGTCGCATGCCCTCCGAGCGCCGGGCATGCAGTGGACGGGTTCGTCGGCCCGCAACGCCGGCAGTGATCCGCCTGTCGATTCTCGGGCCGGATGAAAGCGGATCAAGGCCATGCAGCGCTTCACTCACGGATGCTCGCCCTCGAAGTGCTCGCCTTCGTGGCGCAGCAGGTACAGGCCGCTGGCGACGATCAACACCGCGCCGGGAATCACCCACGCCGACGGCAGCGTTTTCCACAGCAGCCAGTCCCAGCCCAGCGCCCACAGCAGGCCGGTGTATTCCAGCGGCGCGATCTTCGAGGCTTCGCCGAGCTGGAACGCGCGGGTCAGCGCGATCTGCCCGAGCGCGCCGGTGACGCCGAGCACCAGGAACCACCCCGCATCTTGCGCACGCAACGGCGTCCAGTCGAACAACGACCATGCACCGGCGCCGATCGCCATCAGGCCGAGGAACCACACCACCATCGACTGCGAAGTTTCGCTGCGCGTCTGCACGCTGACCAGCACCGACGAAGTGGCATAGCTCGCCGCGGCGACCACGACCATCAAGCCCGGCCGCCAATCGAAACTGTCGCCATTCGGGCGCAGCACCCACAACACGCCGCACATGCCCACCGCGATCGCCAGCCAGCGCCCGAGGCCGACTTTTTCGCCGAGCAATGGCGCGGCCAGCAGCGCGACGATCATCGGCGAGACGAAGAAGATCGTGTAGCCGGTCGACAGCGGAATGCGTTTCAGCGCCCAGGTGAAGCAGGCGATCATCGCGATGCCGAGCGCACCGCGCAGCAGGTGCAGCCACCAGCGCCGCGGCCACATCGAACGCGCGCCGGCGCGATTGAAACCGGCCGTCGCCAGTACCCACGGCAGCACGAACGGCAGCGAGCACGCGCCGCGCAGCATCGCCACCTGCATCGGCGGGTAATGCGCGGACAGTTGCTTCATCGTCGCGTCCATCAGCGAGAACATCACCACCGAGGCGAGCATCCACAGGCCGGCGTGCAACGGGTGTTTTAT
Organism: Lysobacterales bacterium; assembly: GCA_015655355.1. Taxonomy (GTDB): domain Bacteria; phylum Pseudomonadota; class Gammaproteobacteria; order Xanthomonadales; family Xanthomonadaceae; genus Pseudoxanthomonas_A. The sequence goes on from JAATFG010000090.1 coordinate 21,777, forward strand.
GCGTGGATCGGGCATCCGCGCATTCTCTCACGCCGCCCGCGCCGTGCCGCTACACTGCGCGGCATGACAAACCAGCCCCCCAACGACGAACACGCACCGGCGGTTCTTGAACCCGACTACCTCGCCGAAACCCGCCGCTGGGTGGAGCGCGCGGTGATCGGCCTGAACCTGTGCCCGTTCGCCAAGGCGGTGTACGTCAAGCAGCAGGTGCGCTTCGTGCTGAGCGACGCGACCACGCCCGAAGCGCTGCTCGAACAGTTGATGGAAGAACTTGTGCTGCTGCGCGACACGCCGGCAGAGGAAATCGACACCACGCTGGTGGTGCATCCGTTCGTGTTGCAGGACTTCCTCGACTACAACGATTTCCTCGACAACTGTGATGCGGCGGTGGAATCGCTGGAACTCGATGGCGTGCTGCAAGTGGCGAGTTTCCATCCGCACTATCAATTCGCCGGCAGCGGCGCCGACGACATCGACAACTACACCAACCGCGCGCCATACCCGACGTTGCACCTGCTGCGCGAAGACAGCATCGACCGCGCCGTCGCCGCCTTCCCCGACCCGGACGTGATCGTCGAGCGCAACATCGAGACGTTGCGCACGCTCGGCATCAATGGCTTGAACAAACTACTGGCCGATTGAGCCGTCGGCACCACCGACATGCCTTGCCGGCCATGATCGCTCCGGGCGCCAGCGGCATGGCTACGGCTTCCGCGCGACGGCCACGCCGTGCCGGTAAATTTCGAGATCGGCGCGATAGCACGTGCATGCCGCCGCTTCCAGGCGAGTGCGATCGAGGATCGTCATGTTGCCGCGCCTGTAGCGGATCAACTGGCGCGATTGCAGGACGCCCGCGGCGGTTGTGACGCCGACGCGGCGCACGCCGAGCATGAAGGCGAGAAATTCCTGGGTCACGTCGAACGCGTCGGCGTGCGCGCGGTCCTGGGTCATCAGCAGCCAGCGCGCCAGCCGCGCCTCCACGACATGGAAGCGCGTGCAGGCGGCAGTCTGGGCGAGCTGGCGCAGCAGGACATCGACATAGCGATGCAGGAGGCGGCGCAGCGCCGGCATGTCCTCCAGCCGGCGCCGGAACGTCGCGATGTTCATGCGCCAGGCTACGCCTGCGCCCTGCGTCAACGCGTGCAGCGGCGCGAGGCTCTGGCCCAGCACCGCGGCATAGCCGCACATGCCTTCGCTGCCGATCATGCCGACCTCGAGCGTGGAACGGCCATCGACCGTCTTGAGCACGGAGATGAAACTGTCGATCGGGAAATAGACGTGGCGCATGCGCTCGCCCTCCTCGCAGAGCACGCTGCCGAGGACCAGATCGACCGGGGTGCAATCCGCGAGGAATCGCCTGCGCACCGATGCGGGCAGCGCGGCAAGCAACTGGTTCGGCGTATCGATGCGCTGCGCTGACATGGCCTTCTCCTTGGGCGAACTCGGCGAGCCTGTCGCGAAACGCGCGCATCGTCTGTCCGCCAACACACACAGGCGCCGGGCGATGCGATGCCGCGCATCAACCGCGGGGAGCAATGGAATATGCGCACGGCGCCATCCAGGAATCGGCGAACGCGAGGCCTGGTCGTCGCGCTAGGGCAGCAGGCGCACGAACTCTTTCCTGACCACTTCGTAGCATTCGCAGGCCATGCCTTCCAGGCGCGGCCGGTCGATGACCCGGATGCGGCCACGGTTGTATCTGATCACGCCGGCGCGCTGCAACTTGCCGGCCGCTTCGGTGACGCCTTCGCGGCGCACGCCGAGCATGTTCGCGATCAGTTCCTGGGTCATCACCAACTCGTCGGACGGCAAGCGATCCAGGCTCATCAACAGCCAGCGGCAGAGTTGCTGGTCCACGGTGTGATGGCGGTTGCACACGGCCGTCTGACCCATCTGGGTCAGCAGCGCCTGCGTATAGCGCAGGAAGAGCTGCTGCACCGGGCCGGCCAGGACGAATTCGTCGCGCACGTGCTGGGCACGCATCCGGAACGCCTGGCCGCCGCTTTGCACCACGGCGCGATTGGGCGTGGTTCCACCGCCCATGAAGAGCGAGATGCCGACGAGCCCCTCGTTGCCGACGATCGCGATCTCGGCGGAAGCGCCATCCTCCATCACGTACAGCAGCGAGACGATCGAGTCCGTCGGGAAATAGACGAAAGGCTGATCGGTGCCGGATTCGTAGATGACGTTGCCGAGCCCCAGATGCACCGGAGCGAGATACGGGGCGAAACGCTTCCACTCCACCTCCGGAATCGCGGCAAGCAGGTGGTTCTGTCTGGGATGGACTGGGGTGGACGACATGGGAAGGTTCAGTGCCCCGTGGGTGTCTTGGTGCGGAGAATTCGAGGCATGCTCGATTCTAAAGCCTGATATCGGCGGAGTATGTTCGGTATCGAACACAGTAAACGCTACCTGTCCATTGCTCGACACGTTGATGCCGCGGGCAGCACGTGGCTGGTGGCCGCCTACGTGCGACACCGCGCGAGATGGACGAGCACTTTGTTGGGTAGCGCACAGACGCATTCACGGGGGCCGGCGTATTCATGGGCCGCGCGACAGGAAGACGACATCGAGAAGCCACTCAGCACGGCGGATCGATGCACGACAATGCAACCCCGGCCGGCGCGCCCCGAAGCTAGCTCGCTTTGGGCCGGTCGGATCTCATTGATTCGGGATTCGCGTGGAAACCCGGGCTCAGCGCCGTTCCCTGAGCTTGCCGCTTTCTCTCGCCTGGCGTCGATTTTTTCGGAGTGTCCCTGGCCGGCGCATCTGGCATTCATAACGTGCGAGGCCAAACGCCGCGGATTATGTGCGCTGGCGTACCGAGATGCGTGCGGCTTGCGCGCAGGCTGCGACGCTCACCTTAAAAGAGGCAGGACTCCCAATGAACATCACATCGAAGATACTGGCCGCCAGCATGACGATCGCCATCGCGGCCTGCAGCAGGTCCACCCAGGCGGACGTCGACAAAGCAGCGCGCCAGCGCACTGCGGATGTGGCCGACGCCGGCCAGAACGCGCAGCCGTCGGTCGATGCCGCCAATCGCGACTTGGCAAAGGCCCAGCAGCAAGGCAACGCGAACGTCGCGAATGCGCAGACGGATGCCAACCGCAAGATCGGCAGCGCCGCGGTAAAGCAATCCAGGGAACAGGCCAAGTCCGATTACGACGTCGCGATCGCGGGCGCCGAGGGCGATCTGTCGGTCGCACTCGAAAAATGCGGGATGCAGTAGGCCGACACGAAGAGTACGTGCGAACGGGACGCCCATTCGATACACGACCAGTCCATCGCCGCGGCAAAGGCCAGGCTCGACCTGGCGAACCAGCAAGCCGGCTGATGCGCCGGCCCGTTTCCCCATCGTGATCGAGGAGCGATTCATGTCGACCAAGAAAGCGCCATTCACCGATATCGAGACGATCCGCGCACGCGCACGCGTGCACATCGAACACGGCGCGGTCACCGAAGGGTATCGGGCGGACCGCAAGGCGGTGATCAAGCTCCTCAACGAGGCGCTGGCCACCGAGATCGTCTGCGTGCTGCGCTACAAGCGCCACTACTTCATGGCCGCGGGCATCAACGCCCGCAGCATCGCGGCGGAATTCCTCGAACATGCCGGCGAAGAGCAGGCGCATGCCGATCTCATCGCGACACGCATCGTGCAGCTCGGCGGCGCGCCAAACCTGTCTCCCGATGGCCTGCAGGCGCGCAGCCATTCCGAATACGTGGAGGGCGAGGATCTGGTCGGGATGCTCGAAGAAGACCTTGTCGCCGAACGCATCGCGATCGATACCTACCGCGAAAGCATCCAGTACCTCGGCAACGACGACCCGACCACCCGGCGCATGCTGGAAACGATACTCGCGTCGGAAGAGGAACACGCCGAAGACCTGGGTTCCCTGCTGGAAGAACTGGGGAAAAAGGGCGAACCGGCGAAGCAGCCCGTCGGGAAATCGCGGAACCGCTGAGAACCCGTTTCCGGCCGCGCTCGATTACCATCACGCAGCCGGCTCGCTTTCGGCGGCGGCATCGCGGCGCTCCACCCACCTGCTTCGTCAAGGACATCGCATGAAACTCGGCATGATCGGCTTGGGACGCATGGGCGCCAACATGGCGCAACGCCTGGTGCAGGGTGGACACGAACTGGTCGGCTTCGACCCGAATGCCGACGCGCGCAAGAACCTCGAAGACAAGGGCGCCGACTCCGCGGATTCGCTGGCCGCGCTCGTGGCGAAATTGCCGGCGCCACGGACGCTGTGGCTGATGGTGCCCGCCGGCGAAATCACCGACGACACGCTGACGAACTTGCTGCCGCTGCTGGCTGCCGGCGACACCATCATCGACGGCGGCAATTCGCATTACAAGGACACGCTGCGCCGCGCCAAAACCTTCGCCGACAAAAAAATCGACTACGTCGATTGCGGCACCAGCGGCGGCGTGTGGGGCCTGGCCGAAGGCTACAGCCTGATGATCGGCGGCGACGCGGCGGCAGTCGAACGGCTGCGGCCCATCTTCGAAGCATTGGCGCCAGCCAGGGACAAGGGCTGGGGCCGCGTCGGCCCGGTCGGCGCGGGCCACTTCAGCAAGATGATCCACAACGGCATCGAATACGGAATGATGCAGGCCTACGCCGAAGGCTTCTCGATCCTGCAGCACAAGAACGAGTTCGGTCTCGACCTGCACCAGGTCGCCGAGATCTGGCGCCACGGCAGCGTGGTGCGCTCGTGGCTGCTCGATCTCACTGCGGATGCGCTGGGCAAGAACCCCGGCATGGCCGGCATCGCGCCTTACGTCGCCGATTCCGGCGAAGGCCGCTGGACGCTGGACGAGGCGATCGAACTCAACGTGCCGGCACCGGTGATCGCCCTGTCGCTGCTCGAACGGCTGCGTTCGCGCGACGCGGATTCGTTCTCCGACAAACTGCTCGCCGCCATGCGCAACGAGTTCGGCGGCCACCCGATCAAGAAGGAATGAGCGCGGAACGGTACTGCCACGCGATTTGACGCGGGCTCGAACCGGACGACTCAGGCCATGGAAACGAACACCCTCACGCCGGAACTGCTTCGGCGAATGGATGCCTACTGGCGTGCCGCCAATTACCTGTCGGTCGGCCAGATCTATCTTTACGACAATCCGCTGCTGAAACGCGCGCTGACGCTCGCGGACGTCAAGCGCATGCAGCTCGGCCATTGGGGAACGACGCCGGGACAGAACTTCGTCTACATGCATCTGAACCGGGTGATCAAGAAATACGACCTCGACATGATCTACATCTCCGGCCCCGGCCACGGCGGCCCGGCGGTCGTCGCGAACACCTACCTCGAAGGCACGTACAGCGAGATCTATCCGAACATCAGCCAGGACGAGGCCGGACTGCGCAAACTGTTCTTGCAGTTTTCGTTTCCCGGCGGCATTCCAAGCCACGCCTCGCCGGAATGTCCGGGCTCGATCCACGAGGGCGGCGAACTGGGTTATTCGTTGAGCCATGCGTTCGGCGCGGTGTTCGACAATCCCGATCTCGTCGTCGCCTGCGTCGTCGGCGATGGCGAGGCGGAAACCGGGCCGCTGGCCACGGCGTGGCATTCCAACAAGTTCCTCGATGCGGCGACCGACGGCGCCGTGCTGCCGATCCTGCATCTGAACGGCTACAAGATTTCCAACCCGACCGTGCTCGCGCGCATCCCGCGCGAGGAGTTGGAACAGTTGCTGCGCGGCTACGGCTGGACGCCCCACTTCGTCGAAGGCTGCGAGCCGGCGCTGATGCACGAAGCGATGGCGACGGCGCTCGACGCGGCAGTGGAGCGGATCAAGGCCATCCAACAGGATGCCCGCGTTCGTGGCAACACGGCGCGCCCGTGCTGGCCTATGATCGTACTCGCATCGCCCAAGGGCTGGACTGGGCCGAAAGTGGTCGATGGCCTGCGCATCGAGGGCACGTTTCGCGCGCATCAGGTGCCGATCGCGGTGACGGCTGCGGCGCCGCCCGAACATCTCAAGCTGCTGGAAGACTGGCTGCGCAGCTACCGGCCGCAGGAACTGTTCGATGCGCAGGGCCGCCTGTTGCCGGAACTGGCCGCGCTGGCGCCGCAAGGCGAGCGGCGCATGGGCGCCAATCCCCATGCCAACGGCGGCATCCTGCTGCGCGATCTGCGCATGCCGGACTACCGCGACTATGCGGTCGACGTGCCCGCGCCAGGCGCAAGCGGCATCGGCGACACGCATGTACTCGGGCGTTTCCTGCGCGACGTGGCCAAGCTCAACGATGCACAACGCAACTTCCGCGTGTTCGGCCCGGATGAAACGCTCTCGAACGGACTGGAAGCGATCTTCGAAACGACCCAACGCCAATGGGAAGCCACGATCCGACCGAACGACGAGTTTCTCGGCCGGAACGGACGCGTGATGGAAATGCTCAGCGAACACCAGTGCGAAGGCTGGCTGGAAGGCTATCTGCTCACCGGCAGGCACGGCCTGTTCAACTGCTACGAGGCGTTCATCCACATCGTCGACTCGATGTTCAACCAGCACGCCAAGTGGCTCAAGATCACCGCGCGATTGCCGTGGCGGCGCAAGATCGCTTCGCTGAATTATCTGCTGGCCTCGCACGTCTGGCGCCAGGATCACAACGGCTTCACCCATCAGGATCCCGGCTTCATCGACCACGTCGTGAACAAGAAAGCCGAGATCGTGCGCGTGTATCTGCCGCCGGATGCCAACTGCCTGCTGTCGGTGATGGACCACTGCCTGCGCAGCCGCCACTACGTGCATGTCGTCGTTGCCGCCAGGCAGCCGGCGCCCCAGTGGCTTTCCATGGACCAGGCCGTGCGTCACTGCACCGCCGGCCTGGGCATCTGGGATTGGGCGAGCACGGATCACGGCAGTGGGCCGGATGTGGTGATGGCCTGCTGCGGGGATGTCCCAACCCTCGAGCCGCTAGAAGCGGTCGCCCTTATGCGCAAGCCTCTGCTGAGATGGATGATCCGGGTGATCA
>JAATFG010000032.1 GCA_015655355.1 Lysobacterales bacterium
AGCCGCGCTCGCGCTCGGCGTGCCGCAGTGGAAGGTGATCGTGCAGGTGCTGTACCGCAGCGCCTCGGCCGGCATCATCACCGGCGTGCTGCTGGCGCTGGCGCGGATCAGCGGCGAAACCGCGCCGCTGCTGTTCACCGCCTTCGGCAACCAGTACTGGAACAGCAACATCTTCAAGCCGATGGCGAGCGTGCCGGTGGTGATGAACCAGTTCGCCGGCAGCCCCTACCAGAACTGGCAGACGCTGGCCTGGGCCGGCGCGCTGGTGCTGACCCTGTTCGTGCTGTTCGTCAGCCTGTTCGCGCGCACCGTGCTGTTGCGCAACAAGATCGCCAACGATTGAACGCGGGCACGCCACCATGACCCATTACAAGACTATGGATTCGACCATGAACGATGCCACCCCGACCCTGAGCACCGTGAGCCCCGCCCACGGCGCCCTGCCGCCGGCGCCGGTGAAGATGGAAGCGCGCGGACTGAACTTCTACTACGACAAGTTCCATGCACTGAAGAACATCCACCTGCAGATCCCGGAAAAGCGCGTGACCGCGCTGATCGGCCCGTCCGGCTGCGGCAAGTCGACCCTGCTGCGCATCTTCAACCGCATCTACTCGCTGTACCCGAAGCTGCGTGCCGAAGGCGAGCTGCTGCTCGACGGCGAAAACATCCTCGGCGACAACTATCCGATGAACAAGCTGCGCAGCAAGGTCGGCATGGTGTTCCAGAAGCCGGTGCCGTTCCCGATGACGATCTTCGAGAACATCGCCTACGGCATCCGCCACCACGAGAACCTGAACAAGGCCGACATGGACACGCGGGTCGAACTGGCGCTGCGCCAGGGCGCGCTGTGGGACGAGGTGAAGGACAAGCTCGGCAAGAGCGCGCTGGGCCTGTCCGGCGGCCAGCAGCAGCGCCTGTGCATCGCCCGTGCCGTCGCATTGAAGCCGGACGTGCTGCTGCTCGACGAGCCGACCTCGGCGCTGGACCCGATCTCGACCAGCCGCATCGAGCAACTGGTCGAAGAACTGAAGAACGACTACACCATCGCCATCGTCACCCACAACATGCAGCAGGCCGCGCGCGTGTCCGACTTCACCGCCTTCATGTACCTGGGCGACCTGATCGAGCACGACCTGACTTCGACCATCTTCTCCTCGCCGAGCAAGCAGCAGACCGAGGACTACATCACCGGCCGGTTCGGCTGAGGAGCACGCAAATGTCCGAACACATCGTCAAGAGCTACGACGCCGAACAAGAACGCATCCGCGACGAAGTGCTGCGCATGGGCGAGATCGCGGTCAGCCAGCTGGAAGCGGCGCTGGACGTGGTCGAGCGCCGCGACGACCGCGCCGCCGAGCGCGTGATCGTCAACGACGAGGCGATCGACACGCTGGAAAACACCACCAGCCACGACGTGATGCAGCTCGCCCTGCGCGGGCCGATGGCGCGCGACCTGCGCGTGATCCTCGCCGCACTGCGCATCCCCACCGACATCGAGCGCATCGGCGACTACGCCGCCAACGTCGCCAAGCGCAGCAAGGCGCTCAACGCGCTGCCGCCGGTGCCGCACACCAGCGGCCTGCGCCCGCTCGGCCAGCTCGCCGCGCGCCAGGTGCGCGATGCGCTGGCCGCGTACAAGGCCAGCGACGCCGACGAGGCGCTGCAGGTGCGCGAGCGCGACGCCGAACTCGACGTCGCCTACACCGCGCTGTTCCGCGAACTGCTCACCTACATGATGGAAGACCCGCGCAACATCACCCCGTGCACGCATCTTCTGTTCATGGCCAAGAACCTGGAACGCATCGGCGACCACGCCACCAACATCGCCGAGAACGTGTGGTTCCTGGTCCGTGGCGAACAGCCGCTGCCGCCGCGCAGCAAGGCCGACGACACCAACACCACCAGCAAGGTGTGAGATCGTGCTTTTCCCTCTTCCACCAGGGAGGGGGGAAATCCACATCGGCTAGAATGCGTGGATGAACACCGCCGAGCCGCTGACCAAGACGCCGATGTCCACCCGCTTCCGCGGCTACCTGCCGGTGGTGGTGGACGTGGAAACCGGCGGTTTCGATTGCAGCCGGCACGCCCTGCTCGAGATCGCCTGCATACCGCTCGATCTCGATGAAAGCGGCCAACTCGTGCTCGGCGAAACCGCCGCCGCGCACCTGGTGCCCGCGCCCGGCACCGAGATCGACCCGAAATCGCTGGAAGTCACCGGCATCCAGCTCGACCATCCGTTCCGCCTGGCCAAGCCGGAGAAGGAAGCGCTCGACCACGTGTTCGCGCCGGTGCGCGCGGCGGTCAAGAAGCACGGCTGCCAGCGCGCGATCCTGGTCGGGCACAACGCGCATTTCGACCTCGGCTTCCTCAACGCCGCGGTCGCGCGGGTCGGCCACAAGCGCAACCCGTTCCATCCCTTCAGCGTGTTCGACACGGTCACCCTGGCCGGCGTCGCCTACGGCCAGACCGTGCTCGCCCGCGCCGCGGTCGCCGCGGGCCTTGACTGGAACGCCGACGAGGCGCATTCGGCCGTGTACGACGCCGAGCAGACCGCGCGCCTGTTCTGCACCATCGCGAATGCTTGGCCGCGCCGCGACCCACCATCGGGCACATGACGCAAGAACACATCGCAACGCGCCGCGCCACGACAAACTTTCCGACGCATTAATCAAAGCGCGTCGCAACGCGCCCGAATGGCGAACAAGCGGCTTGGCCTTACTTCGTCGTCTTGACGAACTTCAAGGTCATGCGATCGCTTTCACCGATGGCCTGGTACTTCGCGTCATCGGCCTTGTCGTGCTGGTTGCTCGGCGGCAACGTCCACACCCCATTCGGATGATGGGTGTCGTCGGCCGGATTGGCGTTGACTTCGCTCTTGCCCGCCAGCTCGAACCCGGCCTGCTTCGCCAGTCCGATCACCAGGTCTTCGGTCAGGTAGCCGGACTTCTCCATCGTCTCCACGTCGGTGCCCGGTTTGGCCCGATGATCGACCACGCCGAGCGTGCCACCCGGCTTGAGCACGGCGAAAAATGCCTGGAAATACGCCTCGGCATTGCCATCCTCCAGCCAGTTGTGGACGTTGCGGAAGGTCAGCACGACGTCGGCGGAACCATCGGGACCGAACGCCGGCGCCTTGCGGTCGAAACCGCGGATTTCCGCCTTGCCGTACTCGGTCGGATCGGCCGCGAACTTGTCGCGCAACTTCCGGTTGGAGGCGTCGTCCCAGGTCGTGGCGACGTAATGGCCGCGGTCGCGCAAATAAGGCGCGAGGATTTCCGAATACCAACCCGGCGCCGGCAGGATTTCGACCACGGTCTGGTCGGGCGCGACGCCGAAGAACGACAAGGTCTGCGCCGGATGCCGGTACTTGTCGCGCACGACGTTGGCCGGCGTGCGCCACGCACCGCCGATGGCAACCTGCAACGCGCCGGCATCGGCCGAGGCCGCGGGCGTGGCCGGCGTCTTGTCCACGCTGGCGCAGGCGCCGAGCAACAGGATCGGCAACACGGTGGCAAGCAACTTGCGGTTCATGGCACGGCCTCGTTCGGGATGCGAAGCGCCAAGCCTACCACCGCCGGCAACCGCGATTATTGGCGCTGGCGCACCGCTTCGAACAAGGTTATTCCCGTGGCGACGGAAACATTGAGCGATTCGATCGCGCCGGGCATCGGAATCTTCACCAGGCCATCGCAATGCTCGCGCGTCAGGCGACGCAAGCCATCGCTTTCGCCGCCGAGCACCAGCGCGACGTTGCCCTTCAAGTCCAGCGAATACAGCGAAGCATCGGCTTCGCCGGCAAGGCCGTAAATCCACACGCCGAGCTTCTGCAAATCCTTCAGGCAGCGCGACAGGTTGGTCACTTGCACCACCGGGATCAGGTCGGCCGCACCGGCCGAGGTCTTGCGCACCGTCGCGTTGACACCGACGGATTTGTCCTTCGGGATCACCACCGCGGTCACGCCCGCCGCCGCCGCGCTGCGCAAGCACGCGCCGAGGTTGTGCGGGTCCTGCACGCCATCGAGCACCAGCAGCAGCGCCTTGCCTTCGGCGCTTTCGAGCAGGCCTTCGAGTTCGCTTTCGGCCCAGGTCTTCGCCGCCGCGTAACGCGCCGCGACGCCTTGATGGCGCACGCCGCCGGCCACGCCGCTCAAGGCCTGTTCGGTGACCTTGCGCACTTCGATGCCCTTGCGCCGCGCGTTCTCCTCGATTTCGGTCACGCGCGGGTTCTTGCTCGCCTCGACCAGCACCTCGCGCACGTTGTCGGCGTCATGCTCGATGGCTGAAGCCACCGCGTTGAGGCCGACAATCCACTGGTTCTGCTTGTTGCTCATGTATCCTGATCCGGGTGCTGGTTGGAGACTATTTTCGCAAGAAACTCCAACGCTTGTACGTCGTCCTCGGTGCGCCGCGCCGGAAGCGCGTGCAAGCCATCGACGAAAGGCAATTTCGCCTCGACGCCGTACTGGATGCGCGGCGCGAATCGTTCCGGATGATCGAACGCACCGGCGGCGAGCGCGATGCCGTCCGGCGCTTCGTAGGTCAGCGGCGTGCCGCAGTTTTCGCAGAAGCCGCGATTGACGAAGTTCGACGACGCGAAGCGCTTCGGTTCGCCGCGCGTCCATTCCAGCTTCGCCCCGCGCGTCGACACCAATGGCGCGTAATACGCGCCGAACGCCTTCTGGCACATGCGGCAATGGCAGATCGATGCCTCGTGCAATTCGCCTTCGACGCGGAAACGCACCGCGCCGCATTGGCAGCCGCCGGCATGTACGCTCATGGTCGGCCTCAGTATTTCCGCTTCGGCTTGCGCGAGGGCTTCGTCGCCGGCACAACGGCGCGAGGCAAAGCCTCCGCATTGCCCTCTTCGCGGCGCTCGACCAGCTTGAAGTCGATCTTGCGCTCTTCCATGCTCGCCTTCATCACCTGGATGGTGACGCGGTCGCCCAAGCGGAATTCCATCCCGCGGCGCTCGCCGGTCATGGTCTTGCGCACCGGGTCGAAGTGGTAATAGTCGTGCGGCAACTGGGTCACGTGGATCAGGCCATTGACCTTGCTCTGGTCCAGTTCGACGAACAAACCGAAGCTGGTTACGCCGCTGATCGTTCCCTCGAAGATGCCGCCGACGTGCTGCGCCATCCACGCGGCGCGGTAGCGCTCGTCGACTTCGCGCTCGGCCTCGTCGGCACGGCGCTCGCGTTCGGAACATTGCAATGCCAACGCGGCCATCTGCGCCGGCGTGTAATCGAACTTGCTCACCGGATTGCCGCTCAGCGCGAACTTGATCGCGCGATGCACCAGCAAATCCGGATAACGCCGGATCGGCGAAGTGAAGTGCGCATATGCGGCCAGCGCCAGGCCGAAATGGCCGACGTTGTCCGGCGAATACACCGCAAGGCTTTGCGAACGCAGCAGCACCGATTCGATCAGCGCCGAATCCGGGCGCTCGTGCACCTTCTTCAGCAGCTTGCTGAAATCGCCCGGCACCACCTTCGCCCATGGCGGCATCGCCAGCTTGAACTCCTTGAGGAACTCGAGCAGGTCGGCGTACTTGTGTTCCGGCGGACGGTCGTGGATGCGATACGGCGCCGGCACGTGTTTTTCGAGCAGGAATTTCGCCGCTTCGACGTTCGCGGCGATCATGCATTCCTCGATCAGCTTGTGCGCGTCGTTGCGCTGCAACATGCCGGCCTGGGTCACTTCACCGCGGTTGTCGAGCACGAAGCGCACTTCGCTGCTCTCGAACTCGATCGCGCCGCGCTTGGTGCGCGCCTTGGCGAACACCTGATACAACTGGTGCAAGCGTTCGACGTGCGGCAACACGGAGCCGATTTGCGCACGCGTTTCCTCGTCGTTCTCGCCAACCGCCTTCCACACTTGCGTGTAGGTCAGGCGCGCGTGCGAATTCATCACCGCCTCGTAGAACTTCGAGCCGGTCACTTCGCCGTCGCGACCGACCTGCATGTCGCAGACGAAGCAGAAACGATCGACCTTCGGATTGAGCGAACAGATGCCGTTGCTCAGCGTCTCCGGCAGCATCGGCACGACGAAGCCGGGGAAATACACGCTGGTCGCGCGGTTCTGCGCTTCGTCGTCGAGCGGCTGGCCGGGACGCACGTAATGCGAGACGTCGGCGATGGCGACGACGAGGCGGAAACCCTGCCTGTTCGCCTCGCAATACACCGCATCGTCGAAATCCTTGGCGTCCTCGCCGTCGATCGTCACCAGCGGCGTGTCGCGCAGGTCGACGCGGTTGCCGATCATCGCCGCTTCGATCTTCAGCGGCACCGAAGCCGCTTCGGCGAGCACCGGCTGCGGGAATTCGTGCGGGATGTCATGGCCGTGGATCGCGGTTTCGACGACCAGCGATGGGGTCAGCTTGTCGCCAAGCACGGCGATGATCTTGCCGATCGGCGGCTTGCGCGCGTCCGGCGCCTGCAACAATTCGCACACGACCAGTTGGCCGCTGCGCGCTTCGCCGCGCTGGTCGACCGGAATCTGCACGTTGCGCTGGATGCGCTTGTCGTCCGGTTCGACGTAGCTGATGCCGGCCTCTTCGACGTAGCGGCCGATCAGGCGCGCGACGCGGCGTTCCAGCACTTCGACGATCGCGCCTTCGCGGCGGCCGCGCCGGTCCATGCCGGTGACGCTGGCCAGCGCACGGTCGCCGTGCAGCACCTTGCGCATTTCGTGCGGCGGCAAAAACAGATCGTCGCCGCCGGCATCGGGCTTGAGGAAGCCGAAGCCTTCGGGATTGGCGATGATCGTGCCGGGCACCAGGTCCAGCGCTTTCGCCGGGGCGAAACCGCCGCGGCGGTTCTGCAGCAACTGGCCGTCGCGGACCATCGCGCCGAGGCGCTTGTTCAAGGCGAAGAAACGGTCCGGCGCGGCGAGCTGCAATTTTTCCGCGAGCGCTTCGGCGGTCTGCGGGCCGTCACAACTTTCGAGTACGGCGAGGATCGCTTCGCGCGACGCGATCGGCTGTTCGTAGCGCTGCGCTTCGCGCTCGGCATGCGGATCGTCGATGCCTGCCGATGCCGTCGCAACCGCGAACGGCAGCTTCGGCGGCGGACGCACGCGGCTGACCGGTTCATGCAACGGGGCTTCCGCGCGCGCGCCGCGCTTGTCTCTCGCCGGCGCGGCCGCTTGCGTGGCATGCGCGGACTGCGGCATCCACGCCGGCAGGCTGGACAGGTCCTTGCCGGCCGCGGGCTTGCGCCGCGGTGCGCCCTGCTCGAAATCGAATTCCGCCGAGCGGCCGTCGCCGCCCTTCGCGGCCGGCTTCATCGCGGCCTTGCCGCCCGTGCCGGCGACGGTCTTGCCGCGGGTCTTGTTCGTGGTTTTTTTCGCCATGGCGCATGTTACACCGCACGCCATCGATACCTGCCGCAAATAAATCGCGGCGGGTCGTTGACAGCCTTCGACCACCCCCGCATAATGCGCGCCTCCCGACGCCCAGGTGGCGGAATTGGTAGACGCACTAGTTTCAGGTACTAGCGGGTAAAACCGTGGAGGTTCGAGTCCTCTCCTGGGCACCAACGTCGGGAAAGCCGAAAAAAGCCGCGAAAGCGGCTTTTTCGTTTTTCGTCAGTCAATGCGCCAGCACGATCGCCGAGATGATGCCGGTGGCGACTGCCGCGAGCAGGAACTGGTTGCCGTTCTGCACCCAGTGATAGCAGCGCGGCGGTTCGTACAGGCCACCGTGACCGCGCCAGTCGCCGACTTCGGAACCATCGCCGCGGTAACGGTCGCCGCGCGAATAGCCATGACCGCCGCCATGCCCGTAATCGGAATCCTGGTGGCCATGATGGCCGCCGCCACGGCCACCTTCGTAATAGCCTTGGTCGCCGTGGCGCGACGGTTCGACCACGCACGCGGCCAGCACCGCGACACACGCGCCCAGCGTGCAGATTTCACGCAACTTCATCGGTGTTCTCCTTGAGTGTGGAGGGTGTCCTGCGGATGACGCGCAGGCATCCTGCGCCAGCCTTGCCCAAACCCAGCTTAACATCGGGCCACGGGCGCGGCGGCGGACGGTCTCGGCGCGCGCGGCGCCCCATCCGGCCGCGCATCGCCATGCACGGCGCGTGCGCCGGTTAGAATCGGCGGCTGGATTCACTGCCACTGGCAACGCAACCGATGAGCGACACCGTCCGCACCTCCTTCCACGGTTTTGAACAGATCCCGCTGCGCGAATACGCCGAGCGCGCCTACCTCGACTATTCGATGTACGTGGTGCTCGACCGCGCCCTGCCCTTCATCGGCGACGGCCTGAAGCCGGTCCAGCGCCGCATCATCTATGCGATGAGCGAGCTGAGTCTCGCCGCGGCCAACAAGCACAAGAAATCGGCCCGCACCGTCGGCGACGTCATCGGCAAATACCATCCGCATGGCGACAGCGCCTGCTACG
>JAATFG010000040.1 GCA_015655355.1 Lysobacterales bacterium
GTGTGGCGTGCAGATCGTCTCGCTCACCAACGGCGACGTGCTGCAATGGATCCGCTTCGAAGGCGACATCTCCGAGATCTTCGACCTGTGCTTCCTGCCCAACGTGCGCAACCCGATGATGGTCGGACTGCGCACGCCGGAGATTCGCGAACTGATCACCTTCGAAACCGAACTGCCCGCGTAACCGTTCGATCGCGCGACGCGCTCAGCGATCGTCGCGCGTCCAGATGGCGCCGTCGTCTTCGCGTACCGGGAAACTGGCGATCGGTTCGTACGCCGGTGGCTTCGTCACTGCGCCATTGCGCAAGTCGAAGCGTGCGCCGTGACGCGGGCATTCCACTTCGAAGCCGTGTATGTCGCCGCCGGCGAGATCGCCGCCATCGTGCGTGCAGATATCCTCGACCGCGTACAGCGCGCCGTCGATGTTGTAGACCGCGATGGGCGTGTCGCCGTCCCACACGACCTTGTACTCGCCGGGCAGCAACTCGCTGCGCGTGCCGACTTTCACCCAGCCGTTCACGCCATTGGCCCGGCAATATCCTTGACCAGCACTGCGAAGCGCAGGTCGTCACGACGCGGAATGCCGAAGCGTTCGTCGCCATACGGGAACGGCTGGAATTCGCCGGTGCGCCGATAGCCGCGACGCTCGTACCAGTCGATCAGTTCGGCGCGCTGCTCGATCACCGTCATGCGCATCGTGCGGCAATGCCAGTCGTCGCGCGCGATGCGTTCGGCCTCGGCCAGCACCGTCTTGCCGAGGCCGCCGCCCTGTCGATCGGGATCCACCGCGAACATGCCGAAGTAACCGGACTCGCCCTGGCATTCGACATGGCAACTGGCGATGAGCTGCCCGTCGCGTTCGGCCAGCAACACGCAACTGCCGTCGCGATCCACAAGTTCGATCACCGCCTCGTCGTCGGTGCGCCGGCCATCCAGCAACTCGGACTCGGTGGTCCAGCCGCGCCGGCCCGAATCGCCGCGATAGGCGGACTCGACCAGTGCGACGATGGCGGCGACATCGGAGGCCTTGGCCACGCGGAAAACGGGAGCGGTCTGTTCGGTCATCCGTCGATGATAAAACGCAGGCTGTACCTTCACCATGCCTTGCGCCCTTTCCCTCGCCACCCATGACCTTCGACACTGTTTCGCGAACGGTCATGCTGCCCAGCATGGGGACTCATCAAAGCCGTATCCGACGATCGGGCGCCACCGCGCGCAAGGGGAAAACCAATGAAGCATCGTTTCGTGAAACCGCTGGCCTTTGCCGTGGGCGTCGCGTTGTGTGGCAGTGCCGTCGCGGCGACTTCCGGCGTGTTCAACGTGCAGGAACTCGATGGCAAGATCAGCCCTTGCCAGGACTTCGACGGCTTCGTCAACGCGAAGTGGGTGGCCGCCAATCCGATCCCCGCCGATCGTACGCGCTGGGGTTCGTTCGATGCCCTGCGCGAGGACAGCCTCAACATCCAGCACGGCATCGTCGATCGTGCGGCAGAGCACGCATCCGCCCTGCCCGCCGGCTCGATCCAGCAGAAGATCGGCTATCTGTATGCGGCCGGCATGGATGAAGCAGCCATCGACAAGGCCGGCTTCGATCCGATCAAGCCGCAACTCGCGCGCATCGCCGAAGTGAAGACACCGGCCGACATCACTGCGTATATCCGCGACAGCTATGCCCACGGGCATCCGGTACTGTTCCGCTTTGGCGGCAATGCCGACTACAAGAACTCCGACATGCAGATCGCCTATGCCGGCCAGGGCGGGCTGGGTCTGCCCACCGCCGATTACTACAGCAAACCCGACTACGCGAAGATCCGCGACGCCTATGTCGCGCACATTGCCAGGCTGTTCGTGTTGACCGGCACCGGCGCGACCGACGCGCAGGCGCAGGCCAAGGCGGTGCTGGCCTTCGAGACGCGACTGGCGAACGTGTCGATGCGCCCCACCCAGTTGCGCCTGCCGGAAAACCGCTACCACTTCATCAGCATCGCCGATGCCGACAAGGTGACGGCGGACTTCGACTGGGCCGGATTCTTCAAGGCGCAGGGCGCGGACGTGACCAACGGTTTCTCGCTGTCGCAACCGAAGTTCTTCGCCGAATTCGAGAAGATGCTGCACGACGTGCCGACCGCGGATTGGCAGGCGTACTTGCGCTTCCATGCGATCAGCCGCGCGGCGCCGTATCTGTCCAAGCCGCTCCAGCAGGAAGACTTCGCCTTCAACGACAACACCCTCAACGGCCAGAAGCAGATGAAAGCGCGCTGGAAGATCTCGCTCGACACGGTGGAGGACAGCATGGGCATGGCGCTGGGCCAGCTCTACGTCGCCGATCATTTCCCCGCCGCCTCCAAGCAGCGTGCCGAAGAACTGGTGCAGAACCTTCGCGCTGCTTACAAGACACGCATCCAGAACCTGCCGTGGATGAGCGACGCGACCAAGCAGAAGGCGCTGGAGAAATGGGCCAGCTTCACACCGAAGATCGGTTACCCGGACAAGTGGCGCGACTGGTCCGGCCTCGCGATCAAGCCGGGCCACTACTACGCCAATGTCGAGGCAGCGGACCAATTCAACTACGACTACATGGTGGCCAAGATCGGCAAGCCGGTGGACCGCGACGAATGGGGCCTGACGCCACCGACGGTGAACGCCCAAGACAGCCCGCAGCGCAATGAAATCGTGTTTCCCGCGGCGATCCTGCAGCCGCCGTTCTTCGATGCCAAGGCGGACGACGGCATCAACTACGGCGGCATCGGCGCGGTGATCGGCCACGAGATGGGCCATGGCTACGACGACCAGGGCAGCAAGTTCGACGCGAAGGGCAACAACGTCAACTGGTGGACCGACGCCGACCGCAAGGCCTTCGAGGCGCGCACCGACAAGCTGGCCGCGCAATTCGACGCCTACGAACCACTGCCCGGCAAGCACGTCAACGGCCACCTCACGATGGGCGAGAACATCGGCGACCTGGGCGGATTGAATGCGGCCTACACCGCGTTGCAGATGGCGCTGTCGAAGAACCCGGCCGAAGCGAAGCGCACCATCGACGGCTACACCCAGGACCAGCGGTTCTTCCTCAACTGGGCCCGCGTGTGGCGCGGCAACATCCTTCCCGAGGCGCAGGTCACCCTGCTCAATACCGATCCGCACGCACCGGCGAAGTTCCGCGCGATCGGCGCGCCCTCGAACATGCCGGAGTTCGCCAAGGCGTTCCAATGCAAAACAGGCGACGCGATGGTGCGCAGTGACGATACCCAGGTAAAAATCTGGTAGTCGACTGCGACTGGTGTCGTTCGAAACAAAACCACCGGTGCGAGCCGGTGGTTTTGTTTATGGCGGCTCACCAACTGTCGGACGCGCCGCCACCGCCCGAGCTGCCGCCACCGCCGGAGTAGTCGGATGAACCGGACGAATCACCCGATGAACTGCCCGACGATCCACCGCCGCGCGACGTGCTGGCCAGGCTGCTGCCGAGCGGGCCCGACCACAGCAGCATCTGCCCCGGCGACGGCGGCCAGGCCTTGATGCTGGAACGGCGGGCACTATGTTTGCCGGATGCCGGCGGATACAAAAAATCGTTGCGCATCCGCCGCCAGCGCCACCATCCGACCAACAACAGATCCAGCGCGAACAAGCCGGCCACCACCGGCCACGACCACACCATCAGCAACAGCGGGACGCAAAGCGGCCCCAGCAAAAGGTAGGTCCACCAGCTTCCGCCCTGCGCGGCCATCCAGCCGAACAGCAGGCAAAACAAGCCGACAAACAGCGCGAACACCCACACGCCGGAGCGCCAGAAACCTTCGCGCTTCACGATGTCCTGCGGCGATTCCTGCGGCGCAGGCGCTACCGCCCCGCTGTTGCCGTCGAGTACGTCAAGCACGCCATCGACGCCCGCCGCCACACCGCCGGCATAATCGCCGGCCGCAAAATGCGGATGCATGCGATAGCGCAGGATCTGCGAGCTGGCCAGGTCGGTCAACTGCCCTTCCAGGCCGTAGCCGACCTCGATCCGTGCACGACGATCGCCGATCGAAACGACCATCAGCACGCCGTTGTCCACGCCCTTGTGCCCGAGCTTCCATTGCGCGAAGACATCGTTCGCGTAGCTTTCGATGTCCTGCCCGTGCAGGTCGGGCACCACCAGCACAACCACCTGGTCACCGGTGCGACCTTCATGCGCAGCAAGCTTCGCCTCGATCGCGTCCGCGCTGTTGCCCAGCACATGCGCCTCGTCATTCACGCGGCCATGCAGGGTCGGCAACGCGCTCGCATACAGCGCACAAGGCATCAGGATCGCTAACAGAATCGACAGCAGAATCCGGCAACGAACACGGCGAATCACATGCACAGGGGCTTTCCTGTCAGCTGAACGAATGGCTGGAATCGACGGCATCGGATAGTTTGTCGATCCGCGCATCCTTGTCGCACCACAGCGCATTCACCCATGCCTGGAAACGCTCGCGGAACGCCGCGTCGTCTTCATAGTTTCCGCGCGTGGAGGCGTCGATCGGCAACTCGCGCACGTGCACGCGGATGTCGCAGACGCGGCCGGCGATCAGATCGATCATCGTGCCCGGACCGTTCGGATAGACAATGGTGACATCGACGATGGCGTGCAATGCATCGCCCATCGCATCCAGCACGAACGCCAGCCCGCCGGCCTTGGGGCGAAGCAGGTGGCGGTAGGGAGACGACTGCGCGGCGTGCTTTTCCTGCGTGAACCGCGTGCCTTCGGCAAAGTTCATCACCGACACCGGCATGTGCCGGAACTTCTCGCAGGCGCGACGAGTGGCTTCGCGATCCTTGCCCTGCAGCTCGGGGTGCTTCGCCAGCGTTTCGCGCGAGTAGCGCTTCATGAAAGGGAAATCCAGCGCCCACCACGCCGGCCCCAGCAGCGGCACCCAGATCAACTGGCTCTTGAGGAAAAACCGCAGGAACGGAATGCGCCGGTTGAAGATCTTCTGCAGCACCGGGATATCCACCCAGCTCTGGTGGTTGCACAGCACCAGGTAGTTGCCGTCGCGGCGCAGGCCGTCCAGGCCTTCGATGACCCAGCGCGTGCGCGTGAACACGTCGAACAGCACGTTGTTGATGCCGATCCAGCTTTCGGCGATGCCGACCAGCACGCGCGAACACGCGCGCCGCACCGCGCGGATCGGCACGATCACCTTGACCAGCGTGAACGCGAACAACACCAGCACATGCACTATCACGTTGAGGGAAAGCAGCAGCATGACCAGTGGCAGGCGGATCAGGCCGGGGAGCGTGGCAAGCATCGTAGTCCGTGACGATCGGCAAAGCCGAAGGATAGCTGCAAGACCGCCACGGCGTCAGCGCCGCCGCGATCACATCAGCAGCTTGCGCACCTTGAGCAGGGCGACGACGAAGGCGTCGATTTCCTCACGTGTGTTGTAGAACGCCAGCGAGGCGCGCAGCGTGGCCGGCACCTTGTAGAACTGCATCAGCGGATGAGCGCAATGATGGCCCGAACGCACCGCCACGCCCTGCAGATCGAGCAGGGTCGCCATGTCGGTCGCCTGCGCGCCCTCGATCAGGAACGAAATGACCGGCTCCTTGACCTTCGACTCGCCGAAGATGCGCAGGCCGGGAATCTCGCGCAGCCGCTCGGTGGCGTAGGCCAGCAGGTTCTGCTCCCACGAGTGGATCGCCTCGAACCCGATCGAATGGTAGTAATCGATCGCCGCAGCCAGGCCCACGAAGCCGGCGATGTTCGGCGTACCCGCCTCGAACTTGTGCGGCGGCGCGGCGAACGTGGTGCCGTCGAAGCGCACCTCACGGATCATCTCGCCGCCACCGAAGAACGGCGGCATCGATTCGAGATGTTCGCGCCGCGCCCACAGCGCGCCGGTACCGGTCGGCGCCAGCATCTTGTGCCCGGTCAACGCGTAGAAATCGCAACCCAGCGCCTGCACGTCGACCGGCCGGTGCGGCAGCGCCTGCGAGCCATCGACCAGCAGCGGAATGCCACGCTTTTTACATTCCCGCGCAATCTCGCGCACCGGATTGACCGTGCCAAGCACGTTGGAAACATGCGTGACGCAGGCCAGCTTCACGTCCGGCGTCAGCATCTCGACGTATTTCTCGACGATCAGCTCGCCCCGCTCATTGATCGGCGCGGCCTTGACCGTCGCCCCGCTCCGTGCCGCCACCAGCTGCCAGGGCACAATGTTGGCGTGGTGTTCCATTCCTGTAGTCAGGATCGAATCGCCAGGCTTCAGTCGCGGCAACGCGTAGCTGTAGGCGACGAGATTGATCGACTGGGTGGTGCCGGAAGTGAGGATAAGTTCGTTGCGCGACGGCGCGTTGATGAAACGCGCCAGCTTGTCGCGCGCACCTTCGTATGCGGCGGTCGCCTCTTCGCCCA
>JAATFG010000039.1 GCA_015655355.1 Lysobacterales bacterium
GAGGCTGTTGCCGCTGCCGGTGAAGTCCACCCGGCCACTGCCCGGCATCGCATTGACCACACCGCCCGCCACCGCGCCAGCGCTGCCGTTGGCCGTGGCGGCATTCAACGCCAGGCCCGCGGTGCCGCTGGCGGTCATCACCTTGTTGATGTTGACGTTGTCGGCCGCGGTGAGGGTGAGCGTGTTCGTGTTCCAGTTCACGACATCGTCGACGTTGATGTCGCCGCTGCCGTTCTTGCTGCCGTTGCTGGATTCGATGGTGACGTTGCCGCTGGCGAGCTCGCTGCCCAGCGTGGCGCCGGTCATGTCGCCACCGCTGGCGGCGATGGTGAAGTCCTGCGGATCGATCAGCCAGCCGCCATTGTGGCCATTGGCGGCGAGCGTGGTGATTTTTGCGCCATCGGCCACATGCACCTGCGCGGCGCTGGTTTCGATGGCGCCGCCATTGCCGCCATCGGGCGCGGACGCATCCAGCGTGCCGGCGACATTGACCGTGCCCACATCCATGTCGCCGAGCAATTCGATCTGGCCGTCGTGCTGTTGCAGGGTGCGCGCCTGCACGAGGCCATCGTTGTTGACCACGCCGCCGAGCAGGCCGGCCGCGGCCTTCGCGCTGAGCAACACCTTGCCGCCATCGGCGATGACGGCACCGTGGTTTTCGACCAGCGCCTCCAGCACGCCCTGGTCGATGGACACCGACAGCAAGCCGTCGCCGGCAAAATCCAGCGAGACCTTGTTGCCGGCGGCGAGCGCGACGCTGCCGAGCTGCGCCTGCACGATGCCGCTGTTGCTGACCGTGCCGCCGAGCAAGGCGATGTAGCCGCCATCGGCCGCGCGCAGGCTGCCGTGGTTCTCGATCACGCCGCTGCTGCCGTTGCCGCCGAAGCGGTAGTTGCCGGCGAGGAAATCGGCGTTGGCGATGTCCAGCGTCGAGGCGACCAGGCCGCCGACATCGACCGACGCGCCCTGCGCGAACAGCACGCCATTGGCATTGACCAGGAACACCTGGCCGTTCGAGTGCAGCGTGCCGAAGATGCGCGAAGGGTCGTTGCCGGTGACGCGGTTGAGCGCGACGGCATGGGTGTCCGGCTGGACGAAATCGACTTCGTAGCCACTGCCGATGTCGAAGCGGGTCCAGTCGGTGATCAGCTTCTGCGAGGTCTGGTCGACTTCCAGCGTGTTGCCGCTCTGGCTGATCGTGCCGTTGCCGGCGACGACGTGGCCGCCGGTGGGCAGGTTGTCGAGCGGCGCGGTCGCGGCAAGGGTGGGCGCGACGGTCGACAGGCCCGTCGTCGAGGCAAGCGTCGTCTTCGCCACTTGCGTGGCGAGCTTCAACGCCGGCACGGGCACGGACACACCGCTGGCCTGCGCGGCGAACAGCGGCGGCGCGAGCAAGGCCAGCGACAAGCTCGCCAGCATCGGCACGATGTGTCTGCGTCGGTCGCGGCGGCGCGCGGGGCGGCCCTGCTTGCTCGCCAACTCGGACACCACCACCCACAAGCCGAGCGCGCGGCTCCAGATGATCCGGTAGCACTTGTTCATCGCGTTTTCCCCAATCCAGAGCGACCGCAATCGCCGATGCGGGTGGCTTGCGCCACCCTCCCCGTTCGTGCCGATTGTCGCAGTCGAAGCGTGACGATCATAACCCCATGAATATGGGGGGGCATTTCCGCCGGTTACGTGACGTGGGTCAGGTCATTGCGGCGGGATGTCGGTGCTCTTCGGCGCCGCAACGCGCAAATCCAGGCCGGTGCCGCCGCCCTCGCCGCTCCATTCGAGCGTGCCGCCGAGGCGACGGGCACGCGCGCGCAGGCTGGCCATGCCGGTGCCGGCCACGCCGACGCCCTCGCCGGGAAGCCCCACGCCATCGTCGTGCACGTGCAGGCTCCAACCGCTTTGGTCGCGCGCGAAGCGCACCTCGACCTTGCGCGCGGAACTGTGCTTGAGCACGTTGGTCAGCGCTTCCTGCAGCAGGCGCAGCACGTCCAGCTGCGCGCTGGCGCCCAAGTGCAGGCCGTCGGCGGCATCGAGGTCCCAGCGTGCGCGGATGCCATCCAGTTCCAGCCGCTGCGTCCAGCGATGGCGCAGCGGCGCGAGCGATTGGGCGAAATCCGCTTCGCCGGCCTGGGTGCTGTCGAGGATCAGGCGCAGGTCGTCGCGCAGGCCGCGCAGTTTCTGCGCCATCTGCCGCACGTCCATCGACACCGCGCCGTGCTCCAGTTCGCTGATCGTGCCCAGCAGGGTGCCGCCGAACCCGTCGTGCACGTCGCGCACCAGGTTCAGGCGTTCGTTGATGCGGGCGTTGTCCAGTTCCAGTTGATGCTTGTGCGCCAGGGTGTCGGTCAGCCGGGCGGTGGCGCCGGCCACTTCCTGGCGCAGTTCGACGTTGAAATTCTCCACCTGGCGCAAGGCGCCGACGAAACGCCAGGCCAGCGCGAAGGCCACCCCGATCAGGCCGAACACCGAGGTCAGGCCGAGCAGGAAGGCATCGCCATGCACCCAGCCCAGGTACAGCGCCAGATCGTGCAACGACACCAGCAGCGGCACGCTGGTACAGATCGCCATCACCACCGCATCGGCGCGGCGGCTGCGCAGCGCCCGCAGCACGAACCACAGGTTGGTGGCATAGCCCAGCAGCACCGTCGGCCCGAGCCACAGGTTGCGATGCGTGCCATTCCAGTGCGGCAGCAGCACGGCCACGCCGGCGGCCGCGAGCGTCCACACCCACATGGCCTTTTCCAGGCGCGGGAAGCGCCGGTCCATGAAGCGGAACAGGAACAGCGCCGCGCACGTCGTCTCCAGCACGAACAGGGCCATGTTCAGCGACTCCCATACATGCGTGCCGGCGAGCGGCCAGGGGCTGGTGGCGACGTAGTTGTAGCCGTGCAGGGAACCGAACAACTCGGACAAGGCATACCAGCCGAACACGGTTTCCTTGCGCCGCAGCAGCCACATCAGCGCGAACACCGTGCCCAGCACCGCGCTGATCGCGAAGCTGATCAGGCGCACGTAGAAACGCTGGAACAATCCGCGCTGGTACGCCGACTGCACCGCGCCAGGCGCGCCGACGCTCACCGTGCCGAACCCCGGTTGGTACGCCGCGAACCCGGACACGCGTACCAGCAGTTCGTTCGTCCCGGCGCGCAGCAAGGGTTTGTCGACGACGAAATAATCCGGCTTCACCCAACTGCGCGACAGCGGTTCGACTTGCGAGACATCGGCGTGCAGCAGGCTGCCGTTGAGATACACCGCCTGCGCCAGGCAGGCGTAGTCGATCAGCAGGCCGCGCGCCGCGGTACCGTCATCGGTGAAGCGCAGGCGATACCAGACCACGCCATCGTGTTGCGGCCAGCGTTGCGACCAGTCGTCGATCAGCTTCACCGGCACCCAGCCATCGCCCGGCGGCGCGGCCGAATCCCACCCGGCCTGCACCGCCTCGGCGCGGTCGAACGTGGCGATGTCGCGCACCGGCGCGGCCGGCGCGGCCGGCGACGCGCAAGCGCACAGCAACGCCCACAACAACGGCAACACGGCCCGGCCGAGCCTAGCTTTCATCGTCGAGCAGCCCTTGCGTGCGCGCCTCGTACACGGCCGCGGTGCGCGATTTCACCGCGAGCTTGCGATAGATGCTCTTGGTGTAATCGCCGACGGTGTAATGCGACAAACTCGTCACCTCGGCGATTTCGCGGTTGCTGAAACCCTTCGCCACCAGCTTGAGGATGGTGCGCTCGCGCTCGCTCAAGCCGATTTCCGATTTGCGCGAAGGCGGCGCGGGCGCATCCAACTGGGCAAGGATGTGCCGCGCCACCGCCGGGTCGATCGGCGAACCGCCGCGGCGGATGCTGTGCAAGGCCGCGACCAGTTCGATGTCGTCGCGCTCCTTCAGCAGGTAGCCGACGGCGCCGGCCTTGAGCGCCGCCAGCACGGTGTGCTCGTCGCCGAACCCGGACACCACCAGGGCCTGCGTGCGCGGGCGATGTTCGTGCAGCCACGCGATCAGCTCCACGCCGTTGCCATCGGGCAGGCCGACGTCGACCAGGGCCAGGCCGAAGTCGCCGGCTTGCAGCGCCGCCCGCGCGCCGGCCAGGTCGGCGACGGCATGGATCGTCCCTGCTCCGTCCCGGGTTTGCGCCAGCACCGCGCACAGGCGCCTGCGGATGGCCGCATCGTCCTCGACGACCAGCACCCGCCCGAAATCGACGCTGTCCACGGTGGCTTGCATGCACGCATTATGCCCGCCGGGATGCCGCAATCACCGCTAAGGAAGGCCTGAATAACTCCATTTTTGCGCGTCATCCCGGCGAACGCCGGGATCCAGGGTCTTTAGCTTTCAATGAATTGAAGTCGCTGGCTGCCGGCGTTCGCCGGCATGACGGCATTTGTTCAAACCTCCCCTGATGCAGGCGCGTCTCGAAGAACGCGAATGCATCGGCGTATTCCTGCGCTTCGGCATGGGTGTTCGTGGCGAAGTGGATGCGCGCCAGTTGCACGAAATCCGGAAGACCTGCGCAGGGATTGCCCAGGATGGTGGCCCCGACACGATTCGAACGTGCGACCTGTCCCTTAGGAGGGGACCGCTCTATCCACTGAGCTACCGGGGCGGCGGGTGTGATTTTAGCCCAAGTGGGACTAGAATCCTTTGCATGAAGTGGCTGTTTCTATTCACCGCCGCCGTCTTCGGTCTGCTGGTCTGGCGCGGCATGGCGCACGCGGTGGAATTGCCCAAGGTGGGCTCGCCCGCGCCGGCGTTCTCGCTCCCCGACCAGGACGGCAAGGTCCGCAGCCTCGCGGACTTCAGGGACAAGTGGCTGGTCCTTTACTTCTATCCCAGGGACGACACCCCCGGCTGCACCGAGCAGGCGTGCACCTTCCGCGACGACTGGCACA
>JAATFG010000136.1 GCA_015655355.1 Lysobacterales bacterium
TCCTCCGGTTCCAGCGGCGGCGGCCTGTTCGATGCGCGCGGCAACCTGCTCGGCATCACCGGCTGGATCGACGACGGCGGCGAGAACCTCAACTTCGCCATTCCCGCCGAACTGCTGGGCGAATTGCCGAAACGCACGACCTGGCACGCCGGCCAGCCTCTGCCGAAATTCCTGCCCGAAGCGCTGAGCAAGGGCATCGACGAAACACGCTGGCAACTGGCGTCCTACGACTACGACGAAGGCTTCGGCGGTGTGCCGGTCGAAGCGGATTTCATCGATGGGCACGGCGCGCGCTTCGATGCCGACGGCGTCACCGTGCAATGGCGCACGCGCTACGCGCCGGCGCAGCAGGCGGACGATGGCACCTCCTTCGACGAGCGCCAGCGCCGCGTGCGCTTCGATTGCGAAATGCCGCAATACGTGCTGCTCGAAAGCCGCAGCCTGCTCCACGGCAAGCCGGTGCAGGACGATGGCGCTACCGATGACGAACTGGCGCATCGCGGCCTGGCGATGCCGGACACCCATCTGGACGAGGTGCGCGCGGCCGCGTGCGACCTCGACACCCGAACCGCGCCATGATTCGCACAGCGTGACTCAGCGCAGCGCCCAGACGCTGTTCGGGTCACCCTCGCGGCTGCGGCGCATGCTCGCCTGCGCCATGCGCGCATAGGCGATCGCCAGCAGCAACGCGATGGCATCGACGAAAAAACGATGCCAGTGCCCGTGCCACACGGCGGCAAACAGGTGTTCGCCGGAGTGCCAGCCATCGGCGAACGGAATCACCGCGCACAGCAACGCGCACAGCCACAGCAACTCGTGCCCGGCGCGCGCCGGCTGGCGCAGGCAGGCCCATGCCAGGCAGGCGAAGAACACGGCGTAGTACGCGCGCGACGCCCAGGCCTCCGGCAGCAACGCGCCGGCGACGAAGCACGCCGACACGCCGGCGACGCAGCCCAGGCACACGCCCAGCGTCAATGCGGCCATGAAGCGCGTGCGCCTCGGCTGATCGAGCTGCCGGCGCTTGCGCCGCGATTCGATCCACAGCAGGTTGCCGCTGTAGAACAGGAACGCACCGGCCATGCCCAGGGCGAAATACAGCCACTTCACCGCGACATGGCCGAAATTGCCGAAATGCAGCGCCTGCAAGCCGCGCAGCATCGCCATGCCCGGCGTCATCGATGTCGGCGCGATGTTGGCGACGACATCGCCGTTGCCCGCATCCAGCGTCAATGCCCCCAGCGTGTTGAGCCGACGCTGCTGCTGCGTGCCGTACAGCGTCGCGCGCGCATTGGCGTCGCCGTAGTTGACGTAGGACACGCCATCGACCTGCAAGTCCGGCGCGACTTCGTGCGCGCGCTGGAGCAGATCGCGCAGCGGCAGCGAAGGCTTGGCGACGTTCGCCGCGGCCACTTGCGGCGCGCCGTAGAAATCGCGCTCGACCAGCTTGAACAGCTTGCCGTCGTAGACGAGGTACTGGAACGGCAGCAACAGCAGCAGGCCGATGCACAGCACCGCGCCGCTCCACGCGAACACGACGTGGAACGGCAGCGACAGGATGCCGATGGCATTGTGCGCATCGCGCCACATCCGCTTGAGGTTGTTGCCGAGGCGCAGCGCGAACAGATCCTTGAAGAACCCCGGCGCGTAGATCACCACGCCGCTGACCAGCGCCAGGCCGTACAGGACGCAGACCACGCCGAACAGATAGGTGCCGAAGGTTTGCGGCAGGCCGGCGGTGAAATGCAGGTCGTAGATGAAATCGGCAAAGCCGGTGCGCGCCGGGGTTTCCTGCAGATGGGTTGCGTGCGCGGCGGCGTCGAGCACGAAGCGGTGCGTGCCGTCCGCCGCGAACCACTCCGCCACCGGCTGCGGCCCCTGTTCGCCCGGCAACTCCAGATAGACGCTGGCCGCCGCCTGCGGATGCGTGCGCAGCAAGGCATCGAGCAGTTGCTGCGCACGCGCGACCGGCTCGGCGGGCACAACGGTTTCGCCGCCGTTGCGCGCCCAGTCGCGGATCTCCGGCGCGAACACGGTGATCGCACCGGCGTAGAACGCGATGAACAAGGCCATGCCGGCGATCAGCCCGGCCCAGGTGTGCAGCCACAGGAAATGGCGCAGGGTCGCCGCCTTCATCCCTGCACTCCGATCAGGTGCACGGCCTTCAATCCGTACAGCAATGCGAAGCACAGCAAAGTCGCGCCGCCGAGCCACAGCCACGCGCGCAGGCCGCTCCTGAACATGAAGGCCAGCGACATCGCCGCGATCCACACCGGAAACGCCAGCAACATCCACGGCAGCGCGGTGACTTGCTGATCGCCCGGCCACGCCAGCGCGAACACGCCGACCAAACCGACCGTCAGCGGCAGGCCCAGCAGCAGCGCGGCGAGCGCCCTGACTCCCATCCCGTCCTTCATCGCGCGGCCTCTTTGCGCATCCGCCGCCAGGCATCGCAATACGGCAACAGCACCAGCACCAGCATCGCCGCGGTCAGGCTGGCGAACACGCCGGCGACGATGCCGAGCAATGCGATCGATGCCGCCAGCGACGCCAGCGCGCAGGCCGCGGCCGCCACGCGCAACGCGGACGCATGCGCGCGCGCCGCCGGCCACAAGCGCTGGTGCGCGCTGGACAGGTAAAGTCCCAGCGCGGCCAGCAATGCCGGCAGCAGCCATCCCGCGGTGAGGCCGGCCTAGGTCATGTCAGAACTTGTACGCGGCGCTCAGCGTGTAGTTGCGCGGCGCGCCGTAATAGCCGATCGAGTACAGGCTGCCGATGTACTTCTTGTCGCCGAGGTTGTTGACGTTGGCGCGCAGGCTGAGGTTCTTGACGATGTCCCACGCGGCGAAGGCGTTGAACACCGCGTAGCTGCCCTGGCGAACCGGATAGTTGGTGTAGCTGTCCAGATTCGCGGTTTCGCTGCGCCAGTTGCCGCCGACGCCGAACGATACCGCTTCGTAACCGGGTACGCGCGCACTCAGCAGGAAGTTGGCCGTGCTGCGCGGCGCCCACGGGTTGATGCGGCCATCGACGGTCGTCAGCAGTTCCTTGTCGCCGGTCAGGTTCAGATGGGTATAGCCGACGACGAGTTCGACGTAATCGTTGAGCTTGCCGGTGGCCTCGAATTCCCAGCCCTTGGATTCCACGTCCTCGGCGACGTAGTAGTACTGGAAGGTGTCCGGATCGATGCCGGCGGAAGTCGCCAGGCCCTTCTGCTTGGCATCGAACACGGCCAGCGTGGTCAGCAGGCGCTTGCCGAACCAGTCGGCCTTGATGCCCGCTTCGTAGTTCACGCCCTTGGTCGGATCGAGGTAGACGTGGTTGATGTCGTACTGATCCTGCGGCTGGAAAATGTCCGAATAGCTGACGTAGCCGAGCACGTTGTCGCTGAAGTCCCAGGTCACGCCGCCGTAGGGGCTGACCTTGCTCTGGCCCTGCTCGAACGGCGTGCCGGAAGTCTGCCCGTCGCGGTTGAAATCGGCGTAATTGAAGCCGACGATGGCCTTGAGCCTGTCGGTGAACGTCAACCGGGTCGCGCCGAACACGCGCTTGAGGTGCTGGTTGAGCGTGCCGTCCAGGCCTTTCGCGCCCACCACCGGCGTCGGCAACACGTTGCCTGCATACGGGAACGCCGGCAACGCGCCGAAGCTCGGATCGGTGAGGCTGTCGATCGCATAGCTGTATTGCGGATATTCGCTGTAAGCGAGGCTGGCGCCGAACATCACTTCCTGTTCGTGGCCCAGCCAGTCGAAATGACCGTTGAGGCTGACGTTGCCCATGTGCTCGGTGGTGACGTCGTTGCCGCGGTACGACCAGCCGGTCAGGCCTTGATGGGTTTCCGGGTCGAGGCCGGTCGAGGTGTAGGCGAAGAACAGCAGGTCGTCTTCTTCGAAGCGCTGGTAGTTGTACGTCGCCTTCAACTGCCAATTGTCGGAAAACGCGTAGCTGTATTCGACGAAGGCGTTGTTGTTGAGGGTGTTCCAGTAGGTCCAGTCCTGCGCGGTCGAAGCGTTGCGGTTCCAGCCGATCTGGCTGCCGTCGTCGAGGTTGTAGGTCAGCGCACCCCACATGTTGCCGGTGGTCTGGGCTTTCTGCCAGCCGTAGCCGAGGGTCAGCGTGCCGCGTTCGCCGACCTGGCCGTCGACCATGCCGTAGAGGTAATCGCGCTTGTTGTCGAGGCCGCGCAGGTACGAGCCGTCGTCCTCGTGCGCGGCGACGATGCGCCCCGCCCAGGTACCGCTGTCGTTGAACGGCGTGGAGTAATCGACCTGCTCGCGCGTGCTGCCCCACGAACCGTAGCTGATGCCGACTTCGCCCTGCGCCTCGTTGGTCGGGCGCTTGCGCACGTAGTTGATCGTGCCGGAGGCATTGCCGACGCCGGTGAGCAGGCCGTTCGCGCCGCGGATCACTTCGATCTTGTCGTAGCCGAAGGAATCCAGCGCGCCGGTGACGATGCCCCAGCCATTGGGCATGCCGACGCCGTCGATCTGGGTGTTCTCGATGTCGAAGCCGCGCGCCATGTAGTTGGTGCGGTTGGTTTCCCATTCCTCGACGTTGATGCCGGTCGCCAGCTTCAACGCATCGTTGACGCTGTTGGCGCCGAAGTCGCGCATCTGCTCGGCGGAAACGACGCTGATCGACTGCGGCGTGTCCTTGATCGCCAGATCGAGATTGGTCGCGCCGTTGCTGACGCGTTCGGCGCGCTGGGCGACGATCAGCACCTTGTCCAGATCGGTGGCCTTGTCCTTGCCGGCCGCGGCGTCATCGGCGGATTGCGCCTGGGCCTGTGCGGCGAGCAGCAGGCCGAGGGCCAACAGGGAAACGCGCGGCGTCAGCTTGTTCGCAAGCCGGGCGCGGCGGGAAGAGACGGCAGCACGCATCGAAAGCTCCAGTGAGAAACGCGCCGCGGCAGGTGCCACGGCATCAGCGCGATTCTACATGCGAATGATTCGCATCTTCAAGCTTTTGCGTGCATCAATTTCGTGCCAGCCATTTGTCCGCCATCCGCCGCAGCGAGGCATCCGCGTTTTCGTCGTGGGCGATTTGCGCGATGTCGCGCCACGCCAGATCGAGCGATTCCTCGCCAACGACGAAGTTTTCGTCGTCGCCCGCATGCACGATGTAGCGCGCGTCGTAGTGCCAGTGGCCGGGCACGTCCTTGCGCTCGGGAATCCAGTGGCGGTCGAGATCGAACAGTTGCGCGTCGACGCGCAAGCCGCTCAAACCGGATTCTTCCTCCGCTTCGCGCAAGGCGACGTTGGCCAGATCGGTGTCGCCATCGGCGTGGCCGCCGAGCTGCACCCAGATGTCCAGCTTGCGGTGATGGGTGAGCAACGCGCGCGCGCCGTCGCGGCTCACCAGCCACGCCGAACCGGTGAAGTGGCCGGCGAGGCGTTCGCGCAGGAAAGGGTTGGCCGCATCGGCCAGCAACGCCCGGAATTCGGCCGCGATCGCCGCTTGCTGCGGCCAGCGACGCGCGTAGTCGTCCAAGGCGTCGGCCAGGTTTGCACTGTTGCCATGCATCAATCGCACCATTCGAGGGAGCCAGCGGAGGAATTCCCCCATTATCGCCAATCCGGGCGGTTTGACGCTTGTGTGACTGCGTCGGCAACAGGTATGGTTCGGAACTTCCGTGCCCGGCGCCTGCCGCAGGTGGCGGTTTCATTCCAAGATCTACCGGGGAGTTCGTCCATGATTTTCTGGCGCGTCAAGCCACTCGAAAAAATTCTCGAAACCGCAGAGAAGAAATCCCTTACCCGCCAACTGGGTGCGGTGCAACTGACCCTCCTCGGCGTCGGCGCGGTGATCGGCACCGGCATCTTCGTGCTCACCGCCGAAGCCGGACAGAAGGCCGGCCCGGGCATGATGATCGCCTTCGTCATCGCCGCCACCGTGTGCGGACTGGCCGCGCTGGCGTATTCGGAACTGGCCTCGATGGTGCCGGTGTCCGGCTCGGCCTACACCTACACCTACGGCGTGCTCGGCGAGTTGATCGCGTGGATCGTCGGCTGGGCGCTGGGCCTGGAATACGGCATCGGCGCGGCGACGGTGTCGGTCGGCTGGTCCGGCTACATGAACGGCCTGCTCGACAACGCCACGTTGTTCGGCCTCGTCCAGCCCGGCACGCTGGCGCTGCCGGAATTCCTGCGCACCGGCCTGTTCGCCGGCGGCACCTTCAACCTGCTGGCCTTCCTGATCTCCTTCGTCGTCACCGGCCTGCTGCTGATCGGCACCTCCAAGAGCGCCAAGGTCAACGCGGTGCTGGTGGCGATCAAGATCGTCGCGCTGATCATGTTCATCGCCATCGCCCTGCCCGCGGCAGCCGGCCACAGCGGCAACTTCACCCCGTTCCTGCCGGGCGGCTGGGGCAGCCCGCTGGGCGGCGTCGGCGTGCTCGGCGCGGCCGCGTCGATCTTCTTCGCCTACGTCGGTTTCGACGCGATTTCGACCGCCGCCGAAGAGACCAAGAACCCGAACCGCAACATCCCCATCGGCCTGATCGGCTCGTTGCTGATCTGCACCGTGTTCTACCTGCTGGTCGGCTACAGCGCGGTCGGCGCGGTCGGCGCGCAGCCGGTGCTCGGCGCCGACGGCCTGCCGATGGAGCCGGGCAGCGCCGCCTTCGCCGCCGCCTGCAAGGGCTCCGAGGCGCTGGTGTGCAGCCATGAACCGCTGGCCCACGTGCTGCGCCTGCTCGGCCATCCGGCGCTGGGCAACTGGATCGGCATCGCCGCGATCCTCGCCCTGCCGTCGGTGGTGCTGATGATGATGTTCGGCCAGACCCGCGTGTTCTTCACCATGTCGCGCGACGGCCTGTTGCCGGAAGTGCTGTCGCGGGTACACCCGCGCTTCCACACCCCGCACGTGATCACCCTGATCACCGGCCTGGTGGTGGCGTTCTGCTCGGCGCTGCTGCCGGTCGGCAAACTGGCCGACACCTCCAACTCCGGCACCTTGCTGGCGTTCGCGATGGTGTCCATCGGCGTGCTGATCCTGCGCAAGCAGCAGCCGAACCGGCATCGTCCGTTCCGCACGCCGTTCGCGTGGATCGTGTGCCCGCTGGCCGTGGCCGGCTGCCTGCTGCTGTTCGTCAACCTGAGCATGACCGCCAAGCTGGTGTTCGCCGGATGGGCGGTGCTGGGCCTGGTCATCTATCGCCTGTACGGCTACCGCCGCAGCCTGCTCGCGCAGGAAACCGCAGGCTGAACCCCGCGACGCCACGAAGGCCGGCAACCACTGCCGGCCTTCTGCATTGAACGTCCTCAGGAACCCGCATGAAGCAACTCTTCGCCACCAAAGACCCGATGGCCACCGCGGCCGCCGGCGAATTGCAACTGCATCGCACCCTCGGCCCATGGGGCCTGACCGCGCTGGGCATCGGCGCGGTGATCGGCGGTGGCATCTTCGTCATCACCGGCCAGGCCGCCGCCGAACACGCCGGCCCCGCGATCGTGCTGTCGTTCGTGCTCGCCGCCGTGTGCTGCGCGTTCTGCGCGATGGCCTACGCCGAATTCGCGGCGATGGTGCCGCTGTCCGGCAGCGCCTACAGCTACACCTACGCCACCCTGGGCGAACTGGCCGCGTGGTTCATCGGCTGGATGCTGGTGCTCGAATACGGCGTCTCCGCCTCGGCGGTGGCGGTGAGCTGGACCGGCTATTTCCTCAGCCTGCTCGACCACTTCGGCCTGCACCTGCCCGCCGCCCTGGTCAACGCGCCGCTGGACGCCAAGCTGCATCCGACCGGCGCCATCGCCAACCTGCCGGCCGCGGCGATCGTGCTGCTGCTGACCTGGCTTTGCTACGTCGGCATCCGCAAGTCCTCGGCGATGAACATGGCGATGGTCGCGCTCAAGACCGGGCTGATCCTGCTGGTGATCTTCGCCGGCTGGAAGTACGTCAACCCGGACAACTGGCACCCGTTCATCCCCGCCAACGCCGGCCCCGGCAAGTACGGCTGGGAAGGCGTGCTGCGCGGCGCGTCGATGGTGTTCTTCGCCTACATCGGCTTCGAGGCGGTGTCGGTGGCGGCGCAGGAATCGCACAAGCCGCAGCGCGACCTGCCGATCGGGATGATGCTGTCGCTGGTGATCTGCACCGTGCTGTACATCGCGATGGCCGCGGTGATGACCGGCTTGGTGCCGTTCGCGCAACTGGGTACCGACGAACCCGTCGTCACCGCCGTCGCCGCGCATCCGCAACTGGCCTGGCTGCGCATGGTGGTCGAAATCGGCGCGCTGATCGGCTTGTCCTCGGTGGTGCTGGTGATGATCATCGGACAGCCGCGGATCTTCATGATCATGGCCCGCGACGGCCTGCTGCCGCCGGTGTTCACCCGCATCCACCCCGTATACCGCACCCCGCACATCAACACCGTCATCACCGGCATCGGCATCGCGGTGCTGGCGGCGCTGTTCCCGCTGGACATCCTCGGCGAGCTGACCTCGATGGGCACGCTGATCGCCTTCGCCGCGGTCTGCGCCGGCGTGCTGATCCTGCGCCGCACCCGCCCGGAACTGCCGCGCCCGTTCCGCATGCCGCTGGTGTGGCCGATCTGCGTGGCCGGCATCCTCAGCTGCATGGCCCTGCTGTCGACGATGACCACGCACAACTGGATGCTGATGCTGGCGTGGACGGCGTTCGGCTTCCTGATCTACGGCTTCTACGGCTACCGCCACAGCCGCCTGCGCCAGCCGCACTGAAGCATTCCGCCATGGCGACGACACGACGGCGCGGAGAAATCCGCGCCGCTTTCGTTTGCGCCCGCGCCGGCATCAACCTGCAATGGCAAGCCTGTATCATTCGCCGCCATGGACGCATTGCCCTACGACGCCGCGCTGCTTTCCACGAAGGCGCACGAACTGATCGACTGCATAAGCTGGCTGGCCGCGCGCGGCTGGACGCCTGCGACCAGCAGCAATTTCTCCCAGCGCCTCGACGACAGGCACGCCGCGATCACCGTCTCCGGCCGCGACAAGGGCCATCTCGCCGCAAGCGACATCATGGTCGTGGATTTCGACGGCCAGCCGGTCGCCACCGAGCTGCGCCCCTCCGCCGAGACCCTGCTGCACGCGCAACTGTACGCACGCTTCCCGGAAATCGGTTGCGTGCTGCACACGCATTCGCCGGTGCAGACGATTGCCTCGCGCCTGTATGCGCACGAAGGCCGCGTGCACATCGAAGGCTACGAACTGCTCAAGGCCTTCCACGGCAACAGCACCCACGAAACCGCGATCGACATTCCGGTGTTCGCCAATACCCAGGACATGACGGTTCTCGCCCGGCAAGTCGACGGACTGCTCGACCGGCAAACCTTGTGGGGCTACCTGATCGACGGCCACGGCCTGTACGCCTGGGGCCGCGACGTCGCCGAAGCACGCCGGCATCTGGAAGCGTTCGAGTTCCTGCTTCATTGCGAACTGGAACTTCGTAAATTGAGAACGTAATGACCTGGGCCAAGGCCCGGGCCACTGAAACTCCGACGCGCCCTATAATCGCCGTCATTCCACGACAGGAGTCCGCCATGAGCCGCCTGCGCATCTTTGCCGAAACCGACCCGAGCACGCCGCTGTTCGCCAGCTACGACCCGGACTTCATCGCCGAGGAACTGGAAAAGATCGGCGTGCAGTTCGAGCGCTGGCATGCCGGCAAGCCGCTCCGGCCCGGCGCGACCCAGGAAGAAGTGATCGAGGCATACAAGGCCGACATCGACCGCATCAGCGCCGAACGCGGCTTCACCACGGTGGACGTGGCCAGCATCACGCCCGACAACCCGAACAAGGATGCCGCGCGCGCCAAGTTCATCGACGAGCACTACCACAAGGAAGACGAAGTGCGTTTCTTCGTCGAAGGCAGCGGCCTGTTCGTGCTCCACGTCGGCGCCAAGGTCTATGAAATCGAGTGCGTGAAGGACGACCTGATC
Source organism: Lysobacterales bacterium (assembly GCA_015655355.1). Lineage (GTDB taxonomy): Bacteria > Pseudomonadota > Gammaproteobacteria > Xanthomonadales > Xanthomonadaceae > Pseudoxanthomonas_A. Next base: position 9,917 of record JAATFG010000136.1, read on the forward strand.
TCGGTGCCCGACGGCACCACGCACTGGTTCGACATGGGCCCCGAGCCGCGCTTCACCGCAATCCGCTTCTTCCAGCAGCCGGACGGCTGGGTCGGCCATTTCACCGGCACCGACATCGCGCAGAAATTCCCGCGCTACGAACATCCCTCGCAGCAGGCCGCCTGACGTGGTGCAGGCGATCCTCACCGACATCGAGGGCACCGTGTCCTCGATTTCCTTCGTCAAGGACGTGTTGTTCCCGTATGCGCGCCGCGCCCTGCCCGGCCTCGTCGCGGCGAACGGGCACAAGGCCGACGTGCGCAAATGGCTCGATGACGTGGCCGTCGAACTCGGCGGCGCGTGCAAGGACGACGTGATCGTCGAAACGCTGCAGGGCTGGATCGACAGCGACCGCAAGCACGCCGCGCTGAAAGCGCTGCAAGGCATGGCCTGGGACGCCGGCTACCGCAACGCCGATTTCGTCGCGCCGATCTACGTCGACGCCGCGCAGGCGTTGCAGCACTGGTATGCCGACGGTTATCCGCTGTACGTGTATTCCAGCGGCAGCGTGCCGGCGCAAAAACTGTTCTTCGGCCACAGCGACGCCGGCGATCTGAGCCTGCTGTTCTCCGGCTGGTTCGATCTCGACGTCGGCGGCAAGCGCGACACGGCGAGCTACGCGAAGATCGCCGAAAGGATCGGCGTGCCCGCCGCGGAAATCCTGTTCCTCAGCGATGTCGTCGCCGAACTCGACGCCGCGCGCGAAGCCGGCCTGCAAACCGTGCTGGTCGATCGTCGCGACGATTACCCGCAAGCGCGCAGCGGCGATGGCGCGAACGGCCACGCGAGGGTCGAGAGTTTCGACGGAATCGCGCTGGATTAGTGGATCTTCTCGTCGCGCGCGAGCATCGCCACGGATTTCTCGACGCGCGCCGCTTTGGTTTCCGGCTTCAGCGCGTTGTGCACGCGGAAGCAGAACGCGTAACGATTTGTCTTGTCGAGCGCATCGAAGAACGCCTGCGCTTTTTTGTTCTTCGCCAGCGCCGTGGCCAGTTCCGGCGGCACTTCCATCTTCGCCGCGCCGTGATAGGCCGCATCCCAGCGGCCGTCGGCCTTGGCCGCTTCGACTTCGCGCAAACCGCCTTCGCGCATGCGGTCCGCCGCAGCCAGCCGTTCGACGTGACCGACGTTGATCTTCGACCACAGGCTGCGCTTCTTGCGCGGAGTAAAACGCTGCAGGAAGGACTTTTCGTCGAGCCCCTTCTTCTGCCCGTCGATCCAGCCATGGCACAACGCCACGTCCAGCGCTTCGGCATAGGTGATCGAAGCCATGCCGGAACCTTTCTTCGCGATCTTCAACCACAACCCGGACGTTGCACGGTTCGCCTCGAGCCATTCCCCGAAGACGGCAGCGTCCTCGAACAGCCTGATCGGCAAATCGGCCGGCTCGCTCATGGCGAAGCATCCTGCAGGCGATAACTCGTCTGCGCGCGTTGCTCGCCCTGCCAGCGGTCTAACTCGCGCACTTCGACCTGATGCTCGCCGAGCGCCAGATCGGTCGGCAGCGCGCCACGCCACAGATGGGTTGAAACCTGCGCCTCGTCCGAGCGGTCGTAGCCACGCAACGCATCGGCTTCGTCGTCCCTGACGTTCTCGGCGAGCAGGTACGGGTCGGCCTGCACCACGCGCTTCATCGGCTTCCAGGCGCCGCCATCGACGCGGAATTCGACCCGCGTCTGCGCATCGCCCATGAACACGTTGGCGAACACGCCGTAGCCGGGATACTCGCCCTTGCGCAGCACCTTCGGCGCATGCAGGCGCATCGCCGCATTCGGGTCGCGGCCCGGATGCCAGGCCAGCGAATAATCGCCATGCGGCTTGACCGCCAGCGTCGCGTAACCGTTTGGCGTGCCGTCGCCCATCGTCGAATCGGGAATGCCGTCGGCATCCTTCGCGCCCGCCCAGAACGCACCGCAAGCCGTGCCGACGTTGTATTCGTGCAGCGGCTGCGCACCGTGCCAGCCGTCGTTGGCGTCGTGCCAGTAATTCTGCTGGGCATGCGTGTGCGCGCTCAGGATCAACACGTGCGGAAAATCCTCGAGCAGCGCGAACAGGCGTTCGCGATCGGCGACGCGGAAAGTTTCGGTATTGCCGACCTCGAACAGCGGGATGTGCAGGCCGATCACCAGCAGGTTGTCCTTGGGCACCGTGCGCAGGAATTTCCCGAGGAAGGCGAACTGGTCCTCGCGCAAGCCGCCGACGTAAGCCGGCGATTTGTCCGGTTGCGCGATCACGTCGTCGAGCATCACGAAGCTGGCCAATTTCTCGTTGCGGCCAGTGCTGTCCTTGCCGAACGCGGCATGCCAGGCCTTCAGCGAATCGTCGTCGCCGGTCGCGTCGGCATCGACGTCGTGGTTGCCCGGCGCGTACATCCACGGCAAATGCAGTTGTGCATCGACCGCCTTGACCCGCGGGTACATCGCCGGATCTTCGGCGATGTCGCCAAGGCTCAAGCCCAGCTGCGCATGCTGCTTGCCGACCAGCGGTGCGACGATCTCGCGCTCGTAATAACCCACGTCCTGCACGTTCTTGACCTGTGGATCGCCGAACACCAGCACGTCGAGCTGGCCGGGCCGGCCCTTGTCAGGCACACCGGCCGCGAACGCGGAACCGCACGACACGGACAACAACAGCAGCAACAGGCACGCACGCATCGGAATTTCCCGCAATGGAGATCGCGCGGATTGTAACCCCGGCCAATGACGCTTCAACGATGGCGCTGGCGCAACACCGCGACCGCATCGTTCAACGACAACCCGCGCGCGCGCAGCAGCACGACCAGGTGATACAGCAGGTCGGCGCTTTCGCCGAGCAAGGCTTCATCATCCTGGGCGACGCCGGCCAGCGCGGTCTCGACGCCTTCCTCGCCCACTTTCTGCGCGATGCGGCGCACGCCGCTCTCGAACAGCCTGGTGGTGTAGCTGCCTTGCGGGCGTTCTTTTTCGCGCGATTCGACCAGGGCATCGAGTTCGGCCAGAAAATCGTTCGGCGCTTCGGGGAAACAGCTCGGCCGGTCCAGGTGGCAGGTCGGCCCATGCGGACGCGCCAGCACCAGCAGCGTGTCGGCATCGCAATCCTGCTTGATCTCGACCACATCAAGGAAATGCGACGAGGTCCCGCCCTTGGTCCACAAGCGCTGCTTGCTGCGACTGAAGAAGGTGACATGGCCGCTTTCGCGCGTGACCTCCAACGCTTCGGCATTCATGTAGCCGAGCATCAGCACGCGCAGCGTATCGGCATCCTGCACGATCACCGGCAACAAACCACCGCCCTTTTGCCAGTCGAGTTTCGATTCTTCGCTCACTTCGTACTCCATCACAGCCGTACCTCTATGTTTTCTCCGCGCAGATGGTTCTTCAGGTCGCGCACGTCGATCTTGCCAGAATGGAACACGCTCGCCGCCAGCGCGCCATCGACATCGGCCTGCGCGAATACGTCGCGAAAATGCTCCACCTCGCCCGCGCCGCCCGAGGCGATCAGCGGTACGCCGCAAATCGCGCGCACGGCTTCCAGTTGCGCGATGTCGTAGCCCTTGCGCACCCCGTCGCTGTCCATGCAGTTGAGCACGATTTCGCCGGCACCGAGTACCTGCGCACGCGCCACCCAATCCAGCGTGCGCAGGCCCACGCCACTCGTCTTCGACGGATCGCCGGCATTGCGGCGCACGCGCCATTCGCCATCGCCCTCTTTCATCGAATCGACGCCGACCACCACGCATTGCACGCCGAACGCCGTCGCCAATTCGGAAATCAGCTCGGGCCGTTCCAGCGCCGGCGTGTTGACCGAAATCTTGTCCGCGCCGGCGGCCAGCACCGCGCGCGCGGCCTCGACGTTGCGGATGCCGCCGGCGACGCAGAACGGGATGTCGAGCTGGCTCGACACCCGCTCGACCCATGCGGCATCGACATTGCGCCCTTCCGGCGAGGCGCCGATGTCGTAGAACACCAGTTCGTCGGCGCCTGCATCGCGATAGCGCAACGCCAGTTCGACGATGTCGCCCATGTCGACGTGGTCGCGGAACTTCACGCCCTTGACCACGCGGCCGCCCTTGACGTCGAGGCAGGGGATGATGCGCCGGCTCAGCATTGCAATGCGTCCTCCAGGGTGAACCGGCCTTCGAGCAAGGCGCGGCCAAGCACGATGCCGGCGCAGCCGCTTGCTGCCGCGACGCGCACGTCGTCAATGCCGGAAACGCCACCGGAGCACTGCACCTGCAGCTTCGGCACGATGTCGCGGATGTGCGCGTACAGCGCGAAATTCGGTCCGCCCAGCATGCCGTCGCGGGCGATGTCGGTGCACAGCAGGTGCTTCAGGCCGGCCGCTTCGTAGCGCCTGGCGAGCGCGTCCAGGGTCATGCCCGACCTTTCGGTCCAGCCATGCACCGGCAACTGCCATGCGCCGCCGCTTCCGTCCGGCGCGACGTCCTGACGCGTATCCAGCGCGACGGTGATCCTGTCCGCGCCGAATTCGCCGATCCACGCAATCACTTCGTCCGGATTCTTCACCGACAGCGAACCGATCACCACGCGCGATGCACCGGCATCGAGAATCCTGCGCACGTCATCGCGCGAACGCACGCCGCCGCCGGTCTGGACTTTCAGCGACGTGGCCTCGCCGATGGCTGCCAGCAACGGCGCGAGCGTGTAACCACCGGCCTTGGCCGCATCCAGATCGACCAGATGCAGCCACTCCGCGCCCTGTGCCGCGTAGCTTCGCGCAAGCCGCAAGGGCGAATCGGCATACACGGTCTGCCGTGCGTAATCGCCCTGCGCCAGGCGCACGGTCTTGCCGTCGCGCACGTCGATGGCGGGATAACGGACAAGATTCATTGCAGGCCGTACTCGATGAAGTTCTTCAGCAGGCGCGCACCGACCGTGGACGAACGCTCCGGGTGGAACTGCGCGCCGGCCACCCTGCCCCTCTGCACCACCGCGGAAAAACGCCGGCCGTAATCGCAGGAGGCCAGGCCGAATTCGCAATCCGGCGCGGCGTAGCTGTGCACGAAATAAGCGTAAGCGCCTTCGTCGATGCCATCGAGCAACGACGATTCGCCGTGCTTCTGCAACGTGTTCCAGCCCATGTGCGGAATGCGCACGCCTTCGCCCGCCGGCAATTTCGTCACCTGTCCCGGCAGCAGGCCGAGGCAATCGACGTCTTCTTCCTGCGAGTGCTCGAACAGCAATTGCATGCCGACGCAGACGCCAAGCAGCGGCTTGTCCAGCGTGCGCATCAGCTCGACGATGCCGTGCTCGCGCAGCTTGCGCATGCCTTCCGCCGCCGCGCCGACGCCGGGCAGGATGACCCGATCCGCGCCGCGGATCTTCTCCGCATCGCCGGTCAGCTCCGCCTCCACGCCGAGGCGCTGCAGCGCGTAGCGCACCGAACCGATGTTGCTGCCGCCACCATCGACAAGCACCACGTTCATCACAGCGCACCCTTGGTCGAGGGCAGTTCGCTGCCTTCGCGCCTGATCGCCAGCTTCAGCGCGCGCGCCAGGCCCTTGAACGCACCTTCGATCTTGTGGTGATCATTCTCGCCTTCGATCTTCACGTTGATGTTGACCCCCGCCGCATCGCACAGCGAGCGGAAGAAATGCGGCACCAGTTCGGTCGGCAGGTCGCCGACGCGTTCGCGCTTGAATTCGCCGTCGAACACCAGGTACGGGCGCCCGGAAAAATCCAGCGCCACCTGCGCCAGCGTCTCGTCCATCGGCAGCACGAAGCCATAGCGGCCGATGCCGCGCTTGTCGCCGAGTGCCTGCTTCAACGCCGCGCCAAGCGCGAGCGCCGTGTCCTCGATGGTGTGGTGTTCGTCGATGTGCAGGTCGCCTTCGGCCTGCACCGTCAAGGCGAAACCGCCATGCTTGCCGATCTGTTCGAGCATGTGGTCGAAGAACGGCAGGCCGGTGTGGATCTTCGGTTCGGCGGCCTCGTCCAGATCGAGCTCGACGAGGATGTCGGTCTCTTTGGTCCTGCGGCGAATGCGCGCGGTGCGCGGCGCATCGGCCAGGGCATGGGCGATGCCGGCCCAATCCCATTCGCCGCCGAACTGCGGCGTCTCGAGCTGGAAGCCGCGGATGCCCATGTTGTTCGCGAATTCGATGTCGGTCGGGCGATCGCCGACCATCGCCGAATGGTCGAGGTCGATGTTGCGGTCGCGCAGGTAATGCAGCGCCATGCCGATGCCCGGCTTGCGCGTCGGCAGGTTTTCCGCGGCGAAGCTCCTGTCGATCAGCTCTTCGCGGAAGACGATGCCCTGGCTCTCGAAGATTTGCCGCATGAGCTGGTGCGGGCCATCAAAACCGGCCTGCGGGTAGCTTGCGCTGCCGAGGCCATCCTGGTTGCTGACGATGACGAACTCGAACCCCGCGTCGCGCAATTTCAGCAGCGCCGGAATCACGCCTTTCACCAGCCGCAACTTCTCGTAGCTGTCGATCTGGAAATCCGCCGGCTCTTCGATCAAGGTGCCGTCGCGGTCGACGAACAGGATTTTCGCGCTCATGCGGCCACCGCCTTCGCATTGTTCAGCGCCGCGATCACGCGGTCGTTCTGTTCCGGCGTGCCGATGCTGATGCGCAGCGCATCGTCCAGTTGCGGCGCGGCGCGCTGGTCGCGCACCACCACGCCGGCTTCCAGCAAGGCGCGGAACGCGGCGTCGGCCGAGTCGAAACGCGCCAGCAGGTAATTGCCCTGCGAGGGATACACGCGCTTGACGCCCGCGGTCTTTTCCAGCGCGATGCGCAGGCGTTCGCGCTCGCCCTTCAGCAGCGCCACGCGCTCCCGGGTATGCGCCTGCGTCGCTTCGTCCAGGCCGGCCAGCGCCAGTTCCGCGCACGGCGTGGCGATCGGATACGGCGCCTGGCAGGCGCGCAACACCGCGATCAATCGGCTGTCGGCGATCAGCGTGCCGATGCGCGCGGCGGCCAGCGCATGCGCCTTGGACAGGGTGCGCAGCACGGCGATGTTCGGATTGGCCGCCATCAGCGTCGTCGCGGAAGGCATGTCGGAGAATTCGCCATAGGCCTCGTCGACGACGACCACAGCACGGCCTGCGAGCCGTCCTGCCAGCGCCTCGATCTCGGCCAGCGCGATCGCCGCGCCGGTCGGATTCGATGGCGAGCACAGGAACACCAGCTTGGCCCGGTTCGCCAGCGCCGCATCCGCAATCGCGACAAAATCCGCGGAAAACCCGCCTTCGCCATCGACCAGCGGCACTTCGACCAATCGGGCACCCTGCAGGCGCGCGCATACCGCGTACATGCCGAACACCGGCGGCGTGACGATGACGGCATCGCGCCCGGCTTCGCACAGCGCGCGCACCAGCAGGTCGATCGCTTCGTCGCTGCCGCGCCCGATCAGCAACTGCGCGGCATCGACGGCGTACAGCGCGGCGAGCTTTTCACGCAGCGCCTGCGGCTGCGGATCGGGATAGCGCCGCGAGGAACCGCTGGCATCGCCGGGATTCGCCCACGGCGATTCGTTGGCGTTGAGCCACACTTCGCCACTCGTCTTCGCGCTGCGCGCCGAGGAATAGCCGGCGAAGCCGCGCAAGTCGCTGCGCACCAGATCGAGAAGGCTGCTCACGCGGCGGGCTCCATGACCGCGCGCGCCAGTCGCAGCGCGACCGCATTGGCGTGCGCATCGAGGCTTTCCGCACGCGCCAGGGTCAACGCACACGGTCCGATGTTGCCGATGCCCTGCCTGCTCGCGCTCTGCACGCTGACGAAGTTCTGGAAGCTGGCGACGCTGACGCCGCTGTACGCGCGCGCCGCGCCATTGGTCGGCAGCACGTGGTTGGTGCCGCTGCAGTAGTCGCCGAGCGCTTCCGGCGTGAAGTCGCCGAGGAACACCGAGCCGGCGACCTCGACCTTGTCCAGCCACGCGCGCGGCTCGCGCAGGGCGAGGATCAGGTGCTCCGGCGCGTAGGCATTGCTGATCGCGAACGCGGTTTCGAGCTGCTCGACCTTGATCAGGCGCGAGGAGTTCAGTGCTTTTTCGGCGATGCCTGCACGCGGCAATGCGGCCAGTTGCACGTCGATCTGCGCACGCACCGCCTGCAACAGCGCAGCGTTGTCCGAAACCAGCAACACCTGCGAATCCGGGCCGTGCTCGGCCTGCGACAACAGGTCGGCGGCAACGAACGCCGCATCCGCACCGGCATCCGCGATCACGAAAACCTCCGACGGACCCGCCGGCATGTCGATCGCCGCCGCGCCGGCCTGCGCGACCTGCTGCTTGGCTTCGGTGACATAGCTGTTGCCAGGGCCGAAAATCTTGTCGACCTTCGGCACGCTCTCGGTGCCGAACGCGAGCGCGGCGATCGCCTGCGCGCCACCGAGCTTGAACACGCGGGTCACGCCGGTCAGTTGCGCGGCGACCAGCACCGCCGGGTCGGCGCTGCCGTCCTTGCGCGGCGGCGTGCACAGCACCACTTCGCGCGAGCCAGCCAACCTGGCCGGCACGCCGAGCATCAACGCCGTGCTCGGCAATGGCGCGCTGCCGGCCGGCACGTACAGACCGACGCGCGGAATCGGCCGGATCACGCGCTCGCAGACCACGCCCGGCGCGGTTTCGACGCTGTACGGCCTGGCCATGCCGGCGCGGTGGAACGCCTCGATGCGCGCCGCGGCTTCCTGCATCGCGGCGAAAAGTTCGTCGCTGATCGCGGCGCGCGCAGCGGCGAATTCGTCCGCTGAAACCTCGAACGCAGCGAGTTGGACGCCATCGAATTTCGCGGTGATTTCACGCAACGCGGGGTCGCCGATCCCGTGCACGCGGCGCAGCAGGTCGGCGACATTGGCGCGGGTTTCCTGCGCGACGACCTGCACCGGGCGTGTCAGCGCCTTCGCGCGCCGGTCGCCGTCGAGCGCACTCCAATCGAGAATGTTCATCGTGAGGTTCATGCCAGCGAGCGCTCCACTTTCAACACCATCAGATTGCGCGCGCCGGCGCGCTCCAGTTCCTCGAGCAGGTTCCAGCTCACTTCGCCGTGATGCATGGTCTGCAAGTCCAGCGAGCCGTCGTCGCTGGCCGCGGTGCGGGTCAGCGGCTCGGCATCGCGCAGCAGTTTCGACAAGGCATCGACGCTGGCGCTGGGCGCGCGGAACATCAGCAACTGGCTATGCTTGACCTTGAGCACGCCGTCCATGCGCCGCAGAAGCATCGCCATCAGCTCGCCGCGGGCGTCGTCGAAATCGCGCACCGGGCCGGCCAGCACCGCTTCGGATTCGAGGATGCTTTCGACCGGCTTGAGCTGGTTCGCCTTCAAGGTTGCACCGCTGCTGACCAGATCGCAGATCAGGTCCGCGGTACCAAGCTTGGGCGCGATTTCGACCGAGCCGCTCAACTCGACCACGCCGGCCTGCACCTGGTTCCGCTCCAGCCAGCTCGACAGGATCGCCGGATAACTCGTGGCGATGCGCAAGCCGTTTAAAACCGCCGCGCCCGTCCATTCCCATTCTTCGGGAATGGCCAGCATCAGGCGACAGGAACCGAAACCGAGCGCACGCAGCTCCTTGTATGCGGCGGGAACGCGATTGCGTTCGCGCTCGCTGGCCTGCTCGCCCAGTTCGTTGCGGCCAACGATGCCGAGGTCGCAGACGCCATCGGCGATCAGGCCGGGAATGTCGTCGTCGCGCACCAGCAACAGGTCGATCGGCAGCGTTTCGCCGTAGCAGAACAGCTTGTCGCGGCTTTCGCGCCAGCTCAGCCCGCAGGCGGCGAGCAGCGCGCGGGCCGGTTCGGCGAGGCGGCCGGATTTCTGGATGGCGATGCGCAGACGCTCGCGCGCCGCGTTGTTCGGGACGATGCTCATGCGGGTTTCTTCAATGCGACGCAGCGATGCGCGTCTGGGTCTTGCCGGCTTGCAGGCGGTTGATCGCGGCGGCATAACCGCCTTCGCCGCGTTCGAGGGTGCGGGCAACGCGGCCGATGGTGGTCACGCTGACGCCGGTCAGTTCGTGGATTTCGCGGTACGGCAAGCCCTTGAGCAAGTGCGGCACCACCTTCCAGCGGTCGGCCATCGCTTCCAGCTCGGCCGGCGTGCACAGATCGACGAGGAAGGCGCGCACCTCCTCCGGTTTTTCCAGCGCGGCAAGCGCTTTCGCCAGCGCCTTCAGGCTGGCCTCGGCGTCTTTCTGCGGCAAGGGTTCGGGGCGCTGCTTCATGGTCGATCAATGTAATAACGTGCTATTACAATAGCGCAAACAAAAAGGCCGGGCAAGCCCGGCCTCGTTCAGCGTACGCCACTCCAATCCGATCAACGGCCGGCGAGCGCCCTCGCCTGTTCCAGCTCCACCTTCAACGTCGAAGCCAGCTCGTCGCGCTTGACCTCGAACTGCTGCTCGCGCACCAGGTCCTTCACCGCGACCACACCGCGCGCGGCCTCGTCGTCACCGCATAGAACGACGAAACGGATGCCGGCGCGCGAAGCGTACTGGAACTGCTTGCCGATCTTCTTCGGCTCCATCTGCACTTCGGTGTTGATGCCGCCGGCACGCAGGCGCCGCGCGATGTCCAGTGAATCGGCCATGCGCGCTTCGTCCATCAGCGCCACCATCGCCTGCACGCTGCTCTCGTCGATGCCGGAAATCAGCCCGGCCTCGCGCAACTGCCAGAACAGGCGGGTCATGCCAATCGAAATGCCAACGCCCGGCAGCTTCGACTTGGTGTAGTGCGAAGCGAGATTCTCGTAGCGGCCGCCGGAACAGATCGAGCCGATCTGCGGATAGTCGTCGAGCTGGGTCTCGTACACGGTGCCGGTGTAGTAATCGAGGCCGCGCGCGATGGAAAGATTCAAGCAATACGCGCCTTCCGGCACGCCGAGCGCCTTGACCAGGGTCAGCACCTCGCGCAATTCGTTCGCGCCTTCGACCAGCGACGCATTCGCGTGCTGCGCAACCAGCTTGTCGAGAATCGACAATGCATCGTCGTGGCTCTTCGAGCGGACTTCGACGAATTCGAGGATCTTCGCCACGCCCTCGGCCGGCAGGTTGAAGCCTTCGCCGGTCAACGTCTCGCGCACGTAGTCGGCGCCGCGCTTGTCGAGCTTGTCCACTTCGCGCAGGACCAGCGCCTGCTGCTCGGCATCGACCACGCCTTGCGCCTCGAAAAAGCCGCGCATCAGCTTGCGGTTGTTGAATTGCACGGTGAACGCGCCGATGCCCAGCTCGGAGAACACCGAGTGGATCACCGCGATGATTTCCGCGTCGAAACGGACCGACAACTCGTCCTTGCCGATCACGTCGATGTCGCACTGGTAGAACTCGCGGAAACGGCCGCGCTGCGCGCGTTCGCCGCGGTACACGCGCTGGATCTGGAAGCGACGGAACGGAAACGCAAGTTCGTGCTCGTGCTCGGCGACGTAGCGCGCCAGCGGCACGGTCAGATCGAAGCGCAGCGCCATTTCGGGCAAGCCTTCGCCGCCCTTTTCCAGCGCGCCGGTGGATTGGGCGAAATACACCTGGCGCTCGGTTTCGCCGCCGGACTTGGTCAGCAGCACTTCGGACAGCTCGAACACCGGCGTTTCCACCGGCAGGAAGCCGAAGCGTTCGTAATTGCGGCGGACCGTATCCAGCATGCGCTGGAACGCGATCTGCTCGCGGGGCAGCAGCTCCATGACGCCCGGCGGGGTGCGCGGCTTGATCAAGCGAAACTCCAGAAAGTCGGCGGTGGATGACGGCCCATTTTAGCCGCTGCGGCCGCACCACAAACGAAAAAACCACCGTTGCCGGTGGTTTCGTCGTCAATCCGCGACCGCCAGGGCGACCGCGGGAATTGGTCGGGGAGACAGGATTCGAACCTGCGACCTCTACGTCCCGAACGTAGCGCTCTACCAGACTGAGCTACACCCCGAAGGAGCTGCGCATTTTAGGGGTCGGCGCCGGTTTCGGCAAGGGGGCCGCGTGAAAAAACGCCCCGCCAGTGATTCGGCGGGGCGAGCGGGGGGTTCCAGCGCGTGTCTCGACTGCGTTCAGAACTTGTAGCCCAGCCCCGCCAGCGTGGTGCGGCCGTACTTGTAGTACGCGATCGGACGATGGGCCGGGTCGCCGGCGTCGTAGGTCTTGGACGGTTCGTCGCCGATGTTGCTGACCTGCAGGTACAGCGACAGGCCCTTGAACTTGCTGCCGTCCGGGAAGGTGTAGTTCACCTGCGCGTCCTGCACCGTGTCGGCGGCGAAGTTGATGTACTGCAGGTCGGCGCCGTAAGCGCGGGTTTCGCCGAGGAAGGCCGAACGCTGGCGGTAGTTGTAGCGGATCGAGAAGCCGTTGCGTTCCCAGTACGCGGTGATGTTCGACACGTACTTGGACAGACCCGGCAGCGGTTGCGTGCTGTCGGGGCCGAACGGCTTGATCGCGCTCTTGGTGTCCGAGTACGTCGCAATCAGGCCGAAGCCGTCCAGCGGCGCCCACAGCAGGTCCAGCGGCAGCGAGGCGGTCAGTTCGTAACCGTGGATCGAACCGCCCTTGCCGTTGGCCGGCTGGCTGATCATGCCTTCGGTGCCGGCCGGGTAATCGGCCTGGCCGTCGATCGGCGCCGGCAACGGTTCGCCACTGAAGTCGTGCAGCTCGTTCTGCTGGTAGATGTAGGTGGTCAGGTCCTTGTAGAAAAACGCCGCGCCGAAGTAACCGCGGTTGCCCGCAGCGGTGCTGAAGTAGTGCTCCAGCGACAAGTCGTAGGCATCGGCCATCCACGGCTTGAGTTTGGGATTGCCGCCGTTGCCGCTCCAGTACGTGCCGGTGGACTTGCTGCCGTCGGCAAGCGTGATCTGCGCACACCCTGTGCAGATGCTCACGTCCATGCCGGCCTTCATCTGGTCCATGCGCGGGCGCGCCATCTGCTTGCCGGCGGCGAAGCGCAGCACGGTGTCGGGCATGAACTCCAGGCCGAGGTTCAGGCTCGGCAGGAACTCGGCGTAAGTGGCGCCGTCGGACACCAGCTCGCCGGCCGGATCGCCCGAATACGTGCCGTAGCCTTCCGAATTCTGGTCGGTGTAGATCTGCTGCACGCCGGCATTGCCGCGCAACGGCATGCCCCACAGCGTGGTGTCGATGTTGGCCTGGAAGTACAGCGTGGTCAGCTTCTCGTCGACCGACCAGTTCTTCGCGGCGATGTTCGGGTCGTACTTGGTGTCCAGGTTCCAGATGCCGGAATCCAGCGCGTCCTCGGCGTTGTAGCTGGCGATGCTGCCGATCCCGCCGAAGCCGCCGAAATCGACGATCGAGCTGCCGGGGAACGCCGCGGTGTCGCCGTTCATGCCGTCGCTGCACGTCACCAAGCACAGCTTGGATTCGTTCGAGGTCTTGGTCTTGGTGCGCTTGGTCACGTTGATGCCGAAGTCGATGCTGCTGACCGCGCCTTCGTCGATGTCGTGGACGAGGTTGATGCGGCCCTGCTTGACCTTGTCCTTGACCAGGAAGTTCTTCAGGTAGCCGTCCTGGCCCCATCCGGCGGCGTCGGTCAGCACGAGGTTGGCCGGATCGCCGAAATCGGTGCCGAACGTGTAGTTGTTGAAATCGCCGCCCGGGTCGAGGCCGATGTCGACCGTGGTGCCGGCAGCGGCGGTGGCGACGCCGGCATAGGTTTCGAGGAAGCGCATCTTGCGCTTCACGTTCGACAGCGAGAAATCGGTGTTCAAGGTCCAGTTGCCGTCGAAGTGGAACTTGTTGTTCCAGCCGATCGAATCCAGGGTGTCGTCGATCGGGTCGCTGTCCATGCGGATCACCGGGTGCACGTTCGACCACGAACTCGAGGTCGCGGTCGCGCCTTCGACCGTGTCGCTCTCCAGCACCTGGCCGCCCGGGCCCCACACCGTGCCGAATTCGAGGCCGGTCTTGATTTCCGGGCGCTTGAAATGCGAGTGGAACACGTCGAGCGTGCTTTCCCACACGTCGTTCGGCTGGAACTGCACCGTCGCCATCACGCCGTCGCGCTTGTTGCGGTCGTCGAGCATGTACACCTTGCCGCCGCCGATGACCGAGGTGCCGTCGGTCGCGCCGGGCATGCCGGTGTAGCCGTAGGCTTCGTTCTGGTAATTCGGCTGCGGGCTGTCCTCGTGCGCGAAACCGATCGCCACGCCGAGCTTGTGGTCGAAGAACTGGTCGATGTACGACGCGCTGTAGCGGTTGCCGTGTTCCTTCAGGTCGTCGATCCTGTTCTCGTCGTAGCGCGCGTTGAAGCTGACCACGCGCTTGTCGAACGACAGCGGGCGCACGGTCTGCATGTCGACGGTGCCGGACAGGCCCTGCCCGACCAGGTGCGCGTCCGGCGTCTTGTACACGGTCACGCCGCTGAGCACCTCGGACGGATACTGGTCGAACTCGACGCCGCGGTTGTCGCCAGTGCTGGCCTGCTCGCGGCCGTTGAGCGTGGTCGCGGCGAAGTCGCCGGCGAAACCGCGGATGTTGATGTCGGCGGCGCGGCCGCGATCGCGTTGCGCGGTCAAGCCGGGCAGGCGCGCGAGCGAGTCGGCGATCGACGCATCGGGCAACTTGCCGATGTCTTCGGCCGACACGGTTTCGACGATCGAGGTCGACTCCTGCTTCGCATCCACCGAGCGGTTGATCGCGCCGCGGATGCCGGTCACCGTCACCTTGTCCAGGTCGGTGGTCTGCTTGCCCTTGTCCTTCGTCGTCGCGTCGCCGTCCTTCGCTTGTTCGGCGTTCTGTTCGGTGCTTTGCGCATGCGCGGCATGGGTGCCCAAGGTCATCGCCGAAGCCAGCGCGACGCACAAAAGATTGCGTTTGGTTTGCAACATCTTCCCTCCCAGTCGAATGTTGTCTTGCTTTTGTCGAGTTGTCTGTTCGCACTTCACGAAAGGACACAGGCCTCTCGAAGTGGCGGCCATGGTAGTCGCCGGATCGCCCGCACAAATCTCCCTGCATACGTATTCATGCCTTGCACCAAAGCATGGTGGCGCATGCACAATCAGCGCCATGCGATTCAATCGGAGCGATGCTGCAATGCGAAAAACCGCGGAAATTCCGCGCAAATCGGCGCTCGCGCTGCTGATAGCGCTATTAACGATGCAATGCATCGCCGCGGAGAAGGAACGCGACGCGCCGGATTGGCGCGACCAGGTCATCTACTTCGTGATGACCGACCGCTTCGACGATGCGCAAGCGGACAACGACGACCAGCGCGCCGGTGAATACGATCCGCGCGACAACGCCAAATACAGCGGTGGCGATCTCGCCGGGGTGACGCGCCGCCTCGATTACATCCGCAGGCTCGGCGCGACCGCGGTGTGGATCACCCCGCCGGTGGCGAACCAGTGGTGGAATCCGGCGACGAAATACGGCGGCTACCACGGCTACTGGGCGATCGATTTCAAGTCGGTCGATGCGCACGAAGGCACGTTGCGCGATTACCGGCAGCTCGCGCGGCAACTGCACGCGCACGGCATGCTGCTGGTGCAGGACATCGTGGTCAACCACACCGCGAACTTCATCGACTACGGCCGCGATTGGGACCCGAACGATCCGTCCAGCGATTTCCACCGCATCACCGACACGCAGGGCCACGACGCGCCGACGCAAGCGCCGTTCGATCAAAACGACGCGCGCGATCCCGGACAGCGCAGCGCGGCGATCTACCACTGGACGCCCGACATCCAGTATTTCAAGTTGCGCGAGCAGGAAACCACCTGGCAACTCTCCGGCCTCGATGACCTGAATACCGAGAACCCCGCCGTGCGCGCCGCACTGCGCGACAGTTACGGCTACTGGATCCGCAACGTCGGCGTCGATGCGTTCCGGGTCGACACCGCCTTCCACGTGCCGCCGGAATTCTTCGCCGATTTCCTCTATTCCAACGACGCGAACGCACCGGGCATCTACGCGGTCGCGCGGCAGGCCGGCATCCGCAATTTCCACCTGTTCGGCGAAGGCTTCGGCATCGACAAGCCGTTCGACGACAAGGTCGCGCGCAAGATCGACGGCTACATGCGCGACGCCGATGGCAGGCCGCTGCTGCCGGGCATGCTCGACTATCCGCTGTATTCGAGCCTGCAGGACGTGTTCGTGCACAGGCATCCGCCGGCGGAACTGGCGTGGCGCATCGACGACAGGCTGCGCGTGCACGCGAACCCGTGGCTGATGCCGAGCTTCGTCGACAACCACGACGTCGACCGCTTCCTGCAACACGCCGACGCGACTGCGCTCAAGCAGGCGCTGCTGGCGATCCTCACCCTGCCCGGCATCCCGACGATCTACTACGGCACCGAGCAGGGCTTCACCGAACCGCGCGAAGCGATGTTCGCCGGCGGCTACGGCAGTGGCGGCGCCGATCATTTCGACGAGCGCGCGCCGCTGTTCCGCTACCTGCAATCGGCGATCGCGCTGCGCCGCGGAAACAAGGCGTTTTCGCGCGGCACGCCGGTAGCCTTGTGCGCCGACAAGCAGGGCCCTGGCGCGTTGGTGTATCGAATGGATTACGCGGGCAAGTCGGCGCTGGTCGCGATCAACACCTCGGAGCAGGCGCTCGACACGAACATCGCGTCAGGCCTTGCCGCCGACGCGCGACTCGACGGCACGTTCGGCATCGACGGAAAGCCCGCCAACATCCACGTCGCCGCCGACGGCTCGATCGCGCTGCACTTGCCCGCCGGCGGCGGACAAGTATGGTTGCAGCGCTGAAGCCTTCGCTCGGCCGTGCCGCCTCAATCCAGCGGCACGAAGCGCACCGCCGCGCCACCGCCGGCGGCCAGCCACAGCGACAAGGCATCATCGCGGGTGACGGTCTTCGCCTCGCGCACGAAACGGAAGCGCGCGGCGCCGTGCCAGTCGGCGCCGGCGCCGTCGCGATAGATCTCGGCGCGGTAATGCTTGCCCTGCGCGAGGAACGACAACGGCAGCGACAAGGTGCGCGGGTCGTAGGCATTCATCGCGCCGAGGAACCACTCGCCGCTGTCGCGCGCCTTGCGTGCGGTGGCGACGTATTCGCCGACTTCACCGGCAAGCACGTGGCTCTCGTCCCAATCGACCGCGACATCCTTGATGAACTGGAACGCATCCTGGTGCTGCGCGTAATGCTCGGGCAAATCCGCGACCATCTGGACGGGTGAGTAAATGCACACGTACAGCGCGAGTTGCCGCGCCAGCGTGCTCTGGATTTCCTGGCCGTTGCGCCCGGTCAGGCTGACGATGCCCGGGGTGTAATCCATCGGCCCGCCGAGCATGCGCGCGAACACCAGATTGATCTCGTGCTCCGGCGGATTCGGCGGATTGCCCCAGGCGTTGTATTCCATGCCGCGCGCGCCTTCGCGCGCCACCCAGTTCGGATAGGTGCGGCGCAGGCCGGTGTCCTTGATCGGCTCATGCGAATCGATCGCGATGTGGCGCTGCGCGGCCTCCTGCACGACATGCAGATAGTGGTTGCTCATCCACTGGCCTTCATGCCATTCGCGCACGACCGGGCCATCCGCTTCGTCCTGGCGTTCGACCTGCCCGGCGTCGCAGACGTAGCCGGTCTTGACCACGTCGATCCCCAGGCGCGCATCCAGGTCCAGCGCCTTGCCGAGCTGGCTTTCGTAATGGCTCACCGCGCAACCGGTTTCGTGGTGGCCGACCAGATGCACGTTCCTCGATGCCGCGTATTTCGACAGGCCATCGATGTCGAAATCCTTTGTGGCCCTGGTGTAATCGAAACCCCAGCCGTTGGCGAACCAGTCGCCGTCCCAGCCGGGATTCCAGCCTTCGACCAGCACGCCGCGGAAGCCGTTTTTCGCGGCGAAATCGATATAGCGCCGGGTGTTCGCGGTGGTCGCCGCATGCTGCGGCCCGGTCGCCCAGGTCTGCTGGCCGAGGTGCATCGACCACCACACGCCGACGAACTTCGACGGCTTGAACCACGACACCTCGCCGAGCTGGTTCGGCGCGTTGAGGTTGAGGATCAAATTCGACTCGGCCAGTTGCGCCGCGCTGTCGGTGATCTCGATCGTGCGCCATGGCGTGTCGAACGGCGTTTGCCGCACCACCTTCGCCGGGCTGCCCGGCGTGAGCAGCGCGCGCAGCACGCCGTTCTCGCCGTGCATCAGGTTCATGCCGGCGTAATCGACCAGCGCTGCTTCGTGGATGCTGACGTGCGTGCCGTCGTCGGTGCGCAAGGTCAGCGGCGTCTGCGCCACGCCGACTTCCTGCAACGGCGTCTTGTGGTAGAGATATTCCTCGCGATTCCATTCCAGCGCCGGAATCCACCACGCCGTCGCCGGGCGCGCGATCGCGAACTCGGTGAGTTCCTCCATGATCTGCGCTTCCTGCAACGCCGGCTGCTCGGGGATTTCGTAGCGGAAGCCGACGCCATCGTCGAACACGCGGAACACCACGTCGAAGCGGCGATGGTCGTGGTCGGTTTCGACGAAGCTGGCGCGCAATTCGTTGTAGTGGTTGCGCACGTAGTGGCGCTCGCCCCACGGCTGCTCCCAGGTTTCGTCGAAAGCACTCGTGGCTTGCGCATCGAGCTTGAGGTTGCGCAGGAATTCGCGGCCGTTGCGGAAGATGAAACCCAGCCGCGAATCGCCGATCAACGGCTTGCCGTGGTCGAACACGCGATAGGCCACGCGGCCTTCGCCGTTGACGTCCAGCTCGACCTTGATGACGCCATCGGGCGACGTCGCCTGCGCCACGGTTTCGGCCTGCGCATCGAACGCGCACAGCGCCAGCGCAGCGGCAAACAGCAATCGGGGAAAACGCATCGGCATGGCTCCGTGGATCAGTGGAGTGGATCAATCGAGATGGGCGTAGAACACGCCGCGCGGCGGAAACGCCAGCACGCGGTTTGCAAGCGCCGCCGTCAACAGGCCGTGATCGCCGAGCGGCGTTGCCTGCACGTCGTCCGGCAACGTCCATTGCCGCGCCTGCGCGGAAAGATTGAACGCAACCAGCAACTTCTCGCCGGCGGTCTCGCGCACGAAGGCCAGCACCGGCTCCGCCGCGTCGAGGAAGCGGATCGTGCCGACCCGCAGTGCCGGATGCGTGTTGCGCCAGGCGAGGAAACGGCGCACGTGGTGCAAGATCGAATCGGCATCGGCTTCCTGCGTGGCCACGCTCAACGCGCGATGTGCGTCGGGAATCGGCAACCACGGTGTTGCGTTGCTGAAACCCGCGCCATTGCCGCCATCCCACGGCAGCGGCGTGCGGCAACCATCGCGGCCCTTGAAGTTGGGCCAGAATGCCTTGCCGTAAGGATCTTGCAGCGCTTCGTAAGGCAGGTCGGCTTCGGGCAGGCCCAATTCTTCGCCTTGATAGAGGCACACCGAACCGCGCAACGAACACACCAGCGCGACCAGTTGCGCGGCCAATGCCGGCGATGCATCGCCGTGGCCCCAGCGCGTCACCGCGCGCGGCACGTCGTGGTTGGCAATCGCCCAGCACGGCCAGCCTTCGCGCATCGCCGCTTCGAGTTTCTCGACCGTGGCGCGGATGTAGGCCGCGCTCGAATCGTCGGTCAGCAGCTCGAAGCTGTAACCCATGTGCAGGCGGCCTGGCGCGGTGTATTCGGCGGTGGCGGCCAGCGAATCCTCCGACGAAATTTCGCCGAGCGCGCCAACGTCCGCGTACCGGTCCATCAACGCGCGCAGCTCGCCGAGGAATTCGAGATTCTGCGGCTGCGTGTTGTTGTAGTGGTGGTATTGGTACGCATAGGGGTTGTCGGTGCTGAAACCGCGGCCGACGCGCAGTGCCTTCGGCTTGTGCGGGTTGTCGCGCAACTGCGCATCGTGGAAGCAGAAGTTGATCGCGTCCAGGCGCAGGCCATCGACGCCGCGATCGAGCCAGAACTTCACGTTGGCCAGCGTCGCCGCGCGCACCTCGGGATTGTGGAAATTGAGGTCGGGCTGGTCGACGAGGAAATTGTGCAGGTAATACTGCTCGCGCCGCGGCTCCCACTGCCACGCGCCGCCGCCGAACAGCGACAGCCAGTTGTTCGGCGGCGTGCCGTCCTCCTTCGGATCGGCCCACACGAACCAGTCGGCCTTCGGGTTGTCGCGGCTTTGCCGGCTTTCGCGGAACCACGCGTGCTCGACCGAGCAATGGCTCAGCACCTGGTCGATCATCACCTTCAGCCCAAGCTTGTGCGCCTTGGCCAGCAGCGCATCGAAATCGGCGAGCGTGCCGAACAACGGATCGACGTCGCGATAGTCGGCGATGTCGTAGCCGAAGTCGGCCATCGGCGAAACGAAGAACGGCGAAATCCAGATGCCATCGACGCCCAGCGAAGCCACGTGTTCGAGCTTGCCGATGATGCCCGGCAAATCGCCGACGCCATCGCCATTGCTGTCGCTGAAGCTGCGCGGATAGATCTGGTAGATCACCGCGCCGCGCCACCAGTGCCGCTGCGCCGCTTCGTTCGTCGTCGCCATCCCCACTCCCTTCGCCCGCAGTGGCATGCATTCAAGGGGCGCAACCATGCCACCGTTGCCGTCCTCGCGACATCGGCCAAAAGCCGCATCCGCGATTGAATACGTATGCATCGCCGAATCATTGCGTTGCAGCATGCTTTGTCGTGCGAGCCGCCGCGACAATGCGCGCTTCCGCGAACGAAGCAACGCCACGCATGAGCGCCATCCCGCACCACAAGCCACGCCTTTCGTTCAAGCAAATCTGGAACATGTGCTTCGGCTTCTTCGGCATCCAGTTCGCCTTCGCATTGCAGAACGGCAGCATGAGCCGGATCTTCCAGACCCTCGGCGCGCAGATGGACGACCTCGCCCTGCTGTGGATCGCCGCGCCGATCACCGGCCTGCTGGTGCAGCCGGTCATCGGCCATCTCTCGGATCGCACCTGGACCAAACTCGGACGGCGGCGCCCGTATTTCCTCGGTGGCGCGCTGCTGGCGACGCTCGCCTTGTTCGCGATGCCGCATGCGGCGACGCTGTGGTTTGCCGCGATCATGCTGTGGGTGCTGGACGCGAGCATCAACATTTCGATGGAACCGTTCCGCGCCTTCGTCGGCGACCAGTTGCCGCCGGAGCAGCGCACGCAGGGCTATGCGATGCAGGGTTTCTTCATCGGCGCCGGCGCGGTCATCGCCTATCTGTTGCCGGAAATCCTGACCCGCTGCGGCGCGTCCAACGTCGCCGCGCCCGGCGAGTTGCCGCAAAGCCTGCATCTGTCGTTCCTGATCGGTGGCGTGGTGCTGCTGCTCGCGATCGCATGGACGGTGTTCACCACGCGCGAATATCCCCCCGAACAACTCGAACGCTTCGACGACGCACGCGCCGAAGCCGCATCGAACCACGCTGCGCCGACCCCGGCGCGGGTCGCCGGCGAAGCGCTGTGCTTCCTCGTGCCGGCGTTGCTGCTCGCGTTCGCGGTCGCGCATTGGGAGCTGGAAAAGAGCCTGTACCTGCTCGCCGGTGGCCTCGCCGTCTACGCCGCGTTGCTGCTGGCCACGCGCGGCGGCGCGCAATCCGGCGCGGCCGGCGAGATCGTCGCCGACCTGCGCCACATGCCGAAGACGATGCGCTGGCTGGCGCTGGTGCAGTTCTTCTCGTGGTTCGCGCTGTTCGCGATGTGGATCTACACCACGCCGACGGTCACCTCGCTGCACTTCCACAGCAGCAACACCGCCAGCGCCGCGTACAACGAAGGCGCGAACTGGGTCGGCGTGCTGTTCGCCGCGTACAGCCTGTTCTCGGCACTCGCCGCCTTCGCGCTCGCGCCGCTGGGCAGGCGCATCGGCTTGCGCGCGACGCACCTGCTCAGCCTCGTCATCGGCGGCGTGTCGCTGTTTTCGATCGCCTGGATCCGCGATCCGCACTGGCTGCTGCTGCCGATGCTCGGCGTCGGCATCGCCTGGGCCGCGATCCTCGCCATTCCCTATGCCCTGCTCAGCGGCGCGGTGCCGGCGCGCAAGATGGGCGTGTACATGGGCATCTTCAATTTCTTCATCGTCATCCCCCAGCTCGTGGCCGGCAGCGTGCTCGGGCTGGCGCTGAAGCGGTTTTTCCACAACGAACCGGTGTGGGCGCTGGTGATCGGCGGCAGCGGCTGGCTCGTCGCCGGACTGCTGGTGCTGTGCGTGCCGAACGCGGAACAAGCAAAATGAAAAAGCATCTCCTCGCCCTGTCGCTCGCACTGCTCGCGAACAACGCTTTTTCCGCGGACGTCCTGCCGTATCAGGCCACTCCAGAGCAAGCTGCTCCAGAACAGGCCGCCCCGAAACAGGATTTCTACGGCACGCTGGAACCGTTCGCCGCCAAGTCGATCTACTTCGTGATGACCGACCGCTTCGTCAACGGCGACCCGTCCAACGACCAGCGCGAACAGGCGAAAGGCCCGTGGCACAGCTTCGACCGGCCGACGCCAAACGTGCCGGCCGGCGAGAGCGACAACATCGGCTACATGGGCGGCGACTTCAAGGGCATCCTCGACAATGCCGGCTACATTCGCGGCATGGGTTTCGACGCGGTGTGGATCACGCCGATCGTCGACAATCCCGATGAAGCCTTCAGTGGCGGCACGACCAACGGCCAGTGGAGCGACCGCGGCAAGACCGGCTATCACGGCTATTGGGGCGTGAATTTCTGGAAGCTCGACGAACACCTGCCGAGCAAGCACCTGGATTTTTCCGGCTTCACCTCGGCGATGAAGCGCGACGGCCTCGACGTGGTGCTGGACATCGTCTGCAACCACGGTTCGCCGGCGTACACGATGACGGCGAAGCAAGACGGCTTCGGCCGGATTTTCGACAAGGACGGCAAACTGCTCGCCGACGAGCAGAACCTCGATCCATCGCAGCTCGACCCGCAACACAATCCGCTGCATGCGTTCTACAACACGCACGGCGGACTGGCGCAGTTGTCCGACTTGAACGAGAACAATCCCGCCGTGCTCGATTACCTCGCCGGCGCCTACGAACACTGGATCGAACAGGGCGCATCGGCGTTCCGCATCGACACCATCGGCTGGATGCCCAATGCGTTCTGGAAAGGTTTTTCCGATCGCATCCGCGCGCAGCATCCGGGCTTCTTCATGTTCGGCGAGGATTTCGACTACGACGCGGCCAAGATCGCCCAGCACACCCTGCCGCGCAACGGCGCGATCAGCGTGCTCGACTTCCCGCTGCGCGGGAAGATGCAGGCGGTGTTCGAGGAGCCCGGCAGCGATTTCGCCGAACTGGGCAAAGCGCTCTATCTCGAAGACGGCCCGTATGCGAACCCCTACGAGCTCGTCACCTTCTACGACAACCACGACATGGCGCGCTTGAACGCCAGCGACGACGGCTTCATCGACGCGAACAACTGGCTGTTCACCGCGCGCGGCATCCCGGCGCTGTACTACGGCTCGGAAACCGGCTTCGAGCGCGGCCGCGCCGAACTCCAGGGCAACCGCAACTACTACGGCCAGCAGCGTATCGACGCCGCGGCGCAAAGCCCGATCTACCGCAACCTCGCGCGCATCGCGCAACTGCGGCGCGGTTCCGTCGCCCTGCAGCGCGGCCTGCAACTGAACCTGAAACTGCAAGGCGACGAAGCCGCGTTCTACCGCGTCTACGAACACGATGGCATCGCGCAGACCGCGCTGGTGCTGCTCAACAAGGGCGATGCGGCGAAGAGGATTTCGCTCGATCCGTGGATGCGCGAAGACGTCCAGGCCGGCAGCTGGCGCGATGGGTTCGACCGCTCGAGCATCCGGATCGATGCCGATTTCGCCCTCGCTGTGCCGGCGCACGGCGTGCGCGTGCTGTTGCTCGATGCGCCGTTGACCAATGCGACGCTGCGCGCGCGTTTGCAGGATTCGATGGCGCGCAAGAACCGTTAGGGAAAAAAGGCCGTCATGCCGGCGAACGCCGGCATCCAGCGACTTCACGTCATTGAAGGCAAAGACCCCGGATCGCGGCGTTCGCCGGGATGACGAGCAAAAACGGAGTTGTCCAGATCTTGCTTACGCACCGGTCGATTTGCGCAATGCCAGCCGGACCGGGATCGTGCGGCTTTCGACCGTTTCGCCGTTGACCAGCGCGATCAGGCTTTCGACCAGGATTTTCCCTGCCACCTTGGTGTCCTGCTGCACGGTGGACAACGATGGATTGACGAAGCCGGCCATCGGGATGTCGTCGAAACCGGCGACCGCCACGTCGTCCGGCACCTTCAGTCCACGCTCGTGCAGCGCCTGCATCGCGCCGATCGCGATCAAGTCGCTGGAGGCGAACACCGCATCGAACGCGGCGCCGCGCGCGAGCAATTCGCCCATCGCTTCCACGCCGGATTGCTCGCTGCTGATCGCATCGGCCTGCAACGCGGTGTCGGCGTCGATGCCGGCGGCGCGCAAGGCATCGGCGTAACCGCGCCAGCGCTCGAAGAACTCGGGATAGTGATTGGATGCGTGGCCGAGGAAAGCGATGCGCTTGCGGCCCTGCGCGAGCAGGTGCGCGGTGATGTCGTGGCCGCCCTGATGGTTGTCGCAACCGATCGACACGCCCGGCTGGCCCGGCAGCACCGCGCCCCAGCGCACGAAGTGCGTGCCCTGCGCGACCAGCCGCTGCAGCCGCGACTCGGCCAGCAGGTAATCGCCGTAGCCGAGCAGGATCAGGCCATCGGCCTTGTTGCTGTCTTCGTAATCGGCATGCCAGTCGGACGACAATTGCTGGAACGAAATCAGCAAGTCGTAGCCGCGCTGCGCGCAAGCGCGGGTGATCGCGCCGAGCATCGACAGGAAGAACGGATTGATCGCCGAATCATCCGGCGTCGGGTCCTCGAAGAACAGCAGGGCGAGCGTGCCGGAATGCTGGCGGCGCAAGCTCGATGCATTCTTGTCCACCTTGTAATTCAGGCGCTCGGCGATTTCGAGGATGCGCTTGCGGGTTTCCTGGTTGACCGCCGGGCTGCCGCGCAACGCACGCGACACGGTCGGCTGGGAAACCCCGGCCAGATGGGCGATGTCCAGCGAAGTCGGCTTGCCCTTGATCTGCATGCACGGATTCTAGCGCGGCGTGTTCCGACCCGGCACGTTCCTGCGCGGCACGCTCCGGCGCGCCGCCCGCATTCAA
>JAATFG010000079.1 GCA_015655355.1 Lysobacterales bacterium
GCCGGAAAACACCCCGGAATTACGGTAGCGCAACAGCAGGCGCAGGATCTGGCTGCGGCGGTTCATGCCCTTGACCAGCGACGGCGAACCGGGGACGACGGGCGTGGTATTCAAGCAGGACTCCGGGGCGACGATCACCGGCAGTGTGGCGGGGCGGCAGTGGTGGGCCGGTGAATCCGTGCCCGCTACCGCGACAGGGGGCGGATCGGTCAGAATCGGCGCTCCTGCTTCCTCTTTGGATCCACCATGGCCGGTGCCAGTCTGTTCGCGTTGCTCGATGATATTGCGTCCCTGCTGGACGACGTGGCGGTGCTGACCAAGGTCGCGGCCAAGAAAACCGCCGGCGTGCTCGGCGACGATCTGGCGCTGAACGCACAGCAGGTGACCGGGGTCAGCGCCAACCGGGAGCTGCCGGTGGTGTGGGCGGTGGCGAAGGGCTCGCTGCTCAACAAGGCGATCCTGGTGCCCGCCGCGCTGCTGATCAGCGCGTTGCTGCCTGCGGCGATCCCGTGGCTGCTGATGGTCGGCGGCGCCTACCTGTGCTACGAGGGCGTGGAAAAGCTGGCGCACAAGTTCCTGCACGATGGCGACGATGCAGCACGGCACGAAGCCGACATGCAGGCGATGAACGACGACGGTGTCGATCTGGTCGCCTACGAGAAGCAACGGATCAAGGGCGCGGTGCGCACCGATTTCATCCTGTCCGCGGAGATCATCGTGCTCGCGCTCGGCGTCGTCGCCGGACAGGCGTTCCTGTCGCAGGTGATCTCGCTGGTGCTGATCGCGGTGCTGATGACCGCCGGCGTCTATGGCGTGGTCGGCGGCATCGTCAAGCTCGACGACATCGGCCTGTGGCTGATGCGCGGCAAGGGCAAGGCCGCCGCGGGCTTGGGCCGCGTGCTGGTCGCGGCGATGCCGTGGCTGATGAAGTTCCTGTCCGTCGCCGGTACCGTGGCGATGTTCCTGGTCGGCGGCGGCATCGTCGTGCACAACGTGGGGTTCCTGCACCACCTGCTCGAACCGCTGGAACATCTCGCCTTCGGCAAGGTGCTGTCGTTGCTGGCCAGCGTCGGCGTCGGCCTGGCGGTCGGCGCGCTGGTGCTGGCGGCGGTTTCCGCGGTTTCGGCGCTGCGCAAGCCGAAGCCCTGAACAGGTGGTATAAAGCGGCAAAGCCCCATCCCCCGAGGCACCGGCGCATGAGTGGACACAAGCGGCTTCCCCCCTGGCACGAACTCTTCCGTCAAGAAGACGGACGCGAGTGGCTGATCCGGCCGATCCGGCCCGAAGACGCCGAACCCCTGCAGGCCGCGTTCCCGCTGCTTGGCCCGGCGGAAGTGCGCCAGCGCTTCGTGCCGCGCGGTGCGACCGCGCTGGACGCCGACACCGCGCAGAAACTGTGCACGCCGAACCCGCAGCAGAACTTCGTGCTGGTCGCCGCCGAGAACCAGGCCCCGGGCGAGGCGCTGGTCAGCGCCCTGGTCAAGGTCGCGATCATCTCGCGCACCCGCGACGCCGAATATGCGGTGCTGATCGGCAACTTCATCACCGGCCAGGGCGTCGGCCGCAAGCTGCTGCAACGCGCGGTGAAATGGGCGCGCACAAAGAAGCTCGACTACCTGCACGGCTGGATCCCGCAGACCAACAAGGCGATGATGGAACTGGCGCTGAGCTTCGGTTTCCAGCACGACGTCACCGGCAGCGTGCCCGGCCTGCTGCGGGTGTCGCTCGACCTCAACGCCTGATTTGATTTCCTTCCCCCTCTCCTGCGAGGGGAGAGGGAAACACACGGTAGAATTCCACCTCCTGCACTGGGCGCGCACCGCCTCCGGTGCTGTCGTTCTTTTGTGCGCACATGACTTCAGCAAAAATTTTCAGCAAGTTCCTCCCCCGCAACGGCCAGCAGCGCGCCTACTGGCGTGCGCCCGCTTCGCCGACCGCGCTGGCCTGGCACCTGATCTGCGCCGCGCAGGCGCACGCCGGCCCGGTCCTCGCCATCGCCCGCGACAACCACGGCGCCAACCAGCTCGAAGCCGACCTGCGCACCCTGCTCGGCGACAAGGGCGACCTGCCGGTGCTCGCCTTCCCCGACTGGGAAACCCTGCCCTACGACCGCTTCAGCCCGCACCCGGACATCGTCTCCGAACGCCTCGCCACGCTGCATCGCCTGCCGACGTTCAAGCGCGGCATCGTCATCGTCGCCGCGCAGACGCTGATGCAGCGCCTGCCGCCGCTCAAGCACGTGGTCGGCGGCAGCTTCGATTACAAGGTCGGGCAGAAACTGGATTTCGATGCCGAGAAGCGCCGCCTCGAAAGCGCCGGCTATCGCCACGTGCCGCAGGTGCTCGATCCCGGCGATTTCGCCGTGCGCGGCGGCCTGCTCGACGTGTACCCGATGGGCAGCGACACGCCGCTGCGCATCGAGCTGTTCGACGACGCGATCGATTCGATCCGTGAATTCGACACCGACAGCCAGCGCTCGCTGGACAAGCGCGCGCGCGTGCAACTGCTGCCCGGCCGCGAAGTGCCGATGACCGGGGACGCGGTCGAACGCGCGATGGACGCGCTGCGCGAGAAACTCGACGTCGACGCGCGCCGCAGTTCGCTCTACCAGGACCTGAAATCGGGACTGGCGCCGGCCGGCATCGAGTATTACCTGCCGCTGTTCTTCGACAGCACGGCGACGCTTTTCAACTATCTCGACGACGCCACGCTGCCGGTCGTGTGCGATGGCGCCAGCAATGCGGGCGATGCATTCTGGCTGCAGGCGCAGTCGCGCTACGAACAACGCCGCCACGACCTCGAGCGCCCGCTGCTGGCGCCGGACGAACTGTGGCTGCCGCCGGATTTCCTGCGCGAAAAATTGAACCGCACGCTGCGCGTCGATGTCGTCGGCAAGGAACACGCGCGCTTCAACGAGGCGCACGCGCTTGGCGACCAGCCCGCGCCGATGCTGCCGATCGCGGCAAAGGACCATGCGCCGGGCGAGGCGCTGCACTCCTTCCTTGCCAGCTATCCGGGGCGCGTGCTCATCACCGCGGATTCGGCCGGCCGCCGCGAAGCGCTGCTGGAGATGCTGCAAGCGGCCGAATTGAAACCCGTCGTGCTCGACGGCTTCACTGCCTTCGCTCGTCATTCCGGCGAAGGCCGGGATGACAACGACGAGAGGTTCGCCATCGCCGTCGCGCCACTGGATGACGGCTTTGCCCTTGACGAACCCCGCATCGCGGTCATCACCGAACGCCAGTTGTTCCCCGAACGCGCCACCCAGCCGCAACGGCGCAAGCGCAGCAGCAAGGAACCGGAAGCGATCATCCGCGACCTCGGCGAACTGCGCGAAGGCGCGCCGATCGTGCACGAGGACCACGGCGTCGGCCGTTACCGCGGCCTGATCGCGATGAACGTCGGCGGCATGCCCGGCGAATTCCTCGAAATCGAATACGCCAAGGGCGACCGACTGTACGTGCCGGTCGCGCAACTGCACTTGATTTCGCGCTACAGCGGCGCAAGCGAGGAAACCGCGCCGCTGCATTCGCTCGGCGGCGAAGCGTGGAGCAAGGCCAAGCGCAAGGCGCAGGAAAAAGTCCGCGACGTCGCCGCCGAACTGCTCGAAATCCAGGCGCGCCGGCAGGCACGCGCGGGTCTGGCACTGCACGTCGACCGCGCGATGTACGAACCGTTCGCGGCCACCTTCCCGTTCGAGGAAACGCCCGACCAGCACGCGGCCATCGAAGCGGTGTTGCGCGACCTGCAATCCTCGCAGCCGATGGATCGGGTCGTGTGCGGCGACGTCGGTTTCGGCAAGACCGAAGTGGCGGTGCGCGCCGCGTTCGCCGCGGCCGGCGCGGGCAAGCAAGTCGCCATCCTCGTGCCGACGACCTTGCTCGCCGAGCAGCATTACCGCAATTTCCGCGACCGCTTCGCCGATTGGCCGCTGAAGGTGGAAGTGCTGTCGCGCTTCAAGAGCAAGAAGGAAATCGAGGAAGAGCTGAAGAAGGTCGCCGCAGGCCAGATCGACGTGATCGTCGGCACCCATCGCCTGCTGCAACCGGACGTGAAGTTCAAGGACCTGGGCCTGGTCATCGTCGACGAGGAACAACGCTTCGGCGTGCGCCAGAAGGAAGCGCTGAAGGCGCTGCGCGCCGAAGTGCACCTGCTCACCCTGACCGCCACGCCGATCCCGCGCACGCTGAACATGGCGATGGCCGGCCTGCGCGACCTGTCGATCATCGCCACGCCGCCGGCGAATCGCCTCGCTGTGCAGACTTTCGTCACGCCGTGGGATGCCGCGCTGCTGAAGGAATCGTTCCAGCGCGAATTGTCGCGCGGCGGCCAGGTGTATTTCCTGCACAACGACGTCGAGAGCATCGCCCGCATGCAGCGCGAATTGCAGGAACTGGTGCCCGAGGCGCGCATCGGCATCGCCCACGGGCAGATGCCCGAGCGCGAGCTGGAACAGGTGATGCTCGGCTTCCAGAAGCAGCGCCACAACGTGTTGTTGTGCACGACGATCATCGAAAGCGGCATCGACATTCCGAACGCGAACACGATGATCATCAACCGCGCCGACAAATTCGGCCTGGCCCAGTTGCACCAGTTGCGCGGCCGCGTCGGGCGCTCGCATCATCGCGC
>JAATFG010000005.1 GCA_015655355.1 Lysobacterales bacterium
TAAAATTTCCGCAAAGGTTCCCGCCGCGACGAGTTCGCCGCCATGGACACCCGCGCCGGGTCCCAAATCCAGCACGTAATCAGCGCTGCGAATCGTGTCCGCATCGTGCTCGACGACAAGAACGGTATTGCCCAGGTCGCGGAGGCCTTTGAGCGTGGCGAGCAGGCGATCGTTATCGCGCTGGTGCAGGCCGATGCTCGGTTCGTCGAGCACGTACATCACCCCGACCAGGCCGGCGCCGATTTGCGAAGCGAGGCGGATGCGCTGCGCCTCGCCGCCGGAGAGCGTGTCGGCCTTGCGTTCCAGGGTCAGGTAATCGAGGCCGACGTCGACCAGGAAGCCGAGGCGCTCGCCGATTTCCTTGACGATCTTGGTCGCGATCTCGCCGCGCCAACCCGGCAGGTCGAGGCCGCGGAAGAATTTCAGCGCTTCGTCGATCGGCAACACGACGAGGTCGGGCAGTGGCCGGTCGGCGACGAACACGTTGCGCGCGGACTTGTTCAGGCGCGCGCCCTTGCATTCCGGGCAGGCGTGTTCGCTGACGTACTTGGACAGTTCTTCCTTCACCGCCGCCGATTCGGTTTCGCGGTAGCGGCGTTCGAGGTTGGGCAGAATGCCCTCGAACTTGTGCTTGCGCGTGGTGCGTCCGCCGGCGTCGGTGAGGTAGGTGAAGCTGACCTGCCCATCGCCGCTGCCGTACAGGATCGCGTTGCGCACTTCGTCGCTCAGCGCTTGCCACGGCGTGTCGACGTCGAACTTGTAGTGCTTGGCCAGCGATACGATCAGCTGGAAGTAGTACGCATTGCGCCGGTCCCAGCCGCGCACCGCGCCGGCGGCCAGCGACAGTTCGGGATGCACGACCACGCGTGCCGGGTCGAAGAATTCGGCCACGCCCAAACCGTCGCAGGCCGGGCAGGCGCCCATGGGCGCATTGAACGAGAACAGGCGCGGTTCCAGCTCCGGCAGAGAGTAGTCGCAGACCGGGCAGGAATATTTCGACGAGAACAGCATCGGCGCCGCATCCGGTTTGTCCAGTGACATCACCGAGGCCATGCCGTCGCCGAGCTTCAATGCCGTCTCGAAGCTTTCGGCGAGGCGCTGCTTGAGGTCTTCGCGTACACGGAAGCGGTCGATCACCGCTTCGATGGTGTGCTTGTTGCGCAGCGCCAGCGGCGGCACCGCGTCGATTTCATGCACGACGCCATCGACGCGCACGCGCACGTAGCCCTGCGCGCGCAACTGCTCGAACACCTGCGCGTGCTCGCCCTTGCGTTCGCGAATGACGGGCGCCAGCAGCATGTAGCGCTGTTCGGCGGTGTCGGGATTCTTTTCCAGCGCCAGCACCTGGTCGACCATCTGGCTGACGGTCTGCGCTTCCAGCGGATAGCCGTGGTCGGGGCAACGCGGGGTGCCGACGCGCGCGTACAGCAGGCGCAGGTAGTCGTAGATTTCGGTGATCGTGCCGACCGTCGAGCGCGGGTTGTGCGAAGTGGACTTCTGCTCGATCGAGATCGCCGGCGACAGGCCTTCGATGTGGTCGACGTCCGGCTTCTCCATCACGCTCAGGAACTGGCGGGCGTAGGCGGACAGCGATTCGACGTAGCGGCGCTGGCCTTCGGCGTAGATGGTGTCGAACGCCAGCGAGGACTTGCCGGAACCGGACAGGCCGGTGATGACGATCAGCTTGTCGCGCGGCAGGTCGAGGTCGAGGTTCTTGAGATTGTGCGTCCGCGCGCCGCGGATGCGGATGTAATCGAGGGCCATCGGGTGGGGTCCGGTAAGGCAACAGCCAAGCGTAGCCCGGCGGGCCGGTCCGGGGCAAACCCGGAAAACGGAAAACTCCGGTTCCGGCAGCGTGGGGAATCCGGCCGGTTGCGCCAAGTCGCTGATTCCACTACAATCCCGCGCCTGTCTGCCCGCCGAGGGCCGGCAGCAAGCAAGAATAACTACACAATCAACAAGGAAATCCCATGAGCTACGCAGTTCTGGTGACCGGCGGCAAACAGTACCGTGTCACGACTGGCGAAACCATTCGAGTCGAAAAGCTCGAAGTGGAAGCCGGCAACGAAATCACCTTCGACGACGTGCTGCTGGTCGGCACCGGCGAAGGCATCAAGGTCGGCGACGCGGCGAAGGGCGCCAAGGTCACCGCCAAGGTCGTTTCGCACGGCCGCGCGGACAAGGTGCGCATCATCAAGTTCCGCCGCCGCAAGCACCACATGAAGCAGGCGGGACACCGCCAGTACTTCACCGAAATCGAAATCACCGGCATCGCCGGCTAAGCACAGGAGACTTCAGTCATGGCACACAAAAAGGGCGTAGGCTCCTCGCGCAACGGTCGCGATTCCAACCCGAAGATGCTCGGCGTGAAGGTGTTCGGTGGCCAGGCCATCGACGCCGGCAACATCATCATCCGCCAGCGCGGCACCCAGTTCCATCCGGGCGCCAACGTCGGCCTCGGTCGCGACCACACCCTGTTCGCGCTGGTCGATGGCAAGGTGGAATTCACCACCAAGGGCCCGGCCAAGCGCCGTACCGTGAGCGTCGTCGCCGAAGGCTGAGCCTTGGTTCGATGCTTCACTGGAAAGCCCCGCTTCGGCGGGGTTTTTCGTTTCGGTTCGCAAGAAGTCGTCGTTCCGGCACAGGTCGGAACCTAGCGACTTTTGTTTTAATACCTTCAAAGACACTGGATTCCGGCTTTCGCCGGAATGACGAAAAGAGCACACCCATGAAACTCGTAGACGAAGCCGAAATCCTGGTCACCGCCGGCAATGGCGGCAATGGCAGCATCAGCTTCCGCCGCGAGAAGTTCATTCCGCTCGGCGGCCCGGACGGCGGCGATGGCGGCGACGGCGGCAGCGTGTGGCTGCAGGCCGACGAAAACCTCAACACCCTGGTCGATTTCCGCCACGAAACCCGCTTCAAGGCCAAGCGCGGCGAAAACGGCATGAGCCGGCAGATGTACGGCAAGGCCGGCGAGGATTTGACCATCACCGTGCCGGTCGGCACCGTCGTGCACAACGTCGAGACCGATGAGGTGATCGGCGATTTGATCGCGCATGGCGACCGTTTGCTGGTCGCGAAAGGCGGCAAGGGCGGCCTCGGCAACATGCATTTCAAGTCCTCGATCACGCGTGCGCCGCGCAAGGCCACGCCGGGCGAGGAAGGCGAAGCGCGCACGCTGATGCTGGAATTGAAGCTGCTCGCCGACGTCGGCCTGCTCGGTTTCCCGAATGCGGGCAAATCCACCTTCATTCGCGCCGTGTCCGCGGCGACGCCGAAGGTGGCCGATTATCCGTTCACCACCTTGTATCCGAACCTCGGCGTGGTCAGCGTCGAGCCGCACCGCAGTTTCGTCATCGCCGACGTGCCGGGCCTGATCGAAGGCGCGGCCGATGGCGCCGGTCTGGGTACGCAGTTCCTGCGCCATTTGCAGCGCACGAAGTTGTTGCTGCACCTCGTCGACATCTCGCCGATGGAAGGCGGTGTCGAAGGCGTCTCGCCGATCGAGCAGGTGCGCGCGATCGAGCGCGAACTGGAAAAGCACGATCCCGAACTGCTGCACAAACCGCGCTGGCTGGTGCTCAACAAGGCCGACCTGATGTTCGAGGACGAAGCCGCCGAAGCCGCGCAGCAGGTCATCGCCGAACTCGGCTGGACGCAGCCGCATTACCTCGTTTCCGCACTCGGTCGCGAAGGCACCTGGCCGATCATGAAGGACGTGATGGCGTTCTTCGACCGCCAGCGCGAAGACGCCATCGAGGCCGCGCAAGGCTGATTTGCTTTGGGTCATGCGGTCGCCGGTGATGGCCCATCGATCCATCGGCAGGCCGCCAAG
Organism: Lysobacterales bacterium; assembly: GCA_015655355.1. GTDB lineage: Bacteria > Pseudomonadota > Gammaproteobacteria > Xanthomonadales > Xanthomonadaceae > Pseudoxanthomonas_A. The sequence goes on from JAATFG010000005.1 coordinate 3,839, forward strand.
CCCACGCGCGGCCTCAATGGCCTGAACACCCGTATCACCCGCGAGGGCTCGCTGCTGATCGTGACCGCGCACCATCCGGACTTTCCCGGCAACATCGGCTCGATTTACGCCAAGCCTTATCCGGATGGCTTCGTCTGGATTCGCGCACTGGCCGTGCACGAACAGTATTTGCGCGGGCAGGGTTATCGGTTCGGCGCTGATGGAAACGCTGTGCACGGAAGTCGACTGCATGCGCAGCGAATCCGGTCTGACTCCGAAACCGCTGGACGCGGCCACCCGGCGCGAACGGCTGGAAGCGTTCTATCGCCGCTTCAGCTTCCATTTGGAACCCCGGAACAACTGGCATGGCTGCGCGAAGCGCGCACGGCAGCTTGAGGCGTCATTTCAATCGTTCGACGACGCCACTGCCAGCGACGTGACCGCTGGCGAAACTGGCGGTGAGCAGGTAGCCACCGGTCGGCGCTTCCCAGTCGAGCATTTCACCGGCGACGAAGACGCCGGGCTTGTCTTTCATCATCAGGTTCGCGTCGAGTTGTTCGAGGCGCACGCCGCCGGCGCTGCTGATCGCCTCGGCGATCGGGCGCGGGCGCAGCAGCTTCAGCGGCAGGCGCTTGATCGTTTGTGCCGGGGCATTCGCGTCGTCCATTCGGGCCTTGCCGAGCGCTTCGCGCAGCAGCGCTGCTTTCACGCCTTCGAGACCCGCCTGCCGGCGCAGGAACTCGCTGGCGCTGCGTCCGTCGCGCGGTTTAGACAAATCGCCTTGCAGGCGGGCGAGCTCGCGATTCGGTGCGAGATCGAGCCACAGCGTGGCCGAGCCATCGCGTTCGATGGCCTCGCGCAAATCCGCGCAGGCTGCGTAAACCAGGCTGCCTTCGATGCCGTGCGCGCTGACCACGCATTCGCCCTGCCGCGCATGTTCGCGGCCACCCGCATCGCGCCAATGCGCGACGACCGGCTTCAAGGGCGCTCCGGCGAATTTCCGCGCGAAGAACTCGCTCCACGCCACGTCGAAACCGCAGTTGGCCGGTTTCAGTTCCGCAACGTCGATGCCGGCGGCGCGCAACGGCGCCACCCATTCGGAGTTGCCCCCCAGTTCCGGCCACGATGCGCCGCCGAGCGCGAGCACGGTTGCATCCGGCGTAGCGAAGAATTCGCCGGTTGGCGTGGCGAAGCGCAAGGCGCCGTCATCGCCCCAGCCGGTGAAGCGGTGATGGACGTGGAAACGCACGCCATGCTCTTTCAGCCGCCGCACCCAGCCGCGCAGCAGCGGCGCGGCTTTCAGGTCGGTCGGGAACACGCGCCCGGACGAACCGACGAAGGTGTCAACGCCCAGCGTTTTCGCCCACGCGCGCAGCGCATCGGCGTCGAAGGCATCGAGCCAATGCGCGATGTCGCTGGCACGTTCGCGATAACGCGCATCGAACTGCGGACGCGGTTCGGAGTGGGTGAGGTTCAAGCCGCCTTTGCCCGCGATCAGGAAGCGCCGCCCGACCGAGCCCTGCGCCTCGTACACGTCGACCGCGAAACCTGCAGCATTCGCGACCTGCGCGGCCATCAGCCCGGCCGGACCGCCACCGACGATGGCCAGCGTTTTTGCGTGCGATTCCATTGCCCGATTATCGCCGCAATCGCGTCGGCAATGACTTGCGACACGGCCCCGCGCCGCGCGATTCGGGTATCGTTGCGGCAAATTCGTGGGGAAACCAACCGATGAAATCGTCGCTGCGCCATCTGCTGTTCGCAACCACCGTCAGCCTGCTTGCCGCCTTGCCCGCCGTCGCCGCGGACACCACGCCTGCCGCATCGCCGGATTTCGATGACTACGTGGACAAGGTGCGCAACAGCTTCGACGTGCCCGGCATCGCCGTGGCCGTGGTCAAGGACGGCAAGATCGTGCTGGCAAAAGGCTACGGCGTGCGCGACGTGGACAGCGGCGCGCCGGTGACGGCGGACACGCTGTTCGCCATCGCTTCCAACACCAAGGCCTTCACCGCCGCCTCGCTCAACATGCTCGCCGACCAAGGCAAGCTGGACATGGACGACCGCGTCGTCGACCACCTGCCGTGGTTCCGCATGTCCGACCCGTACATCACCCATGAAATGCGCGTGCGCGATCTGCTCGCGCACCGCAGCGGCCTCTCGCTCGGCGCCGGCGACCTGCTGTACTGGCCGACCACGAGCTACACCAATCGCGAAGTCGCCGAGCGCCTGCGCGACGTGCCGATCAAGGGCGAGTTCCGCGCGCAATACGCCTACGACAACATCCTGTTCGGCGTCGCCCAACTGGTGATCGAGCAGGTCAGCGGCGAGCCCTACGACAAATTCCTGCAAGAGCACATCTGGGACGTGCTCGGCATGGACCAGACCCGCTACAACAGCGATCACCTCAAGCCCGGCGATGAAGTCGCCACCGGTTACGCCAAGGCCGATGGCAGCAAGCTCGAAGCCGCGCCGCGGATGACCTGGAGCAACGTCGGCGGCGCCGGCGGCATCTATTCCAGCGTCGACGACCTGAGCAAGTGGATGAACGTGCAGTTGAACGGCGGCGTGGTTTCCGGTGAAGGCGACAGCGCCAAGCGCCTGTTTTCCGGGAAGGCGCAGCACGACATGTGGAACGTGCTGACGCCGATTCCGACCGGCAAGCCGCCGGTGCCGGAACTGGCCGCGGCTGCGCCGAATTTTTCCGGCTACGGCGAAGGCTGGTTCCTCAGCGATTACCGCGGCCACAAGCTCGTGTGGCACACCGGCGGCTGGCCGGGCATGGTCTCGCGCATCACCCTGGTGCCGGACCAGAAGATCGGCGTGATCGTGCTGACCAACGCCGAATCCGGCGCGGCGTTCAACGCGGTGACGATGCGCGCATTGGACGATGCGCTCGGTGCGCCTCGCACCGATTGGCTCGATGCCTACGCGAAGGCGCTGAAGAAATCGCGCGGCAATGCCGACGCGGACTGGAAGAAGCACTTGGCCGCGCGCGATGCCGGTGCCAAGCCGTCGCTGCCGATCGCCGCGTATGCCGGCACCTGGCGCGATGCGTGGTACGGCGACGTCAGCATCACCCTCGAAAACGGCAAGCCGGTGTTGCGCTTCTCGCACACCGCCGACCTGGTCGGCGACCTGCAGCCGTGGCAGCACGACACCTTCCTCGTGCGCTGGCGCCAGCGCTGGCTCAATGCCGACGCCTTCGTGACGTTCCAGCTCGACGAGGACGGCAAGCCGGTCGAGGCGACGATGAAGCCGGCGTCGGAACTGACCGATTTCAGCTTCGATTTCCAGGATTTGAAGCTGAAGAAGGTCGAGAGCAAGTAAGCGGCCACGACGCTAAAATGGCGGCATGATCCTCAACATCGCCGCCTACCACTTCGTCGAAATCAGCGACGCACCCGCGCTGGCCGAAACCTTGCGCGAGCGCGCCGAAAACGCGCAACTGCGCGGGACGATGCTGGTGGCGGGCGAGGGCGTCAACCTGTTCCTCGCCGGCATCGAGCCGGCACTGCGCGGTTTTCTTGCGCAACTGCGCGAGGATGCGCGCTTCGCCTCCATCGTGGCCAAGGAAAGCCGGAGCCACGCGGTTCCGTTCACGCGGCTCAAGGTCAAGCTGAAAAAGGAAATCATCAGCTTCCGCGAAGCCAGCGCGATGCCGCTGGAGCACGCACGCGCACCTGCCGTCGAACCGAAAACGCTGGCGCGCTGGCTCGAACAGGGCCACGACGATGCCGGCAAGCGCATCGTGATGCTCGACACGCGCAACCAACAGGAAGCGGCTTACGGCACCTTCGCGAACGCCGAAGTGCTGCCGATCGCCAAGTTCACCGAATTGCAGGGCGAAGTGCTGGCGCGCAAGGACAAGTGGACGGATGCGACCGTGGTGAGCTTCTGCACCGGCGGCATCCGCTGCGAGAAGGCCGCGCTGTGGATGCGCAACGACGCGAACATGGACAACGTGCTGCAACTGGATGGCGGCATCCTCGGCTATTTCGGGCAGGTTGGCGGCTTCGGCTACGAGGGCCGTTGCTTCGTGTTCGACGGGCGCGTCGCGCTGGATGCTGAACTGAATCCGTTGGTGGATGCGCGCTGAAACCTCGCCTGAAATTCTGATTTCCGTCGTGGGCACTGGCGTTGCCGCGGCAATGATTCGATCATGCGTCGCATGATTCCCTATTCGATACTCGACCTGTGCCCGGTGTGCGAGGGCAGCACGGTTACGCAGGCGTTCGCCAATTCGCTGGATCTGGCGCGGCACGTCGAAAGCCTCGGCTTCACCCGCTACTGGCTGGCCGAGCACCACAACATGGCCGGCATCGGCAGCTCGGCGACGGCAGTGTTGATCGACCACATCGCCGGTGGCACCAAGACCATCCGCGTCGGTTCCGGCGGGGTGATGTTGCCGAACCATTCGCCGCTGCAGGTGGCCGAGCAATTCGGCACGCTGGAAGCGTTGTATCCGGGCCGCATCGATCTCGGTCTTGGCCGCGCGCCGGGCACCGACCAGCCGACCGCGCGCGCGTTGCGCCGCTATTTCGATGGCGCCGACGAATTCCCGCGCGACGTGCAGGAAGTGCTGCATTACTTCCAGCCGGCGCAGCCGAACCAGTTGGTGCGCGCGGTGCCGGGCGCGGGCCTGGACGTGCCGGTGTGGATTCTCGGCTCCAGCCTGTTCGGTGCCCAACTCGCCGCCGCGCTCGGCTTGCCGTATGCGTTCGCCTCGCACTTCGCGCCGGATGCGATGGAGCAGGCGATCCGTGTTTACCGCGACCGTTTCCAGCCCTCGCAATACCTCGGCAAGCCGCACGCGATGCTCGCGCTCAACGTGTTTGGCGCCGACACCGATGCCGAAGGCAAGCGCCTGATGACCACCGCGCAGCAAGCGTTCGTGAATTTGCGCCGCGGCCAGCCGGGGCTGATCCCGCCGCCGATCGACGACATCGAAAGCTTCTGGCAGCCGCACGAAAAACTCGGCGTCGAACAGGCGCTGGCGTGCAGCGTGGTCGGCAGTGCCGAATCGCTGAAGCGCGGCATCGGCGATTTCATCGCGCGCCAGCAGCCGGACGAAATCATGCTCGTCGCCAACATCTGGGACCACGAGGCGCGCAAGCATTCCTTCACGCTGGCGGCGGAAGCGCTCAAGTCATTGTGATGCGACGGGGCGCGGCATCACGCCGCCATGCCGACCGCGTGGCCGCTGGCCCACGCCCACTGGAAGTTGTAGCCGCCGAGCCAGCCGGTCACGTCCAGCACTTCGCCGGCGAAATGCAAGCCGGCGACCTTGTTCGATTCCAGCGTCGATGACGAAATCTCGTTCGTGTCCACGCCGCCGAGCGTGACTTCGGCGGTGCGATAGCCTTCGCTGCCGCTGGCGACGAGCGGGAAGTCCGCCAGGGTTTCGGCGATTCCGCGCAATTGCGGTTCGTTGAACTGCTTGATCGGTTTCGCGGCTTGGTCGGACGCATGCAGCCACACTTCGCACAGGCGCTGGGCGAAGCGCGAGGGCAGCACGGCAGACAGCACGTTCTTCAGTTCGTTGTTCGGTCGCGCCTTTTGTTGTTCGCGCAGCCAATCCAGTGCATTGGTTCCCGGCAGCAGGTCCAGGCGCAGGTCGTCGCCCGGTTGCCAGTACGACGATATCTGCAAAATCGCCGGCCCGCTGATGCCGCGATGGGTGAGCAGGGCGAAGTTGCGGAACGACTTGCCGTTGCAGCGCGCTTCGACGTTGAAGGAAAGCCCGCTCAAATCGTGCAGCCGTTCGAGGTGCTTGCCGCTCAAGGTCAGCGGTACCAGCCCGGCGCACAGCGGCAGCACGGTGTGGCCGAACTGTTTGGCTAGTTCGTAGCCGAAGCCGCTGCCGCCGAGCGAGGGAATCGACAGGCCGCCGCTGGCGACCAGCAGTTTCGGCGCGGAAAACCGGCCCTGGTTGGTGTGCACGACGAAGCCGTGTCCGTCGTGTTCGACGCGCACGGTGTCGCAGTGGGTGCGGAGGACGACGTCCGCCCATTCGCATTCGTCCAGTAGCATTTGCAGGATCTGCTTGCTGGAATCGTCGCAGAACAGTTGGCCGAGTTCCTTTTCGTGGTAGGCGATGCCGTGGCGTTCGACCAGTTCGATGAAATGCTGCGGGGTGTAGCGCGCCAGCGCCGACTTGCAGAAATGCGGATTGGCGCCGGTGTAATTGGCCGGCGTGGTGCCGGTGTTGGTGAAATTGCAGCGCCCGCCGCCGGACATCAGGATCTTCTTGCCGGGCTTGTTGGCGCGCTCGAGGACGAGCACGCGCCGGCCGCGCTGGCCGGCGGTCAGAGCCGCCATCAGCCCGGCCGCGCCGGCGCCGAGGACGATCAGGTCGAAGGCCGGCAGGTCGTGGTGCGGATTCATCGCGCCATTCTAGGCGACGGGCGGAAATCCCCGGGATTCCTGGCTGTCCAGTGCCGTTGTGGCGGCGAAACTGAACGAAGTGCACAAAACAGTCGCTTTTTCGCCCGAACATGCGTATTGTGCGCGCACTGTGTTTTGCGTGGGCCCCGGTTCAATGGGCCTGATGCGCTGGCCGCGCTGTCATTGGCGTGCCGTTCGGCTTCATCTTTCCGCGTTACCAAGCCTGCAAACCCCAGTCCCGGCCACGGATGTCCCGTGCCGGTGCTACTTTTCATCCGTTTCAGGAGTTAGAAAGATGTCCGACCGTCAGACCGGTACCGTCAAGTGGTTCAACGATGCCAAGGGCTTTGGCTTCATCACCCCGGCCAATGGCCCCGACCTGTTCGTGCACTTCCGCTCGATCCAGGGCAATGGCTTCAAGTCGCTGAAGGAAGGCCAGCAGGTCACCTTCGTCGCCGTGCAGGGCCAGAAGGGCATGCAGGCCGACCAGGTGCAGCCGCTGTAATTTCAGCCTTCCCAGGTTGATACGAAAACGCCGCGAGAAATCGCGGCGTTTTTTGTGGCTGCAAGGAAAAATTCAGAGCTTGGAAACCCGGAACTTGCGGCCCTTGATCTTGCCTTCCTGCAAGCGCTTCAGCGCATTGTTCGCCTGCTTGCGCTCGATGGCGACGTAGCTGCGCGTGGCGAAGATGGCGATCTTGCCGATGTCCTTCGCGTTCAAGCCGGCATCGCCGGTCAGCGCGCCGAGCACGTCGCCGGGGCGCAGCTTGTCGGTCTTGCCGGCGTCGATGCGCAGCGTGGCCATCGGCGCGGGCGGCGCGCTGCCGGCTTTCGGCGCAGCGGCGGGCGCGCGCAACCATTGAATCGGCGTACCGAGCAGTTCCTCGATGCGCTGCGCACGCGGCAATTCGCGCGCACTCGCAAGGCTGATGGCGATGCCGCTCTTGCCGGCGCGCGCGGTGCGGCCGACGCGATGCTGGAAGGTGTCGGCATCGGACGGCAATTCGTAGTTCACCACGATGCCCAGATCCTCGATGTCCAATCCGCGCGCGGCCACGTCGCTGGCGACCAGCACGTTGCAACTGCGGTTGGCGAAACGCACCAGTACTTCGTCGCGGTCGCGCTGTTCCATCTCGCCGTGCAGCGCCAGCGCGGAGAACCCGTAATGGCGCAGCGAATCGGCGACTTCGTCCACGTCCTTGCGCGTGTTGCAGAACACCACCGCCGAATCGTCGCCGAATCCGCCGAGCAGCGCGGCCAGCGCCGGCTGCTTGCGCGCCGGTTCGACCTCAAAGAAACGCTGCTCGATGTCCGGCTTATGCGCCGCACCGGCGACGCCGACTTCCAGCGCATCGCGCAACATCGTTTGCGCGATGGCACGGATTTCGTCGGGATAGGTCGCCGAGAACAGCAGGCTTTGCCGGTTCTGCGGGGTTTTCTTCACGATTTCATCGATCGCTTCCTCGAAACCCATGTCGAGCATGCGGTCGGCCTCGTCGAGCACCAGCACGCGCACGCCACCGAGATGCAGCACCTTCTTGCGCAGCAGTTCCTGCACCCGGCCGGGCGTGCCGACCACGACTTGCGGGTCGTGCGCTTCCAGCGAGGCGAGTTGCGGCGCCAGCGGCGTGCCGCCGCAGAACAGCGAGACTTTCAGGTTCGGAATGGCGACGGCGAGCTTGCGGATCTGGCGCGCGACCTGATCGGCGAGCTCGCGCGTCGGGCACAGCACCAGGGCCTGTGCACGCAGCAGCGACGGGTCGAGCCTGTGCAGCAGGCCGAGCGCGAACGCGGCGGTCTTGCCGCTGCCGGTCGGCGCATGGGCGATGACATCGCGGCCGGCGAGGATCGCGGGCAGGCTTTGCGCCTGGATTTCGGTGGGCGTCGCGTAGCCGGCGGCGTGCACGCCTTGTTGCAGCGCCGGCGAGAGCGGCAGTTCGGAAAAAGTGTCCATGCCGCATTGTCTCACGGCATGTGCGCACTCAGCCCTCGTCGAATTCGCCGCCGGGCAGGGCGAGGAAGGCCCAGAACGGCACGTCGGCCGACGCCCAGAACGCGCGCGCTTCATCAAGGATCGACAGCAGCGTGTCGAAGCTGTCGTGGTCGGCGTCGCGCAAGTCCGCGGCGGCATCGAACAGCAGCACGTAGCCATGCGCCTGCAACCACGACAGGTCGCGCAGGCGGTCGCTTGCCGCGTCCCAGTTGGGCGCGGAATCGGCGGGGAATTGCAGCGATGCGGCGATGCGCGACAGCAAGGCCGGCTTGTCGCGGCAGTCTTTCAGGTCGACCAGCGCGGTGTGCAGGCCGGCATCGCGCGAGGCATAGGCCAGTGCGGCCAGGTCGTCATGTTCGACGAACAGGATGTTGGCGCGATGGCTGTCGGCCAGGCCGAAATCGTGGTCGGTCATGGCGCGGCTCCGTTCGGGTCGCCCGCTTTGGCGGGAATGGGGCGGAAGGTTTGGTAGTGGTCGTCGGTGTACCAGTACGCGCGCGGCGGCGTGCCGCCGGTGATGATGCGGCGCGTGCCGCGGTCGTGCGCGCCGGGCGTGTCCACGGTGTATTCGTGGTAATAGCCTTGCGCTGCGGATGGCAGGCGATGCTCGCGGTTCTGGAACACCACGCCGTCCTGCCGGTGCGGGAACGGCCCGCCGCGCGCGATCAGGTCCAGCGTGGTGCGCGCTTCCGGTGGCAGGAACGCGGGCAGGGAGGTGTCGTTCGGCGCCGTCGCGGCTTGCAGCGGCGGCGGCACTTCGAGCGGATTGGCTGGCGCCGCGGCAGCGGTCTGCACGGTTCCGCCTGCCGATGGCGCACCCGCATGATGCTTGTTGAACCACGTCAGTGCGGCGACCAGCAGCACCGCCATCCAGAGCACGTGTTTGCGCATCGTCTTCCTTGTTGGATCGCATGGGGGATGCATCAAGGTTAAAGTATCCGCGTTCCCGCCGGGTGAATGCCGCCATGTCGAATACGGACGAACGCGTCGATGCCTACATCGCGAACAGCGCCGAGTTCGCCCGGCCATTGCTGCTCGAATTGCGTGCGCGGGTACACGCGGCGCTGCCGCAAGCGACGGAGACGATCAAGTGGAGCATGCCGTTCTTCGAGCTCGATGGCCGGCCGTTGTGCAACATGGCCGCGTTCAAGCAACACGTCAGCTTCGGCTTCTGGAACCATGCGCAGGTGTTCGCCGGCGCGCCGCGCGAGGGCATGGGCAGCTACGGCAAGATGGAGGCGGTCGGGGATTTGCCTGCGAAGAAGGACATGCTCGCCGACTTGAAGCATGCCGCGGCGCTGATCGCCTCCGGCGCAGCCAAGCCGCGCGTGCCGAAAAAGGCCGCGCCGAAACCGGGATTGGAAACACCGGCCGACCTGCTCGCCGCGCTGAAGAAGAGCAAGCCGGCGCGGGCGACGTTCGAGGCGTTTTCGCCGAGTTGCAGGCGCGAGTACGTCGAGTGGATCGTCGAGGCCAAGCGCGAGGAGACGCGCGCCAGGCGCATCGCCGAAGCGGTGCAGTTGATGGCCGAGGGCAAGAAGCGTTACTGGAAGTACGGGAAGTGAATTGCCCTCTCCCGGAGGGAGAAGCCAATGCCACGTCTCACTTCAGCACTTCGCCGCTGCGATAGACCGGATACAACGCGTACCGCGTGTCCCAGTCGCTGTTGCGGCGGGCGAAGAAATCCAGGCGCGCGCGCGGATTGGCGGCGAATTCCGGATCGTCCTCGAGCCGCTGCTCGAACTGCGCCTTGAGCTGCGGGTCTTTCGCCAGCATGTCGCGCGCCACTTGTTCGGCGACGTAGGCCTCCATGTATTCCTTGCGCTCGAAGACGTTGTTGAACACGCCCCATTGCAGCAGCGAATCCGGCGCCTGCGGTTCGAGGATCGACATCACCAAGCGCGCTTTCGCCTGCGCGATCGGCACGAACAGCGAACCGGCCGGGATGTCCGCGCTGGCCGACTTCCAATCTCCGCCGATCTTCGCCAACTGTTGATGGCCCTCGAAACTCTGCGGCGAGAAACTGAAATCCTCGACGCGGAATTGTTCGATCGCCGCACTGGCCTTTGCGCCGATGCGCGTGTACGCGATGCCCTGCAGGTCTAGTTTGGCCGCGACTTGCGCCGCCCACGCCGCCGGCACGATGTAGCCGCCTTGCGGCGCGGTGACGGTGAGGCTGGGCTGCAGGTCGTCGCGCAGCGGCACTTTCCATTTCTGCGGCTTGTTCTCGTCGTACGCGGTCATCGGCGCGCCGGAGATGTCGGAGGGTGTACGCGTGTAGGCGTAGCCCTTGAAGTCGATGGTGTGCGACTTGTCGCTGGCCTTCCACGCCAGGTCGACCGGCTGGCCGGCCAGTTGCGCGGCGCGCGCGTCGGCGTCGAGTTCGAGCTGGCGCCACTTCGCGCCGTTGCGCGCGACCTGTTGCAGCACCGAGGCGAGGCAGTCGTAGGTGTAGCGCACGCGGGTCTTGTAGTCCTTCCACGAATGCGTTTCCAGCAGCCAGCCGAAGCGGTTGCGCATCGGGAAATAGCCGTTGGAGTAGCGCGGCGGGAACACCACGTCCTCGAAGCCGGACTGCGGATTGTCGTATTCGACGAAGCTCGGATAGAACGGCAACATCAGGTCGCCGTGCTTGTTCATGTCGTCGATCACGTTCTGGCGGAACTTGCGGCCGACCTTGGCCAGTTCCGTGTCGCCCGCCACGACCGGTTCGCCGGTGAAGCTGCCGCCTTGCTCGAACTTGGCACCGTCGGTGACGTGCAGGTCGACTTCCATCAGCGGGTCCCACTGATCGACGAGCTTCAGCATCGCCTGCATCTCCGGCGCGTCGGCCTTGATGTAGTCGCGGTTGAGGTTGATGTCCTGCGCGGTGGTGCGCCAGCCCATTTGCTTCGGCCCGCGCTGGTTGGGGCGATTCCATGGCCCGAAACGCTCGTGGCCATCGACGTTGAACACCGGCACGAACAGCCACACCAGCTTGTCCAGCGATCCCACGCTCGGGTCGGCCTGTTCGAGCATGCGCCGCAGCAGCCAGAAGCCGGCGTCCTTGCCGTCGATCTCGCCGGCGTGGATGCCGCCTTGCACCAGCACCACCGGGATGTTCTTCGCCTTCGCGGCTTGCGCGTCGAGCGCGCCGGTGCGCGAAATCGCCAGCACCTTCATCGGCTGGCCTTCCGGCGTGGTGCCGAAGTCGAAGCAGCGCACGGTGCGCGGATAGGCGCGGGCGAAGGCTTCGCACAGGCGCACGGTTTCGTCGTAGCGACCGGTTTCGACGAAGCCGGTCTGTTCGGCCCTGGTCCTCAGGTCCGCCGCATGGACGGGCTGCGCCAACGGCAGGCAGGTGGCGAGCAGGGCGAGCGTGCAGGTCAGATGCGAGCGCATGGCATGGGTGGCAGTGGCGGCGATGGAGCGCTTATTCTTGCCGAATCGGTTAGGCTTGCGCAGCTTCGCGTCACAAAACTTTCGTCCGGTACCCGATGACCTTCGCCTATCCTTTCACCTTGCTGTTCATTGCCGTCACCGTCGCGCTGTCGTGGGCGGCGTTCAACAACCGCAAGCTCGCCGACCGGCTGGTGCTGTGGCCGCCGGCGATCAGCCGCAACCACCAGTACGACCGCTTGCTCGGCTACGGCTTCCTGCACGCGGAGCCGAGCCACCTGTTGTTCAACATGCTCACGCTGTTCTTCTTCGGCCGCGGCATCGAGCCGGCGATGGCCGCGATCAGCGGCAGCGTGTGGACGTTCCCGCTGTTCTACCTGTCGGCGCTGGTGATATCGATCCTGCCGAGCTATTTCAGGAACCAGAAGAACCCGAACTACTTCAGCCTCGGCGCGTCCGGTGCGGTGGAGGCGGTGGTGTTCGCCTACATCCTGCTGCAGCCGTGGTCGCTGATCTTCGTGTTCTTCCTGCCGTTGCCGGCGTTCCTGTACGCCATCGGCTACGTCGCCTACAGCGTGTGGATGGACAAGCGCGGCGGCGACCGCATCAACCACGGCGCGCACCTGGCCGGCGCCGCCTACGGGGTGATGTTCATGCTGTGCATGCAGCCGCGCGTGGCCGGGTTCTTCCTGCAGCAACTGCTGCATCCGAACTTCGGCGGCCTGTTGTAAAAAGGGCGCGCGCCGCCGATGCCAGGCCGCGCGCGCCGGGGAAAGCGTGCTTACGCCGCGTCGTCCTGCGCGTACTGCGACAGCAGGCGGTCGTAGACGACGCTGTCGAGGCGCTGGTAGATGCGGCCGTCGGTCTGGCCGGCGACGGCCAGTTGGAACAGGCCTTCGAGCAGGCTGAAATCGCTGCCGATCGGTGCGGAGCCGTTGCTGTCGTTCGTGCCCATGCGTTCTCCCCTGCGGACATTCCCCTGTACGAATTGCAATGCAGGTTACGTGCCAACCGCCGCGGCTGCCGTGGCGGCGCGGCGTCGCTGGTGCGGATGGGCAAAGGTGACGCAGCGCGTCCACATCTGTCGCAGCGGCCCGCATCGGTGCACAATGTGTGCGTACATCACGGTCACGGAATCGCCATGTCTGATTACGCCATCCAGCATGTCCCCGGGCAGGGGCGTTTCTTCGTCGAAGTCGACGGCGTCGAGGCCGAACTGGTCTACCGCATGCGCCACGGCAAGCTGGTGATCGAACACACCGGCGTACCCGAGGCCATCGGCGGCCGCGGCATCGCCGCCGCGCTGGTCAAGTTCGCGCTGGATTACGCGCGTGCCAATGATTTGAAGGTATCCGCGCCGTGCTCGTATGCGGCGGCGTACATCCAGCGCCACCCCGAGTACCGGGATTTGCTCGACTGAAAGGTTGGCGGCCCCATTTCCGCTTCATCGCATGTGCAAGGGAATCGCCATGTCGTCCCATCGCTCCATCGAGAAGATCGTCCTGCTCGCGGCCATCGGCACCGCCTTGGTCGCGTGCAAGCCGGAAGCGCCTGCGCCGGACGCGGCGCCCACCGCTTCCATCGCCGCACCGGCGACGGCGGGCATGCTGGCCGCGGCCAGCGCCGTGGCACCGCTGCACGATGAAATAAGTTCCGATGCGCGCCGCGTCATCGGCATCAGCTATCCGCAGGGGCTGGAACAGTATCCGCAACTGCAGCAGGCGATCGCCACGTACGCGCAGGCGCAGCGCGCGCAGCTGGACGCGGCCTTGAACGCACTCGGCGATGCGAAACCGAGCGCGCCCTACGAACTGTCGCTGCAATTCGCCAAGACGCTGGACACGCCGAAGTTCATCGTCGTCAGCGCCAATGGCACGCTGTACACCGGCGGCGCGCACGGCAGTCCGCTGCTGCAGAACTTCGTGTGGTCGCCGCAGCAGAACCGCAGGCTCACGGTGGAGGCGCTGATCCTGTCGGCACAGGGCTGGGCCGTGATCAGCGACAACGTGCGCGAGCAACTGCACACGCAGGCCTCGGTGCGGGCCGACGACGTCGATGACGCCGGCCGTGCGGACTGGCTGCGCGACATCGACAAGATGATCGACGATGGCACCGAACCGAAAGCGGAGAATTTCCGCCAGTTCATGCCGCTGCTGGATGCCTCCGGGCAGGTCAGGGCGCTGCGTTTCATCTTTGCGCCGTACCAGGTCGGACCGTATTCCGATGGTACCCGCAACATCGACGTGCCGATCGCGGTGGTGCGTCCCTACATCGCGCCGGGTTACGCGGCGCTGTTCGCGGATTGAGGGGAACGATGGCAAACGATCGGTATCGGCAACGCGTTGAAGCCCTGTTGCGGGAAGCCGACGTCGCCATCGGCGGTTCGCGTCCAACGGATATGCAGGTGCACGATGCGCGTCTGTACGCGCGCCTGCTCGCGCAAGGTTCGCTGGGCCTCGGCGAAAGCTACATGGACGGCTGGTGGGACGCCGCATCGCTCGACGGCTTGCTGTGCAAGCTGATCCTCGCGCGCCTCGACGAGAAAGTGCACGGTCTCGGCGAAATGCGCGATGCGCTGTTCGCCAAACTGTTCAATCCGCAGACGAAAACGCGCAGCCGCGAAGTCGGCGAGCGCCACTACGATCTCGGCAACGACCTGTACGCGGCGATGCTCGGCCAGCGCCTCGTGTACAGCTGTGGCTACTGGCGCGACGACGACGACCTCGACGCTGCGCAGGAAGCCAAGCTCGACCTGATCTGCCGCAAGCTGCAACTCAAGCCCGGCATGCGCGTGCTCGACATCGGCTGCGGCTGGGGCGAAGCGCTGAAATACGCCGCCGAGCGCTACGGCGTGCGCGGCGTCGGCGTGACCATCTCGAAGGAGCAGGCCGAGTTCGCACGCGAATTGTGCAAGGGCTTGCCGGTGGAAATCCGCCTGCAGGATTACCGCGACCTCGACGAGCGTTTCGACGCGGTGTTTTCCATCGGCATGTTCGAGCACGTCGGGGTCAAGAACTACCGCACCTATTTCGACGTGGCGCGCCGTTGCCTGCCGGACGACGGCCTGTTCCTGCTGCACACGATCGCGACCAACGTCTCGGCCAACCGCACCGATCCGTGGATCGGCAAATACATCTTCCCGAACTCGATGCTGCCGTCCGCGCTGCAGATCGCGCAGGCCAGCGAAGGCCGCTTCGTGATCGAGGACTGGCACAACTTCGGCACCGATTACGACAAGACCCTGCAAGCGTGGCGCGCCAACGTCGAAGCGGCATGGGCGGCTCCTGATGGAATCGGGCTCGACGCGCGCTACGACGAACGCTTCCGCCGCATGTGGCGCTTCTACCTGGGGGCCTCGATGGCCACCTTCCGCAGCCGCCACTCGCAACTGTGGCAGCTCGTGCTGTCGCCGCGCGGCGTGCCGGGCGGTTACATTGCACCGCGGTGACGCGGTTCCATTCCCGACGAACTGATAGAGATTCGACCATGGCCACGCTTCACGACTTCAACGCGAAGGACATCGACGGCAACGAGCAACCACTGGCGCAATACGCCGGCAAGGCGGTGCTGGTGGTCAACGTCGCCAGCAAGTGCGGGTTCACCCCGCAGTACGAAGGGCTGGAAGCCTTGTGGCGCGACTACAAGGACAAGGGCCTGGTCGTGCTCGGCTTCCCGTGCGACCAGTTCGGTCATCAGGAGCCGGGCGAGGAGGCGCAGATCAAGAGTTTCTGTTCGCTCAATTACGACGTGACCTTTCCGATGTTCGCCAAGATCGAGGTCAATGGCGACGGCGCGCATCCGTTGTACCAGTGGCTCAAGACGCAGAAGGGCGGCGTGCTCGGCAGCGGCATCAAGTGGAACTTCAGCAAGTTCCTGATCGGCCGCGACGGCCAGGTGATCGATCGCTACGCGCCGCTGACCACGCCCGAAGCCTTGCGCGCGGACATCGAGAAAGCACTGGCGTGATGCGGAAATAAAGGGACTTGCGAAGCAAGTCCCTTGGCAATCACTTCTCGACGAAGGCGCGCTCGAACACGTAATCGCCGGGCGTGCCGATGCGCGGCGAGACCCCGAAGCCGCGCGCATCGAGGATGCCGCGCAGGTCGGCGAGCATCTGCGGGCTGCCGCAGATCATCGCGCGGTCGGTTTCCGGGTCCAGCGGTGGCAGGCCGAGCGTGCGCTGCATTTCGCCGCTTTGCAGCAGCGTGGTCAGGCGGCCGTGGTTCTTGAACGCATCGCGCGTCACCGCCGGGTAATACAGCAACTTGTCGCGCACCATTTCGCCGAGGAACTCGTGTTGCGGCAGTTCGTGCTCGAAGTAGTCGCGGTAGCACAGGTCGCGTTCGTGGCGCACGCCGTGGGTGAGGATGATCCTGTCGAAACGCTCGTAGGTTTCCGGGTCCTTGATGACCGAAAGCCACGGCGCCAGGCCGGTGCCGGTCGCGAGCAGGTACAGGTGCTTGCCGGGCTTCAAGTCATGGATCAGCAGGGTGCCGGTGGGCTTCTTGCCGACCAGCACCTTGTCGCCGGGCTCGAGGTGTTGCAGCTTCGAGGTCAGCGGGCCGTTCTGCACCTTGATGCTGAAGAAGTGCAGTTGTTCTTCCCAGTTCGCGCTGGCGATGGAGTAGGCGCGCAGCAGCGGACGGCTTTCGGTTTCCAGGCCAATCATCACGAACTGGCCGTTGTCGAAGCGGAACGCCTCGCTGCGCGTGGTGGTGAAGCTGAAGTAGTCCTCGGTCCAGTGGTGGACGGAAAGGACGGTTTCGTGACCGTAGGCTGCGGACATGGTGTTTCGGCTTTCTTTGCAAATTCAAAGTGGGCCATTGATGGCCCACCGTTCGGATCGATCAGGCGTGGTTGCCGCCGCGCGGGCCGCCGCCACGATTGCCGCCGCGTCCCTGCGGGCGATTGCCGGCCGGACGCGGGCCGTTGTTGTTGAAGCCGCCACCGCCGGGCTTGCCGGCGAAGTTCGGTTTGCCGCCGCCCGGACGCGCGCCTTGCGGGCGCGGTGCGCGTGGCTGGCCGTAAGGATTGTGGCTGCCGGGGTTGGCGTGGTCGGACGGGAAGCTCGGCGCGCTGCCCGGGTGACCATAGGGCTTGGCCGCGCGCTGCGGCTTGCCGGCACCTGCGCCTTGCGGACGCGGGCCGCGTTCGGCGTTGAAACCGCCTTCGTTGCCGAAACGGTTGTTGCCACCGGCATTGGCGCCGCCGCCGCGCGGCGGACGCGCCCCTGCGGGCTTGTTGTCCCACGGCTTCTTCGCACCGGGACCGGCGTTGCGGTGGCCGCTCGGACCGGTTTCGACGCCATCGGGCACGTACCAGGTGCGGAACGCCGCCGGGTTGCCATCGGGCAGCGGCTTCGGGCCTTTCTGGGTGCGTTGCTTGAACGGCTTTTGCGATTGCTTCGCCGCCGCTTCGCCGCTGACGGTCAAGCCGCCGTGCGGTTTCTTGCCGCCGCGGCCACGGCCGCGGTCTTCGCGGAAATTGTCGAAGCGGCGCAGTTCGCGGCCTTCGTCGGCGGTGTTGTGGCCGTTGACGTAAGCCTGGCCACCGCGGCCCTTGCCGACGTGCACGGCGGTCTTCGCCGCCTTGCGCTGGCCGATCACCGGCTGCAGCGTCAACGCGGCTGGCGCGCCGTCTTCGAGGCCGAGCTTCTTGCGCAGCGCTTCGACTCTTTCTTCCGGCAATTCCTGCGACTGCCCGCGCAGCAGCGGCTGCGGCAGGGTGATGTCGCCGTAACGCACGCGCTTGAGGCGGCTGACCTGGCAGCCCTGCGATTCCCACAGGCGGCGCACTTCGCGGTTGCGGCCTTCCTTCACGACGACGCGGAACCATTCGTGCGACTGGGTGGTTTCGTTGCCGCCGATGCGTTCGATTTCGTCGAACTTGGCCGGGCCGTCGTCGAGCGCGATGCCGCGGCGCAAACGATCAACGATGTTCTCCGGCACTTCGGTCGCACCTTCCGGCGCGCGCACGCGCACCACGTATTCGCGTTCGACCTCGAAACTCGGGTGCATCAGCGCGTTGGCCAGTTCGCCGTCGGTGGTGAGCAGCAGCAGGCCGGTGGTGTTGATGTCGAGGCGGCCGATCGAAATCCAGCGCGCGCCCTTCAACGACGGCAGCGCTTCGAACACGGTCGGTCGGCCTTCCGGGTCCTCGCGCGTAGTCACTTCGCCTTCGGGCTTGTTGTACATCAGCACGCGCGCCGGTTCGCTCAGCGCGCTGGCGACGAAGGTCTTGCCGTCGAGCTCGATCTTGTCGCCGGCCTTGACTGACATGCCGACCGTCGCGGTTTCGCCGTTGACCTTGACCAGGCCGTCGCCGATGCGCTGCTCCAGCGCGCGGCGCGAGCCGAGGCCGGCCTGCGCGAGCACCTTGTGCAGGCGTTCTTCGAGCTTGGTTTCGGCGGCGTCGGTGGTGTCGCGCTTGAGCGACAGTTTGTTGCGGGGTGTAGCGTTCATTCTTCTTCCTGTTCCGACGTGGCTTGCGCGGCGTCATCTTCGTGGGGTGTGTTTTCATCGTCGGCGGAGGCATCGTTGGCCTCGTCGTCGACGCGTTCTTCGTGGTTCGTTTCTGCTTCCGGCGGCAGGCCGGCGGGCGTTGGCGCGTCCTCGAACGGAAGCTGCGGTTCCAATTCGCCGATGTCCTTGAGTTCGGACAGCGGAGGCAACTGGTCGAGCGACTTCAGGCCGAAGTAGTCGAGGAAGTTCCGGGTCGTGCTGAACAGCGCCGGCTTGCCGGGCACGTCGCGGTGGCCGACGACGCGGATCCACTCGCGCTCTTCCAGCGACTGGATGATGTTGCTGCTGACCGCCACGCCGCGGATCTGTTCGATCTCGCCGCGGGTGATCGGCTGCTTGTAGGCGATCAACGCCAGCGTTTCCAGGGTGGCGCGGGTGTACTTGGTCTTGCGTTCGGTCCACAGGCGCGACACCCATTCGTGCACGTCGGCCTTGACCTGGAAGCGGAAGCCGGAAGCGACCTCGACCAGTTCGACGCCGCGTTCGACGCTGTTGGCGGCGAGTTCTTCCAGCGCCTTTTCCACGCTGCCGGCGGGCGGCGGCGCGTCTTCCGGGAACAGCGCGAGCAATTGCGCCAGCGCCAGCGGCTGGTTCGAGGCCAGCAATGCGGCTTCGACGATGCGGTTGATGAGCGATTGATCCATGGGGTTCCAGAGGATGGTCTGCATTGCCGGTCAGACGCCGTCGTTGGCCGCGTCCGTGCCGTCGAACTCGCCTTCGTCGAATTCACTCGAAAAGGCCAGCGGTTCGTTGGTGTTGTTCAGGGCCAGCGACTTGACGTAAATGGGGGCGAGGGGCGCTTCCTGGACGATGTCGAGCAACTGCTCCTTGGCCAGTTCGAGCATGGCGAGGAAGGTGACGAGCACGCCGAGGCGACCTTCCTCGACGGTGAACAAGTTTTCGAAACGATGGAACTGGCCATCGCCGAGCCGGCTCAGCACGTCGCCCATGCGCTGGCGCACGCTCAGCGCTTCGCGCTTGATCGCGTGGCCGCTGAACAGCTCGGCGCGCTTGAGCACGTCGTGCAGGGCCAACAGCATTTCCTTCAAATCCACCGGCGGCGGCAGCCTGACCGTGGCGCGGTCAGGCACGTGCGCCTGTACCGGCGCGGTGTCGCGGTCCTGGCGCGGCAGTTCGTCGATGTCCTCGGCGGCCTGCTTGAAGCGTTCGTATTCCTGCAGGCGGCGGACCAGTTCGGCGCGCGGGTCGCCTTCCTCGCCGTCTTCGCTCGGCGGGCGCGGCAGCAGCATGCGCGACTTGATCTCGGCCAGCATCGCCGCCATCACCAGGTACTCGGCGGCCAGTTCGAAGCGCAGCTCCTGCATCACGTTGATGTATTCGACGTATTGCTTGGTGATCTCCGCGACCGGGATGTCGAGGATGTCGAGGTTCTGCCGGCGGATCAGGTACAGCAACAGGTCGAGCGGGCCCTCGAAGGCTTCGAGGATCACTTCCAGCGCATCCGGCGGGATGTACAGGTCCTGCGGCATCTGCAGCAGCGGCTGGCCATGCACCAGCGCCAGCGGCATTTCCTGCTGCTGTGGCTGGGGTACTGCTTCGCTGGTCGGGGTCGCGTCTTGTTGCGCGGGTTCGGAATTCATCGATGAACCGTGTGGAGTGCCATGCAGCCTGTAGCGATTCGATAGCCGGCACGCGGGCCGTGGCTACCGTTACTGCGTTCGTGCATACGCGTCACGCCGCCCGATGCGGGCGAGGGGAGGTGCGTAAAGAGTCGTTCCGGCGGGCCGAGGGCGGCGGTCTTGCCTTTCGCAGGCGGACCGCTTCAGCGCGGGCCGCTGCTGCCGGCCGGAGGAATTGACGCCTAGGTTACGGCCTGCGCGGGGCGCTGTCCAGCCGTCGCGGTTCTACAATGAACGGGTCGCTCATCCTGGAAATTCCGAATGTGGTACGTGATCGAAGCCCGTGACGCCGAAAACTCCCTGCCCAGGCGCCAGGCCAACCGCCCGGCGCACATCGCCCGCCTGCAAGCCTTGCTCGACGAAGGCCGCCTGCTGGTCGCCGGCGCGTGCCCGAACATCGACAACGTCGATCCGGGCCCGGCCGGTTTCAGCGGCAGCGTGATCATCGCCGAGTTCGATTCGCTCGATGCGGCGAAAGCGTGGGCGCAGGCTGATCCGTTCGTCGCCGCCGGCGTGTACGCGCAGGTCGAGGTGCGTCCGTTCCGCAAGGCATTGCCGTGAGCCGTGTCGAACGGATCGAAGCGACGTTGCGCGCCGCGTTCGACCCGCTCGAACTGCGCGTGCGCGACGACAGCCACAAGCACGCCGGCCATGCCGGCGCACGCGACGGGCGCGGCCATTTCCACGTGGTCATCGTCAGCGCCGCGTTCGCCGGCAAGCCGCCGCTGGCGCGGCATCGCGCGGTGTACGCGGCGCTCGGCGAAATGATGCAGAGCGACATTCATGCGTTGTCGATGGAAGTTTTCGCGCCATCCGAATCGGGTTCGTGAGAGTTGCCGTTCGACCAAAGGCGTAATTGGTTTGTGATTGGTTGTTTTCTTCGAGTGCAGGCGTAGAGTTCGCGCCGTGTCGTGCCGTTCATGTGCGTGCAGATTGCGCGCATGGATTCGCGGCTCCGCTAGCAACCACCGCCATCCCTCGGGAGGGGAGAGCCATGAAGAAGACGCGCAAGATCCATTCGCGCCATGCACTGTGCATGGCCTTGTCGGCCTGCCTGCTGCTCGGTGCCGCGCCGGCGTTCGCACAGTCGGCCAACGCCAACCTGCGTGGCCAGGTCGCCGGCGCGCAAGCCGGCACCGACGTCACCGCGACGAATGTCAAGACGGGCGCCGTGCGCCATACCACGACCACCAGCGACGGCAACTACACTGTGATCGGCCTGCAGCCGGGTACATACAGGGTGGAAGCCGAAGGCGGCGCAGACCGTGCAGTTGAGCGTGGCTTCGACCGCGACTTTGAACTTCGCTGCAGCGAAGAGTGGTGGCGATGCCACCACTCTTGAAACAGTACACGTCTCCGCTCCGATGCTGCGCGAGGTGAAGACCTCCGAAGTCGGCGACACCATCTCGCTGCACCAGATCCAGAACCTGCCGCAGGCCTCGCGCAACTTCCTCGAATTCGCCGACACCGTGCCGGGCATGGCCTTCACCGACGATGGCCAGGGCCACACCTCGCTGCGCGGCGGCGCGCAGAACACCAGCAGCACCAATGTCTACATCGATGGCGTCGGCCAGAAGAGCTACGTCAAGGAAGGCGGCGTCGCCGGCCAGAACGCCAGCGCGGGCAATCCGTTCCCGCAACTGGCGATCGGCGAATACAAGGTCATCACCAGCAACTACAAGGCCGAGTACGCGCAGGTGTCGAGCGCAGCGGTGACCGCGGTGACCAAGTCCGGCACCAACGAATTCCACGGCGAAGCGTTCTATCGCTACAGCAACAACAACCTGCGCGAGGAAACGCCGGCCGAAGCGGCCGCCGGCGACAAGGGCGACCAGCAGCCGATCAAGGAATTCGGCGCCGCGTTCGGTGGCCCGATCATCAAGGACAAGATGCACTTCTTCGTCACCTACGAAGGCAAGCGCTTCGACACGCCGGCGGTGGTCGATGGCGGCGTCACCGGTTACGGCGCGTATCTGCCCCCCGATGCGCAGGCGCAATTGGGCAACACCACGATGCCGTTCAAGGAAGACCTGTACTTCGGCAAGATCGACTGGGAAATCACCGACAGCGACCGCATCGAGCTGTCCGCGCAGGACCGCGAGGAAAACCAGGAAGACAACGTCGGTGGCGCGACCGCGCATTCGGCCGGCGTCGAAACCGACAACTACGACCGCCGGGTCGACCTGCGCTGGGAACACAGCGCCGACCGCTGGTTCAACGAATTGCTGTTCACCCACGAGGATTCGTTCAACAACCCGCTGCCGCTGACCTACGGCAACGGCTCCGTCTATACCGTGCCGAACCAGCAGGACACGCAGGAGCTGGCGATCGGCGGTGCCAGCCCGCTGTCGGCGCAGCACAAGGGCCAGAAGGGCTGGTCGGTGCAGGACAACCTGACCTTCAACAGCTTCGAGTGGCATGGCGACCACACCATCAAGATGGGCGTGAGCTACAAGGACGTCGACCTGACCTCGGCCGATGCGCTCAACGTCAATCCGCAGTTCTATTACAACGTCACCCCCGACGGCACCGCGGACACGCCGTGGAAGGCGTTCTTCACCAAGGGCGTCAGCGGCCTCGGCACCTTGTCGCCGGAAGTGACCACCAGCGACAAGCAGTACGGCGCCTACATCCAGGACGACTGGGCGGTGAACGAACACCTGACCCTGAACCTCGGCGTGCGCTGGGACATGGAGAAGAACCCGGCGTACCTCGACTTCGTCACCCCGCAGAACGTGGTCGACGCGCTCAACAGCCAGGATCCGAACGCGCCGGATGGCCAGACCTATGCGCAATCGCTGGCCGCCGGCGGCGTCAACGTCGACGACTACATCAGCAATGGCCACAACCGCAAGGCGTATGCGGACGAATGGCAGCCGCGCCTGGGCTTCTCCTACGACATCGGCGGCGACGAGAAGCACGTCATCCACGGCGGCGCCGGCCGCGCCTACGACCGCGACCTGTACGACTACCTGCAACTGGAAGTGACCAAGGCCGCGTTGCCGCAGTTCACCGTGTATTTCCAGAATCCCGACACCGGCCTGTGCCAGAACGGTGGCGCGCCGTGCGTGGCGTGGGACCCGAACTACCTCAACGGACTGCAGAACCTGCAGGCGCTGGTCGCGGCCGGCAACGGCGGCGAAATCGACGTGCTCAACAACAACCTCAAGGTGCCGTATTCGGACCAGTTCTCGCTCGGCATGAGCAACCAGTTCGGTGCCTGGCTGACCGACGCGACCATCACCCGCGTCCTCAGCAAGGACGGCTTCGCCTTCACCCTCGGCAACCGCTATCCGGACGGCGGCTTCTGGGAAGGGACCCCCACCGCCGGCCAGCCGTGGGGCAACGGCGTGCCCGGTTTCGGTTCGCTGATCATCGGCAACAACGGCATCGAAACCCGCAACACGCAACTGCTGCTGTCGGCGGAAAAGCCGTACACCAAGGAATCCGGCTGGGGCGCGACCTTCGCCTACACCTACACCCACGCGATGCAGAACCGCGACATCAACGAGCATTACTCGTTCGACCGCGAGACCATTGGCGATTATCCGTTCATCACTTCCAACGCCGCGCCGAAGCATCGCCTCGTCGCCACCGGTACCCTCGACATCCCGTGGGGCGTGACCCTCGGCGCCAAGCTGACCCTGGCCACGCCGACGCCGTGGGACGATTTCCAGTGGAACCTGCCGGTGGACGATCCGACGACCCAGCCGAATTTCACGCCGAAGGCCGGCACGCCCAAGGGCGGCGGCAGCGTGTTCGGCCTCGGCCACTTCGGTTTCCGCGACCTCGACCTGCAGGCGACCAAGGATTTCCACATCAGCAACGACTTCGTGGTCTACGGCCGCCTCGACCTGCTCAACGTGTTCAACGACTACAACTTCACCGACGTGTTGTTGAGCAACAACTACCCGGACTTCGACGTGAGCTACAACCAGACCGGCAACATCACCTACTACACGCGCACGCTGAAGCTGGAAGTCGGCCTGCGCTTCTGAACCTCGCTCATTGCAGGCGATGCAACGAAGGGGACGGCGCGCGCGCTGTCCCCTTCGCGGTTGTAAACTCCCTGCGGCGGGGGACGCCATCAACGCAACACGCAAGAGGCTGGTCTTGAACGCTCCGATTTCGAGCACGCGCCGGGTCATCGCAGGAATTTGGCTGGGAGTCGCGCTGGCCACGCTTGGCGCCTGCGGCAAGGCGCCGCCCGCATCGACCCCGGCCGCGGCGCCGGCAGCGTCGGCCACCCGACAGGCCAAGCCGCAGGAAGCCGCGGTGCCGGAGGAAGTGGCCACCGAGGCCGGTGCGCAAAAGCCGCCACTGCCGCCGCTGTTCAACGACATCGAGAAGCGCACCTTCCAGTTCTTCTGGGACACCACCAATGAGAAGAACGGCCTGACCCCGGACCGCTATCCGTCGCGGCCGTTCGCCAGCATCGCCTCGGTCGGGTTTTCGCTGACCGCGTATCCGATCGGCGTCGAGAACGGCTGGATCAGCCGCGACCAGGCGGTGGATCGCACGCTTACCACGCTGAAGTTCTTCCTCGATGCGAAACAGGGACCGCAGCGCGAAGGCAGCGCCGGCTACAAGGGCTTCTACTACCACTTCCTCGACATGCAGGATGGCACCCGCTACGACAACTGGGTGGAGCTGTCGAGCATCGACACCACGATGCTGATGATGGGCGTGCTGTTCGCGCAGAGCTATTACGACCGCGACGAGCCGCGCGAGAAACAGATCCGCAGCATCGCCGAACAGCTTTATCGGCGCGTCGACTGGGCCTGGCTGTCGCAGAACAAGCCGCTGGAATCGATGGGCTGGTTCCCGGAAAGCGGCTTCATCAAGCACGACTGGGTCGGCTACAACGAAGGCATGATGCTGTACGTGCTCGCGCTCGGTTCGCCCACGCATCCGCTGCCGCCGGAAGCCTGGGACGTGTGGACGCGCACCTACGCCGACGTCTGGGGCGTGTACCAGGGCCAGGAATATCTGTCGTTCGGGCCGATGTTCGGCCACCAGTATTCGCACGTGTGGATCGACTTCCGCGACATCCAGGACGATTACATGCGCGAGCACGGCATCGACTACTTCCTCAACTCGCGCCGCGCGGTGCTGGCGCAGCGCGAATACGCCATCGCCAACCCGATGAAGTGGAAGGACTACGGCGAGAACGTGTGGGGCCTGACCGCCAGCGACGGCCCGCAGCAGACCTTGCAGGAGTATCGCGGCGAACAGCGCGCGTTCCGCCATTACTCCGCGCGCGGGGTCGGCCTGCGCGACAACTTCGACGACGGCACGATTGCGCCCACCGCCGCCATCGCTTCGCTGCCGTTCGCGCCGAGCGCGGTGATCGCGGCGACGCAGGAGATGTACACGCGCTATGGCGACTGGCTGTATTCCAGCTACGGCTTCCTCGATGCGTTCAACCGCAGCTTCGACTACGACATCCCGCTCAAGACCGGCCGCATCGTGCCGGGGCAGGGCTGGGTGTCGAGCGACTACATCGGCATCGACCAGGGGCCGATCCTGACGATGATCGCCAATTACCGCAACGAGTTCGTCTGGAACGTGATGAAGAAGAACCCGCATATCCGCAAGGGCCTGGAGCAGGCGGGCTTCAAGGGCGGCTGGCTCGCGCCGGACGATGCGGTGATGCCGGAACCGAAGCCGGGCGCCGCCGCCGCGCGTGCGCTGGGCGCCGCCGAATCGCGCGCAGGCACCGCCGAGCGCGAGGACAATGCCACGCCCGCCGGCAACAACGCGGTGCCGAAATAAGCCGATGAAGCGGGCGGGCACCGTCTCTGCTTGCGTGCGTCGCCCCGGTGCAGGCCGGGGCCTGGCGGCTTTGCTTCTGCTGTGCTGTGTCCTCGCGGCATGCGCGAAGCGCGACAACGGCACGCAGACCGTTTCGTTCTGGGCGCAGGGCAAGGAAGCCGAAGTGGTCGGCGTGCTGGTCAAGGATTTCGAGCGCGAGCATCCGGACATCCACATCGACGTGCAGCAGATTCCGGCCACCGCCGCGCACGAAAAACTGTTGACCGCGTATGCCGCGAACCGCCTGCCCGACGTGTGCCAGCTCGGCAACACCTGGCTGGCGGAATTCTCCACGCTGCATGCGCTGACCCCGTTGCAATCGCTCGTCGACGAATCGGGCGTGGTCAAGCCGGCCGACTACTTCCCCGGCATATGGGACACCAACGTCATTGACGGCCAACTCGTCGGCGTGCCGTGGTACGTCGACACGCGTTTGCTGTTCTATCGCAAGGACATCCTGCGCGATGCCGGCGTCAGGCTGCCGATCCGCACCTGGGACGAGTGGAACGACGCGATGGCGAAGGTCAAGGCGCATGTCGGCCCGAAGCGCTACGCGATCCTGCTGCCGCTCAACGAGTTCGATCAACTGCTGTCGCTCGGTCTGCAAGGCGACGCGCCGTTGCTGAAGGACGACGATACCCGCGGCAATTTCGACAGCGCCGATTTCCGTGCCGCACTGGCGTTCTATGCCAACGTGTTCGCGCAGGGATGGGCGCCGCCGATGTCGGAAACGCAGGTGTCGAACGTCTGGGACGAATTCTTCAATGGCTATTACGCGTTCTATCTGTCCGGGCCATGGAACTTGCGTGAATTCCGCAATCGCGCGCCTGCGGCGTTGAAGGACCAGTGGGGCACGTTGCCGCTGCCGGGGCCACGCGGCTACGGCGTGGGCGTTGCTTATGGTGCAAGCCTCGTCATCTTCAATACTTCGAAGAAAAAACAGGCCGCCTGGCAGTTCGTCGAATACCTGTCGCGGCCCGACGTCGAGCTGAAATTCCACGCCTTGCTCGGCGACCTGCCGCCGCGGCGCAGCGCGTGGGCCGCGCCGCAACTGCAAGGCGACGAATATGCGCGCGCATTCGGCGAACAACTGGAACGGGTGAAGCCGACGCCGAAGGTGCTGGAGTGGGAGCGCATCGTGCAGCAGATGCGTTTCGTCAGCGAGCGCGTGGTGCGCGGCGGCGAATCGCAGGACGATGCGGTGCACGAACTGGACGCGGACGTCGATGGCATGCTGGAAAAGCGCCGCTGGCTGGTCGCACGCGGCAAGGGAGGACAGGCCGATGCGCCGTAACCTCGCCGGCTGGGTGTTCGCCGCGCCCGCGCTGATCGTGATCGGCGTGTTCTTCGTGTTGCCGGTGCTCGCAGGCCTCGCGTTGAGCTTCACCGATTTCGATCTGTACTCGCTGGCCAGCCTCAATGAAGGCAGCCTGCGCAACCTGCGCTTCGCCGGCCTGCACAATTATTTCGACCTGCTGCGCACGCCGCTGTTCTGGAAGGCGCTGTGGAATACCACGTATTTCGTGCTGCTTGGCGTGCCATTGTCGATCTGCGTGTCGCTTGGCGCGGCGCTGCTGCTCAATTCGCCGCTCGCGAAATTCAAGCCGTGGTTCCGCACCGCCTTGTTCGCGCCGGTGGTGACGACGCTGGTCGCGGTCGCGGTGATCTGGCGCTATCTGTTCCACACCCGCTACGGGCTGGTGAACTGGGCGCTGGGCCATGCCGGCATCGCGCCGATCGACTGGCTCGGCAGCGTGCACTGGGCGATGCCGACCATCGTCCTGTTCGCGGTATGGAAGAACTTCGGCTACAACATGGTCATCCTGCTCGCCGGCCTGCAGGCGATTCCGCAGGACCTGTACGAAGCCGCGCGCATCGACGGCGCGTCGCGCTGGAAGCAGCTCGTGCACATCACCTTGCCGATGCTCGGCCCGGTATTGCTGGTGGTCGGGGTCATCACCCTGTCCGGTTATTTCCAGCTGTTCGCCGAGCCTTACGTGATGACCCGCGGCGACCCGCTGCAGAGCACGGTCAGCGTGCTGTATTTCATGTTCGACGAAGGCTTCACCTGGTGGAACCTCGGCCGTGCCTCGGCGGTGGCGTTCCTGCTGTTCGTGGTGATCCTCGCTTCGACTTCGCTGCTGCTGCGCTTCGGCAAGCGCAAGGGCTGGACCTGATGAAGCGCGCGTCCCTGCAATCGCTGTGGGTCAACGCCGCGCTGCTCGCGCTCGCCGTCGTCAGCCTCGCGCCGTTGCTGTGGATGGTCTCGGTGTCGCTGATGCCGCGCGGCGGCGCCAGCCATTTCCCGCCGCCGCTGTTGCCGGCGAGCGCGACCTTCGGCAACTACCGCGAACTGTTCGCGCACAACGCGATGGCCACGCATTTCGGCAACAGTGCGCTGGTGGCGGGCGGCATCACCCTCGGCTCGCTGCTGTTCAACACGCTGGCCGGCTATGCCTTCGCCAAGCTGAAATTCGCCGGCCACGAACGGGTTTTCCAGGGCCTGCTGGCCGCCTTGGTGATTCCGGCGCAGGTGGCGATGCTGCCGTTGTTCCTGCTGATGAAGCAGTTGCACCTGGTCGATACCTGGATGGGCGTGGTGGTTCCCTCGCTCGCGTCCGTGTTCGGCATCTTCCTCGTCCGCCAGTACGCGCGTTCGATTCCCGACGAACTGCTCGAAGCCGCGCGCATCGATGGCGCCGGCGAATGGCGCATCTTCTTCTCCATCATCCTGCCGATGCTGCGCCCGGTGCTGGCGACGCTGGCCATTTTCAGCTTCATGTCCGCGTGGAACGACTTCATGTGGCCGCTGATCGTTCTCACCGGCGACAACCACTACACCTTGCCGGTGGCGCTGGCGGCGATGTCGCGCGAGCACATCATGGACGTCGAGTTGATGATGGCCGGTTCCGTGGTCACGGTGCTGCCGGTGTTGCTGTTGTTCCTGCTGTTGCAGCGGCATTACCTGCAGGGCCTGCTGCTCGGCAGCGTGAAAGGATGAAGCCGATGCGCGGGTTGTTGCTCTCGTTGCTGCTGCCGTTCACCACGCATGCGCAGGGAACCAGACCGCTCGACGATTTCTCCGACGCTTCGCATTGGCGCGTGGTCGCGTCGAACCAGGTCGGCGCTGCGATACGCATCGTCGATGACGGGCAAGGTGGCAAGGCGCTTTGCCTCGATTACGACTTCAACGGCGTGTCCGGTTTCGCCGGCATCCAGCGCGATTTGCCGCTGGATTATCCGCAGCACTACGCGTTCTCGTTCGCGCTGAAGGCCGATTCGCCGCGCAACGACCTGCAATTCAAGCTGATCGACGATTCCGGCGACAACGTGTGGTGGGTCAATTCGCCGCATTTCGATTTCCCGAAGGCTTGGCAGGACGCCACCTATCGCTCGGGACAAATCGCGAAGGCGTGGGGGCCGGGTCCCGATCCGGTGCTGCACCACAGCGCGAAGCTGGAATTCACGATCTACAAGAACGTCGCCGGCGGCGAAAAAGGTTCGGTGTGCCTCGACCGTCTTGCCTTTGCGCCGCTGCCGGCAACGGACGATCCACCGTTGCCGCCGACGCCAAACGAACAGGTGGAGGCGTTGGCGAAAAAATCGCCGCGCGGCACGTTTCCGCGCAGTTTCAGTGGCGAGCAGAATTACTGGACGCTGCTCGGCGTCGACGGCGGCGGCGACACCGGCCTGATGAACGAAGACGGTGAAATCGAACTTGGCAAGTCGCAGCCGAGCGTCGCGCCGAGCGTGCAGGTCGATGGCAAGCAGGTGACGTGGGCCGACGTGCGCACGGCGCAATCCCTGCAGGACGGATACCTGCCGATTCCCGCGGTGCAGTGGACGCACGCGGCGTTCAAGCTCGACATCAGCGCGTTCGCGCAAGGCCGGCGCGGAGATTCGCAACTGGTCGCGCGTTACCGGCTGTCCAACACGACGCAGGCACCGCACGATTACCGGCTCGCGCTGCAGGTGCAACCGTTCCAGGTCAATCCGCCGCAGCAGTTCCTCAACACGCCCGGCGGCATCGCGCCGATCAACCTGCTGCGCGTGCAGGGCGGCGACGTGGTCGTCAATGGCGAGCGCGCAATGCATGCGGACGTGCCGGATTCCGTGTCCAACGGCAGCTTCGGCGACGAAGGGCGGGGGCTTTATTCCAGCCGCCTGATCTATCACATCCATTTGCAGCCAGGACAGTCGCGCGAAGTGGATTGGTTCGCGCCGCTGGAAGGCAAGGCGCAACGTCCAGGGAATTTCGATGCGGAGGTTGCGCAGGCGCAGGTTGCGCGGCAATGGCGCGGGAAACTCGATGTCGTTCGGTTGGACCTGCCGGAGCAGGCGCAGGCATTCGCCGACACATTGCGCGGCGCACAGGCGCAAATCCTGCTGTCGCGCGACGGGCCGATGCTGCGCCCCGGCACGCGCAGCTATGCGCGCAGCTGGATTCGCGATGGCGCGATGATGTCCGAAGCGTTGCTGCGCACCGGCCACGCCGACGTCGTGCGCGATTACCTGCGCTGGTACGTGCAGTACCAGTTCAAGGACGGCATGGTGCCGTGCTGCGTCGATGCGCGTGGCGCCGACCCGGTGCCGGAGAATGACAGCCACGGCGAGCTGATCCACGCCATCGCCGAATACGCGCGCTACACCGGCGACACGGCGTTCTTGCGCGAAATGTGGCCGCACGTGCAGGGCGCGTTCGCGTACATGGAGAAGCTGCGCCTGTCCGAACGCACGGAAGAAAATCGCGCCAAGAATCCCGCGTTCTACGGACTGATGCCGGTGAGCATCAGCCACGAAGGCTATTCGGCCAAGCCGATGCATTCGTACTGGGACGATGCGTGGGCACTGCGCGGCTACATCGATGCGGCGTGGATTGCGCGGCAGCTTGGCGAACAGGACGATGCGAAGGCGATGGCGGCGGCGCGCGATGCATTCCGCAGCGACGTGCTCGCTTCATTGCGAAGCGCGATGCAACAGCACGGCATCGATTACTTGCCCGGCTGCGCGGAACTCGGCGACTTCGATCCGACGTCGAGCACGATGTGGTTCGCGCTCGGCCTGAGCGACGGCATTCCGCAAGCCGCGCTGCAGGCGACGTGGCGGCGCTACTGGAACGAGTTCGATGCGCGGGCGAAAGGCGCGCGCGCGTGGAAGGATTTCACGCCTTACGAGTGGCGCAACGTCGTCGCGTTCGTGCGCCTCGGCTGGCGCGACCGCGCGAACGATGCGGTGAAATTCTTCTTCGACCATCAGCAGCCGAAGGGCTGGAATCAATGGGCGGAAGTGGTGTCGAGTACGCCGCGCAAGCCGTTCTTCCTCGGCGATCTGCCGCATGCGTGGGTCGCGTCGGATTTCATCCGCTCGGTGCTGGACATGTTCGCCTACGTCGATGATGACGATGCGTTGGTGCTTGCCGCCGGCGTGCCAAGCGATTGGCTGCAAGGCGAAGGCATTGCAATTCGTGGATTGCAGACGCCGTTTGGCGCGCTGTCGTATTCGTTGCAGCGCGACGGCAGCGTGTTGAAGCTGCATGTCGATGGTGAGCTGCAGATGCCGCGTGGCGGCATCGTGTTGCACTTGCCGGGCAAGGACGTGCGCGTGCGGTCCTTGCCGGCGAATATCGAAGTGCGCTAGAGATTCCAGTTCGCCGGCACCGCGCGCGAGTAGTTGTTGACGCCGATGGCGCTGAAGTGCGCCTTTGCGGATTTTATTTTCGCCAGCTCACTCGGCCGCAGCTTGGCGTCGTCCGTCGTGCTCTTGGTCTCGCGGATCATGTAGATGCGATCCTGCCCGTCTTCTTGTTTGATGATCGCCCAGTCGGGATTGTAGTCGCCGACCGGCGTGGGCACCTTGAACTTGGAAGGCAGCTTCATGAACAGCTTGATGTCTTCGCGGCTGTCGAGCAGCTTGGCGAAATCGCGCTCCACCTCCGAATCGAAAACGACGTAATCGAAGTCGGTTTTTTGCGTGTGGTGGATTTTCTGCATCTGGTCAAGGAAGCGCTCCTTTTCCTTCTCGCCATCGTCCTGCAGTTCACGCAGTTCATACGTCGAACCGCCGATTTTCTCGTACTGGATGCCTTCGACCACGATCTTTGCGAGTTCGCCCTCCACGCAACGCCGTGCCATGGCGATGAAATCGTTCGGGTTGGCGATGAATTGGCCGAGCTTGCCGCTGCCGACAAGGATATCCACCAGTGTCTTGCGGGTGAGCGAAGTAGCCTGCTGCAATTCGCCGACTATGTCCGGCAGGTCGTAACCACCTGCCAGTTCTTCGATGCGCGTGCTTCTGACTTCGCTGCTGGCACCTCCGCGCGAAACTTTCACGCCCGCACGGACGACTTCGATGCGCAGCGGCGGGATGCGTTCGGCTGCCTGTATTGCGTGAATTGCCTTGCCGACCAGGTCTTCACGCGCCACTTTGACGTTGTAGCGGGTCTTCTGGCTGATGGAGCTCCAGAATTTCTCGAACTCGGGCGTTGCGTACAACTCCTTGTTGAATGTGCGCGCCTTGCGGTCGTTCTTGTTCTTGACGTAGCGCCCGATGCCCGCGCCGCGGACATGGCGGATGATGTCTGTTTCGTAAGCCTGCAAATCGTCCGGCAGGTTCAACGAAAAGCCCTTTGTGTCGGGCGCGAAGGCTGGCAAGGTTTTGCCATCCCTCAGATAGTTGCGGTCATGCAGGTGCTGGAAGATTCTCAGCGAATCCTTGTAGCCGAGATTTTCATCCATGGCCTTGCCGTCCGCATCGAGCTTGGCGATTTTGGCGAACTCGTTCGGGCGCACTTGGCCTATGGCGACGCCGGCGGCCTTGTATTCCTTTTGCAGCGAATCGGCGAATGCCGTGTAGCTTTCATTGGCAATGACGGTGAGGGTGGCGATGCCGCGGTCGGCGATGCGTTCGTAGCCGTTGGCGGTTTTCGCCACCGGCAGGCGCAGGCCGCGGCCGAGGGTTTGCCGGCGTTCGGTTTCCGCACCCATTTCGCGCAGGGTGCAAATCTGGAACACGTTCGGGTTGTCCCATCCTTCGCGCAGCGCGGAATGGCTGAAGATGAAGCGCACCGGCTCGTCGTTGTCCAGCAACTTCTCCTTGTTCCGCATGATGAGTTCGTAGGCGGAATTGTCGCGATCGTTGCCGCGTTCGCTGCTGTCCACCATGCGCGTTTGCCCACCGGTGCGCATTTGCGCGAAATATGCCTTGCGCAATTCACGCGGCTCCTGCGGCAGCAGATCGGCATGGCGCCGGTCGCGCTTGCGTTCTTCGGCGAACAGTTCGTCGAACCAGCGCACGAAGTCGCCATTGGCATCGTCGTTGCTCGCGCCATCGCCGAGAAAGCTCGCCACCTTGTCCACGAAGAACAGCGACAGTACCTTGATGCCGAGCGGGCGCAGCATCGCTTCCTTGCGCAGATGCTCGCGGATGGTTTCGCGGATCATCTCGCAGTAAATGGCGTCGTTCGCGCCACCGAGCGATTCGCCCTGCAACAGAGTTCCATGGTTGCTCAGTTCGACCGAAACCGGATCGGTGCCCATGCCGTTGATGCGCCAGCCTTCGTAGGCGGGATTGCCGCTGATCTTGGCCAGGTCCTCGTGGGGTTTGACTGTTTTTCCCTTGCGTTCCAGCGTGCCGTCCGTCTTGCGGCAGGTCAGTTTCAGTTTGGCCTTGAATGCACCACGAGTATTGGTCACGTCGACCAGTTCGATGAAGGGCGCGGCATCCGCGCCGTGCTGCGCGACTTCGGCGACGACGATTTGCTTCACCAGCCCAAGATCATGCGCATCCACCGGGTCGAGCCGATAGACCAGGTTGCGCTGTTGCTTGTGCGTGGCTGAATAGCGCAGGGTGCAGGCTGGTTCCAGCTCGCCGATGGCCGATTGCGACAACTCGGTTTCCATGTTCTGCGGCTCGTCCATGATGATGACCGGGCGCGTGGCCTTCAGGTAATCCAGAGGACGCAGGCCGTTCAGCCTGTCGCGCTGCTGGTGGATGATGCGCGTGTTCCTGTCGCCGCGAATCGCGTCGATCGTCATCACCAGGATCTGCACGTTGGTCGCGGTGGCGAAGGCCTGCACTTCTTCGGCCTTGTCGCCGCTGTAAACGCCGGCATCGAAGGGCTTGTCCGGATAAAGCTCGCGGAAGTGTTCGCGCATCAGGCGGAGGCTGGTGTTCACGCCTTCGCGGATGGCGACCGAGGGCACGAGGACGATGAACTTGGAAAAGCCGTACTTGCGCGCCAGCTCGAAAATCGTGCGCAGATAGACGTAGGTCTTGCCGGTGCCGGTTTCCATCTCGACGTCGAAGTCGAGTTTTCCTTCGGCAAGTGCGTCGCGCACTTCCAGTCCGTTGCGGTCTTGCACGCTTCGCAGGTTGGCGAGGATGGCATCTTCATCGAGTACGAGGTTGTTGCCGATGGCGCCGACTTCCTGCGCGGTATCCACGGCTAGTGCGCCTTGCGTGCCTGCCCCGGTTGCTACCGTGCCGCGCAGGGTGCTGGCGAATTGCGCCGCATCCTGCGGTTGGCCGTCGAACAAATCCACCACGGCGTTGATGGCGTCGAGTTGGTATTGCTGGTGCGAATCGAACTTGAAGCCTGAGTTGCTCATGTCACGCCGTCCACAATTCCACGCCCTGCGACTTGGCGTATTGGGCGAGGTTGGTTTTCAGTTCGTCATCGCCGTGAAAAGCGTCTTCCAGAACCACAAGGCGCGCGGGTTGCGCATCCACCAGCGCGCGCAGTTGTTCCAGCGTCGGCTTGGCGTGTTCGTTGACGAAGGCGAGCACGCGCGGCCGGCCGGATTCTTCGCCGGCCTTGCGCACGTCCAGCCCGGCGATGTCGGTTTGCTCGATGCGCTCGCTCAGCGAAAAGCCGAGCTTGAGCAGGATTTCGTTGAGCAGGTCGTCGGCGCTGGCATCGTCTGCCGCACTGTCGCGCAGGTCGAGCAGGTATTGTTCCAGTTGGTTGGGCGTGATGTCGCTGCGCACGCGCCACTTGCTGAAATTCGTGTCGGCAAGCTTGTAGGCGCGGAAGCCGGTGTCGAGGTTCTGCGCCATCAGTCCGGCGTCGGCCTTGATCTTTTCGCCGGCCAGTTCGATGCGCTTGCGCGAGATGTCGGCGATGGTGGCAAAGCCGGCCTTGCGCGCTTTGGAATCCGCAGGCGTGGGTTCGGGCAACTGCACCATGATGAAGCGGCGATTGCCGCCGTCTTCGGCATTTAGCTGCATCACCGCGTGCGCAGTGGTCGCGCTGCCGGCGAAGAAATCGAGCACGATGCTTTCTGATTCAGATGCCGGGCACGCCATCTCGATGAATTTTCCAATGATGGCTTCATCTTTTGGAAAATCGAATATGCCTGTTCCAATGATTTTTCCAAGTCGCTCCGATGCGGAGCGTGCGGGTTGATAGAAAACACTCGGTGGAGTTATTTCATCCGTTTCGTGTAGATAGCGCCTTACCATCACGCTAGTGTCGGTGATGAATGAAATTCGTCCTTCCCTTAAGAGTCGGTTGAATTCGTCTTGGTCGAATCCCCATCCGCGATTCGGGCGTAATGGAATTTCTGCATCGTTATTTGGGTTTCGCAGCACAAACCGCCTGCCACCCGGGGCAGTTGGGTCATCTTCTTTGTAGGCGCCTCTACTGTCTATGTAGCGAAAACGCCTCAGACCGAACGAAGGTGTTGACTTCATTGCGCGAAACCAGCCCGCGAGTTCTTCAGAGGCCGTATCGTAGTTTTCGCCATGCTTGTTTTTCAGGCGTTCGATTTCTGCGAGGACAGGTTCAATACCTTCTTTGCGAAGTCCCCATTCTCTTGGTAGGACGCTCCGGTTGCGCGCATAGGCCAGTACGTACTCGTGCACTATGCCGATTTGTCGCGCATCGTTTTTATTGGCGCCTTCCCAAATCAGCTCTGCAATGAAGTTTCCCTCGCCAAAAATTTCGTTGCAGAGTTTCCGCAAGTTATCAACTTCGTTGTCGTCGATCGAAATGAAGATGACGCCGTCGTCGGTGAGCAGGTTGCGCGCCAGCTTCAGGCGCGGGTACATCATGTTCAACCAGTTCGAGTGATAGCGCCCCTCGGTCTCGCTGTTCGTCGAAACCTTCTTGCCTTCCTCGTTCACCTGCCGCGTCCATTCCAGATACGTCTCCAACCCCTCGCGGTAATTGTCGGGATAGACGAAATCCTTGCCCGTGTTGTATGGCGGATCGATGTAGATCAGCTTGACCTTGGCGTGATAGTGCCGCTGCAACACCTTCAGCACTTCGAGGTTGTCGCCTTCGACGAACACGTTCCGCGTCGTGTCCCAATCCTTCGACTTGGCGAAATCCGGTTTCAGCGTCGCCGTGGTCGGCGCCTGCGCCGCGCGCAAGGCGCGCTTCTTGCCCGGCCAGAACAGACCGAAGCGTTCGTTTCCGCGTTCGACATCGTCCCCCAGTTTTTCGCGCAAAAGCTCCGCGATTTTTTCCGCATCTATCTTGCCGTCGGCGACGGCTTCGGGAACCAGTTCGGCCAGTTGCGCGGCCAGTTCGGTCTTGAAGTTCGGCGAAGCCGAAGGGACTTCGGAAATATCGGAAATGCCGGTTTTTACGGCATTTTCAGCGAAATTTCGGGGGGGGGGGGGGTAACTGTTCGCTTTCTGGGTGTAAAGAAAAAATGATTTTTTTTTTGGGGGAAAAAAATTGGCACGGCAAAATCGGAAAGGCACACTTTGAACCCCAGGTCAAGATAGCAAATATCGTATCCGTCTTTCGCGTGAAAAAAA
>JAATFG010000133.1 GCA_015655355.1 Lysobacterales bacterium
CGCATGATCGTCGAGCGCGAAGAGGAAATCGAAGCGTTCAAGGCGCGCGAATACTGGACCATCGACGCCGAAGCCGTGCATCCGGCGCAGCGCTTCACGGCCAAACTGGTGAAGCTCGACGGCCAGAAGTTCGAGCAGTTCACCATCACCGACGGCGACACCGCCGAGGCCGCGCGCGAACGCATCACCCAAGCCGCGCAAGGCGCGCTGCACGTCACCGACGTTGTCAGCAAGGAACGCAAGCGTCGTCCCGCGCCGCCGTTCACCACCTCGACCTTGCAGCAGGAAGCCTCGCGCAAGCTCGGCTTCACCACGCGCAAGACCATGCAGGTGGCGCAGAAACTGTACGAAGGCATCACCCTCGGCGCCGAAGGCAGCGTGGGTCTGATTTCGTACATGCGTACCGACTCGGTGAATCTTTCGCTCGATGCGCTCGGCGAAATCCGCGACGTGATCGCGCGCGACTACGGTACCGCTTCGTTGCCGGACAAGCCGAATTTCTATCAAACCAAATCGAAGAACGCGCAGGAAGCGCACGAAGCGGTGCGCCCGACGTCCGCGTTGCGCACGCCGGCGCAAGTCGGCAAATTCCTCAGCGACGACGAGCGCAAGCTCTACGACCTGATCTGGAAGCGCACCGTCGCCTGCCAGATGATTCCGGCCACGCTCAACACCGTCAGCGTCGATCTGGCCGCCGGCAGCGAACACACGTTCCGCGCCTCCGGTACCACGATCGTCGTGTCCGGCTTCCTCGCCGTGTACGAGGAAGGCAAGGACAGCAAGACGTCCGAAGACGACGACGAAGGCCGCAAGCTGCCGGCGATGAAAGTCGGGCAAAGCCTGCCGCTGGAACGCGTCATCAGCGAACAGCATTTCACCCAGCCGCCGCCGCGCTTCACCGAAGCGGCCCTGGTCAAGACGCTGGAAGAGTACGGCATCGGCCGTCCTTCCACTTACGCCTCGATCATCCAGACCCTGCAATTCCGCAAGTACGTGGAAATGGAAGGCCGCGCGTTCAAGCCGACCGACGTCGGCCGCGCCGTGTCGAAATTCCTCAGCGGCCATTTCAGCCGCTACGTCGATTACAACTACACCGCGCTGATGGAAGACGAGCTGGACGCGGTGTCGCGCGGCGAAGAGGACTGGGTGCCGCTGATGGCGAAGTTCTGGGGTCCGTTCAAGGAATTGGTCGACGCCAAGATCGACGACGTCGAGCGCAGCGACGTGTCCGCGCGCGTGCTCGGCGCCGATCCGGCGTCGGGCAAGCCGGTCAGCGCGCGCATCGGCCGCTTCGGCCCGATGGTGCAGATCGGCACGGTCGAGGACGAAGAGAAGCCGCGCTTCGCGAGCTTGCGCCCGGGCCAGAGCATCTATTCGATTTCGCTGGACGACGCACTGCAACTGTTCCTGATGCCGCGCCAACTGGGCGAAGACAATGGCGAGGACGTCAGCGTCGGCATCGGCCGCTTCGGTCCGTTCGCCAAGCGCGGCGCGACTTACGCATCGCTGAAGAAGGAAGACGACCCCTACACGATCGATCTGGCGCGCGCGGTGTTCCTGATCAACGAGAAGGAGGAAATCGCGCGCAACCGCGTGATCAAGGCCTTCGACGGCAGCGACATCCAGGTGTTGAACGGCCGCTTCGGCCCGTACATCAGCGACGGCAAGCTCAACGGCAAGATCCCGAAGGATCGCGAGCCGTCCTCGCTCACCTTCGCCGAAGTGACGCAATTGCTGGAAGAAACCGGCAAGCCGGCGCGCAAGGGTTTCGCCGCGAAGAAAGCACCGAACAAGACCGTGACCAAGTCGACGGCGAAGAAAGCCGCGGCGAAGGAAACAGCCGGCGCCGCACCGAAGAAAACCGCCGCGAAGAAGGCGGCAGTCAAGAAAACCGCGGCGAAAAAAGTGGCGGCGAAAAAGCCGGCGAAGAAAGCCGTCGCTGCGCCCTTGGTCGAGCCGGCCAAGTCGCTGCTGTCGGCCAAGCCGGTCGACGCCGGCAAGAAGCGCGTGGTGCGCAAGACCGCGTGATGGCCACACGCCTGTCGCCCGCCGCCGCCGCCGCGCTGTTGCGCGACGGCGGCGTGATCGCCTATCCGACCGAGGGCGTATGGGGTTTGGGCTGCGATCCGCGCAACGAAATGGCGGTGTCGCGCCTGCTGGAAATCAAGCAGCGTCCGGTCGGGAAAGGCCTGATCCTGATCGCGGCGAACGTCGAGCAACTGCGCGATTTCGTCGATCTCGACACGCTCACCACGGCACAGCGCGAACCCGTGCTCGCGTCGTGGCCCGGCGCGAACACGTGGGTGCTGCCGAAGCGCGGCGCCGCCCCATGCTGGATCAGCGGCGCGCACGATTCGATCGCGGTGCGCGTGTCCGCGCATGCACCGGTGATCGCGCTGTGCGCGGCGTTCGGCGGCGCGCTGGTTTCGACCAGCGCCAATCTTTCCGGGCAGCCGGCGCCGCGCCACCGCGACGAATTCGATCCCCAACTGTTGCGCCGCATCGACGGCGTGCTCGAAGGCGAAACCGGCGGCCTGAGCAAGCCGACGCCAATCCGTGACGCACGCAGCGGTTCGGCCCTGCGCAACTGACGCATGGCGCGATTGCCGCGGCCCGCGCGTTGCGCACGGCCATGGCACAGCGCAAGATGCGCGCATGCGCCACCCGCTCGCCGTCCTGTTGCTGCTGTTCGCGTTGCCGCTTGCACAGGCGCAGGACGACGCAGCACCGGCGAACATCACCGTGTACCGTTGCGTCGGCAAGGATGGCGTGGTCGCGCTGCGCGACCAGCCTTGCGCGCCCGGCGAAGCCCAACAGGTGCGCGAGCTGGCCAAGCCGAAGGAGGCGCCAGCGCAGGACGCCGCGCCCGTCGCCGCCGTGGCGGAACCGGCGCCGCGCGAAAGGATCGTGGTGCGCACGCCAATACAGCCGATGTACGAATGCACCGACATCGAGACCGGCGCGACCTACACCAGCGACGTCGACAGCGGCAATCCGCGCTGGATCAACGATTACGTCGTCGGCATCGCCGGAGCATTCTCGTCGCCGCGCCCGCCGCACGGCCCGCCGCCGCCGAAACCCGGCACGCCGATCTGGCAAGGCCACCCCGGGCACGGCGTCATTCCCGACGCACCGCCAGCACCGACGCGCCTGCCTTCGGCCGCCCTCGCCGGAAGCACGGGAGTGCTGCTGCCGGCCGGTGGGCACATGGTCCACGACAGCTGCAACATGCTGCCGCAGGCCGAGGCCTGCGCGCGCCTGAACGACCGCCGCTACGAAATCCTGAAGAGCTACGGCGTCGTCTCGCAGGACAAGGAACACCAACTCGCGCGCGAGCAACGCGGCATCGACGCGCGCATGGCCAACGATTGCGGAACCGATTGACCCGATGAAACGCCTGCTGCTGTCGCTTTCCCTGCTGGGCGCGAGCGCCCTCGTCCACGCCCAGGACGCCGCGCCAGCGTCCAACGTGCTGTATCGCTGCACCGACGCCAAGGGCGGCCTCACCCTCCAGAACATGCCGTGTCCGCCCGGCATGCGCGAGCAGAAGCAGACGGTGGGTGAACTGAAGACCGCGCCGCTGCCGGGCACGCGCACGTCCGCGCCGAGCGGCGCCCCGATGGATTCGCGTCCGCCCGAAGCAAGCGCGAACAGCCAGCCGGACCCGGCGCTGCAGCATCCCGAGGATTACCGGATCGTCGATTCCGCCGCAGCCCCAGCGAGCGCCACCGTGCCGACTGCGAACGATTGCGACGGCGGCGTGCCCAAGCCGAAGCGCGATGCGCCGCGCCTGCCGCCGCCGGTGCTGTTCCAGTGCACCACTTACGACAACGACGGCTACATCAGCGAAGACCCGCAACCGCCGCCGCGGCGCGTGCCGCTGCAAACCACCGGCCTCAATGGCGATCCCGCGCTCGGCCAGGGCCAGGCCTGGGAACTCAAGCGCGATACCTGCGTGCGCGTGCCCGACGGCAAGCTCTGCGACGCCTGGCGCAAGCGCCTCGGCGAAACCGAAGTGGCGTGGCGCTACGGCACGCTGCAGAACGTCGACAAGAACAAGGCCGAATACCAGCGCGTGCTGCATATCGTCAGCGACAGCACCTGCGGGCAATGAGGCCCTCTCCCGCACGCTTCTGCTGCTTGCGGGAGAGGGAGGTTAGAAACCGAAGTTCGAGAAGCCGCCATCGACCGGCAGGCAGATGCCGGTGATGTAACTGGCCGCGGGCAAACACAGGAATGCGACCGCCGAGGCGACTTCCTCCGCTTCGCCGAGCCGGCGCATCGGCGTGCGTTCGATGGCCTGCTCGTAGTAATCGCGGTCGGCCAGCAGCGACGCGATGCGGCCGGTGCGCACGTACCACGGCGCGACCGCATTGACCCGGATGCCGTCCTCGGCCCATTCCACTGCCAGGCTCCGCGTCATCTGCTGCAACGCGGCCTTGGCCATCGAATACGGCGCACTGTGGCGCATGCCGGTCAATCCGCCGACGCTGCCGACGTTGACGATGCTCGAATTCGCGTGCTGCGCGAGCTGCGGCTGCAGCAGGCGCGACAGTTCGAACGCGGCGAACAGGTTGGTCTCGAACACCGCGCGCCATTCGTCCCCGGCGTACTCCAGCGCGGCCTTGACGATGTTGCCGCCGACGTTGTTGACCAGCACGTGCAAGCCGTCGCCGTGGTCCTCGACCCAGTCGAACAGGTTGCGCCGGTCCTCCTCGTCGGCCACGTCGCCGGCGAAACCGGACACGCGGCGCTCGGGAAACTCCTCGGCCAGTTCGTCGCAGGTTGCATCCAGCGCATCGCCGTCGCGCGCGACCAGCAGCGCATCGGCGCCAAGCGACAGCAGTTCGCGCGCCACCGCGCGGCCGATGCCGGCGCTGGCGCCACTGACCAGCGCCACCTGTCCATCCATTCGCCAACGTGTGATCGTCATGCGCGCGCTCCGCCGGATGCGCGGCTAGGATAGCGCGAGGCTCAACCGGAAACCCGCGCCATGCCCATCTCCGTCTCGAACAAGCCGCTGCTGCCCGCCAGCGCCCTCCTCGCCGCGCTGGCGCTCGCCGCCTGCGGCAACAAGCCGAGCATGCCCGACACGCCGCCGGCGCCGAAGGCCGCGCAGGACACGCAGATGCGCGATGCGATCAAACAGCCGCTGGACCAGGCCAAGGCCGCCGCCGCGTTGGAACAGCAAACGGCGCAGCAGCAACGCAAACAAATCGATGCGGCGACGCAAACCGCGGATTCGCCGTCCAAGGACTCGCCATGATTTTTCCCTCTCCCACGGGGGAGAGGGAAAAGCTCACAGCCCGCAGAAACAATGCGCCACTTCGGCGACCGGCGCGCCGGCGCGGTGCTGCATCGCGCTTTCGACGAAGCGCAACTGCGAATCCATCTGCGGCAGCGCATCGCGCAACAGCACTTCGGCCAGGCCCGATTTCCGCAACCACAGCGAACCGACTTCGCTGTTGGCGAAACCGCCGAGGAATTGCTGCAACGGCGTAGCCGCCTTCTCCACGTAGCTCACCCGGAACTTGCCCTTGCCGAGCCTGGCGCGCTGCGCGGCATCGCCGATGGCATCGTCGAGGCTGCCGAGCTGGTCGACCAGGCCACGCGCCTGCGCCTGCGCACCGCTCCACACGCGGCCACGCGCGATTTCATCGATCTGCTCGACGCCCTTGCCGCGCGCGGCGGCGACCTTGCCGGTGAAATCGGCGTAGCCCTTGTCGATGGTGGCTTGCATGACGCGACCGACTTCCGGGTCGAGCGGACGCGAGATGTCGAACGCGCCGGCATACTTGGTCGTCGCCACGCCGTCGGTGTGCACGCCGAACTTGTCCAGCGTGCCGCTGATGTCCGGCAACAGGCCGAAGATGCCGATCGA
This sequence comes from Lysobacterales bacterium, assembly GCA_015655355.1. GTDB lineage: Bacteria > Pseudomonadota > Gammaproteobacteria > Xanthomonadales > Xanthomonadaceae > Pseudoxanthomonas_A. The sequence continues at coordinate 5,882 of JAATFG010000133.1, forward strand.
ACCGCTGATCGTCGACGCGTCGGCGTAGATGCGGTCGGCGTTCATGCCGATCCAGTAGCCGCCGCTGGCGGCGACGTCGCCCATCGACACGATCACCGGCTTGTGCGCCTCCTTCAACTTCACCACTTCGCGGCGGATCTGCTCGCTGGCGAAAACTTCGCCACCGGGCGAGTCCACGCGCAGCACCACGGCTTTCACGTCGTCGTCGTCGCGCGCCTGGCGCAGCAGCGCGGCGGTGGATTCGCCGCCGATCTGGCCGGCGGGTTTTTCGCCGCCGCTGATTTCGCCGGAAGCGACCACGATGGCGACTTGCGGACGCGTATCCAGCGCTTTCGCGCGATCGATGTCGGCGAGGTAATCGTTCAGTTCGACGCTGCGGAAACCATAGTCCGAATCCTTGTCCTTGACCCCGCGCTGGGCAAGCAGGTCTTCGACTTCTTCTTCGGTCTTGAGGCCATCCACCAGCTTCTGCTGCACGGCGTATTGGGCGAGGTCGCCCTTCGCCGCATCGACGCCGTCGGGCAACGCATCGATGTTCGCCGCCAGTTGCGCCGGATCGAGCTTGCGCGCCTTGGCGATGTCGCCGAGATAGCGCTGCCAGATGTCGCCCATCCAGAACAGATCGGCCTCCTTCGCTTCCTTCGACGCGGCATCGAGGATGTACGGCTCGGCCGCGGACTTGTATTCGCCGACGCGGAACAGGTGTACCTGCACACCGAGCTTGTCCTGCAGCGCGGTGCGGAAATACTGGCGGTAATCCGAAAGGCCTTCGAGCAGCACGCTGCCCATCGGGTCGAGGTAAACCTCGTTGGCCTGCGCATCGAGCAGGTACTGCTTCTGCTCCATGCCTTGCGAGAACGCGACGATGGGCTTGCCCGCGGCGCGCAGGTCGGCCAGCGCCGCGGCCACTTCGCGCAAGCTGGCGAAGCCGGAGGCGCCGAGCTTGTCCACGTCGAGATACACGCGTTCGATGCGCTTGTCGGTCCTGGCCGCCTTCAATGCGCGCAGCAGGTCGCGCAACTGCACTTCCTCGGCGCCGCTGCGGCCGGCGATTTTCGCCAGCGCGCGCGAGGCCGGGTCGTGGCTGTATTGCTCGACCAGGCTGCCTTCCGGCGCGATCACCAGGGTGGTGCGCGATTGCAGCGTTTCCGCACCTTCCCTGCCGCGCGCCGCCAGCAGGATCAGCAGCAGGATCAGCAGCACGCCGAAGAACACGAGGTTCATGATCAGGCGGCGGGTGAAGTTCATCACGTCCCACACGCCGACGAAGAACGCGGCGACGGGATTGCGGCGGGGGGCATTGCTCATGGGCGACTCCGTTCGATCTCGCCATCAGCTTAACCGCTTCGCTCACGCCTGCATGCGGCGCAGATCACATCGCAACCGCCACAGCAGCAGCGCCGCCGCCGCGCTCAGGCCGGCGATCAGCCCGACCCACATGCCCGGCGCGCCGTAGCCGAGGCCCAAACCCAGCCCCGCGCCCAACGGCATGCCCACGCCCCAGTACGACAGCATCGCCAGCCACATCGGCACGCGCGTGTCCTTCAAGCCGCGCAAGGCGCCGGCCGACAACACCTGGATGCCGTCGGGAAACTGGAACGCCGCCGCGCACAGCAACAACATGCCGGCCAGCGCGGCCACCGCCGCGTCCGGCGTATACGCACGGGCGATGGCGGCGTGGCCGAGGCCCAGCGCCAACGCCGAGCCGAACTGCGTGCACAACACGATCGCGTACCCGGCGCGCACCGCGCGGCGCACGCCGGGAATATCGTTCGCGCCAAGCGCATGCCCGACCCGCACCGTGGTTGCCTCGGCCACGCCCATCGGCAGCATGAAGCACAGTTGCGCCATGTTCAGCGCGATCTGGTGCGCCGCCGCCGGCACCGTGCCGAGCCGCGCGACCAACAGCGCGGTGGCGATGAACAGGCCACCTTCCATCAGGATGGTCACGCCGATCGGCAATCCGGTTTTCAGCAAGTCCCATTGCGCGGCGCGGCGCGGCCACTCGAAATGGCCGAACAGGCGCAGCTGCGCGAAACGGCGCGAACGCCACAGGTACGTCGCATAGCCCAGCGCCTGCAGCCACATCATCGTCGCGCTGGCCACGCCCAATCCGCCGGCGCCGAATTCCGGCAGGCCGAATTTCCCGAACGCCAGCACGTAGCCGAGCGGCGCCAGCAGAAGCAGACCGCCGAAGCTCAGCAGCATCGTCGGCAGGGTGCGATGCATGCCCTCGCTGAGGTAACGCATCACGAAGAACAGCACCAGGCCCGGCACGCCCCAGCGCACCGCGCGCAGGAAGGCGGTCGCGTTCGGCACGATCCCGGCGTCGATGCCCAACGGCCCGAGCAGACGCACCACCAGCGACAGCAGCACGAACATCAGCGCGCCCAGGCCGACCGCCAGCCACAGCGCCTGGCGGAACAGCGGACCGATCTCGGCTTCGCGCCCGGCGCCGTGCAAGTGCGAGACCGAGGCGGTCAGCGCGATCAGCGTGCCGATCGGCACCATCATCGGCAGCCACAGCAGCGCCGTGCCGACGGTGACGCCGGCCAGCGTGGCGGTACCGTGGTGGCCGGCGATCAGGTTGTCGATCAGGCTGGTGAGGCCGGTGGACAGGTGCGCCAGTACCAGCGGCAGGGCCAGCCGGGCGGTCGCGCGGACGTCGGCCCACGGGGAATTCGGAACGGCGGCAGGCATGGCTCGAAGCCGGGAAAAGGCCAGCCATCTTAGCCAACTGGCATTGCAAGGCGGGCAGGCGAGGTTCGGTGTGGGAGGCATCGACCGGCGTCACGAAATGCTTGACAACCCCGGTCCGGCGCGTTCCGTTCCGACACTCCGGGGCGAGGGTTGTGCACAGCAACAGGCAAGTGCCTGATTCTTCGTGGCGATCGCCGCCAAAATCCATGTTTCAGCTACGTTTCACAATTAACTTGTTGATTTTAATGGAAATACCCGCTTGGTCATTTTTTCGCCAAGTTTATTGCGACGCCCGTATTTCAAGCGCAAACGCGTGAAGCACGAGGCTCATCCACCGACTTGTCCACAGCGAATGTGGATAAACCCGAAACCCGCGAATGCACAATGACTTGCGCGCTTTTCATGATGTCCGTGGCAGCAAGTTGGCGCAGGCGCGGGGCTAAACTGCTGCGGTGACTCCGCCCTTCCTGCTCCGCGTCGCCCTGCCGGTCCCGCTGCCGCGCGGTTTCGACTACTTGCCGCCGGCCGGCCACGCCGCGTCCGCCACCGACATCGGTCGGCGCGTGCGCGTGCCGTTCGGCAACCGCGAGTTGGTCGGCGTGGTCGCCGATGTTCCTCCCTCTCCCGCCGGAGGGGAAGGAACCACCATCGAACTGAAGCGCGCTACCGCCTTCCTCGACCCCGGGCCGCTGCTGCGCGGCGAATTGCTCGATTCGCTGCATTGGCTGGCGCGCTACACCCATGCACCGCTCGGCGAAGTGCTGGCCATCGCACTGCCGGCCGCCCTGCGCCGCGGCGAACCGCTGCCCGATACCCACGCCTGGGCCTGGCAACTCACCGAAGCCGGCGCGACCGCCCTCAACCGCCTGCGCCAGAACACGCGCCCGCGCCGCTTCGCCGAACTGCTGCACGCCGCACCCCGCGACGAGGACGCACTTGATGCGCTGTTAGAAGGCTGGCGCGATGCCGCGCGCGGGCTGGCCAAACGCGGCCATGCCGAACGCATCGCGATTCCCGCCTCGCAACTCGCGCCGACGCCGCAAGCCGGGCCGGCGCCGAACGACGAACAACAGCACGCCATCGACGCGATCACCGCCACGTCAGGCTTCCACGCCTTCCTGCTCGACGGCGTCACCGGCAGCGGCAAGACCGAGGTGTATCTGCACGCGATCGCCGCCTGCCTCGCGCGCGGCAAGCAGGCGCTGGTGCTGGTGCCGGAAATCGGCCTGACCCCGCAAACGCTGGCACGTTTC
>JAATFG010000011.1 GCA_015655355.1 Lysobacterales bacterium
ACGAAATCCCTCGCAGGCATGAGTATCACCAAGCTCAACGCTGCGCCAACGGATACGCAAGCGCATTTGCGCGTGACCTGTGCGCTGCAGGCGAGGGAAGATGGGTATGTTGTGGGGATCCCGGTTGCGTTGTACTCAACCGGGATAACGCAGACTCACCCATCTATTGGAATCGCAAATTATTTTGACAGCGCCTATAAGCCAGATCCGATTGGGGATGGGACTCTGCTGGCCCAGATCATTGCGGGGAAACCGCTGGATGCATGGAATGGTGGGGTTGCACCAGGTAGCGATCTGACCGATATCAGGATCATTCCTGAAAAACCAACGGCGGGTAATCCATTTGGCCAAGTGACAATGGAGGCAGGTTTGAGTTGGTTGGAGAACGAGCTTAAATTTTTGACCGGGGATCCGATTGCGCGCATCAGTGCATTTGGTTGGGATGGTGGTTTTGCCGGGCAGGACGCCACAATGGATCGATTAGCTGCAGACTTCAATGCTTACATGGAGGGCCATGGGTCGAAATATCCCGATAGCGAGGGCATGGTGGTGTTTGCTGCTGGCGATGGTGGAGATGCTGATCCGACGCAGATGGCGGGATTGCCTAGCGGCAGAGACCAGATGTATCGACAGTGGATTACCGTGGCTGCCGTGGATACTGCGCATCCAGATACGCTTGCCAGTTATTCCAATGCGTGTGGTGTTGCCAAGGATTATTGTTTGGTGGCGCCGGGAGATGTGGTAGTCACCGGCGCCGATTCCACTTCGGATCACGTGACTTACGAAGAAATCCACAGCACGCAAGCAGCGATGGCACAAGTGGCTGGCGCGGCGAGCGTATTGTTCGCAGAGTATCCGTTTCTTTCTGCTGCCAATGTGACTCAAATTTTGCTTGGAACCACGACCGATTTGGGCAAGCCGGGCGTTGATGCGGTTTTCGGACAAGGCTTGTTGAACGAAGCCAAGGCGGTACACGGCCCAGGTCGTCTTGATTACGATATGGCCATCAATTTGGGTGGGTGCTCCAATGGGTGCGTGATTTCGCAGTTGTCTTCCGACCGCGGGACCTTGGAATTCAGCAATGACATGAGCGGAACCGGAGGTCTCTCGATTACTGACGTTCGCCCAGGCCCTGATTTTGATGATGGGTACAAACTGATTCTTTCAGGGAAGAATACTTATACGGGCACGACCACAATGACAGGTGGGACGCTGACCGTTACAGGCTCTCTTGATTCGCCGGTTGTGCTCAACGCAGGTTTGTTCGATCTGGATAGTGGTCAACTAAATGCTGGAGTTACCATCAGCGACAGCTATGTAGCCAACGGCTACGGTCCGGATTTCATTTCTGAAAATGGAAAGGTGATTGGTGATTTCTCTAGCGCTTGCCTGACGTCCATCTGCCGCGTGACGTTGACCAATACCATCATTACCGGCAATGTCAGCAATGCGGGCATGGGCACAGTTAAAGCAACCGATTCGACCATCAATGGCAACGTAACCGCGACCGATACCAGTGTGCTCTCGACGCGTGGCAACGTCACGATCAACGGCGATCTTTCGTTGGGTGCACAGACAGTGCTCGATTTCCAAGCGGGCAATCCGGCCCTGCAGATTACCGGGATCACAACAATCGACACGGGTGCATCGTTGGGTTATGCAGGTACGGTCGATGGCTATGTGACTTCCAGCCATGAAGTCGTGTTGCAGGCCGGTGGCGGCGTGAGCGGCGCATTTGCAAGCATCGTTCAACCCGATGCCAGTGGAAGTTACGTCAATTCGACAGTTTTCACCAATGCCAGCATTGGCCAGGACGCAAACAGCGTATGGGTCGATTTCGCACGCGATGATGTTGCCGCCACTGCCGCGAAGTTCGATGGCATCAAGCCGGCCTCGCTCGCTTCCGCGCAACGGGTCGAAAAAACCTTCGAGAATATCGACGCGCAATTGAACAATGGTGGCAACGCCATCGGCAGCGGTTTCATCGCCGACGCAGGCCACATCGAATCTGCTGCGAATGAAGCCATCGCCAAGTCCTCGCTGCAAAGCCTCTCCGGCGAACTGCACGCGCGCGCTGACGCGCAGACCTTCGACGGCATCGACGCCAACCGTCGCGCGCTATCGATGCGCTTCGGCGCGTTAGCTGCGCAGCCGACCACGTTGGGCGCGTGGTCGCGGCAACTCGGCGATGCCGGCGAGGGCAGCACGAACAACGCCACCTTCGCTGCCAACGGCTGGATGATGGGCACGGATGCGGCGCTGGGCTTCGACCGATTCGCCGGCATCGCTTTCGGCGAAACCGGCAGCAACGGCTACATGGACGGCGGACGCGACAATGCGCGCCAGCGGCAGACGCAGATGCAGTTCTACACCGGCGCGGTGCGCGGCAATGCGTATGCGTTGGGCCAGCTCGGCGCCGGCCAGTACCAGCGGCAGATGCGCCGCGGCCTACAACTTGGCGACGTCAACCAGTACGTCGGCAGCGATTACGCCGGCCGCTTCTTCGATGCGAACCTCGAAACTGGCTACCGCCTCGGCGCCGTCACTCCGTACGCGGGCGTTGATTACCAGCGCCTGCAGCGAGACGGCTTCGACGAGGCCGGCGGCGACGGTTTCGGTCTGAAGGCCGATGCCAGCTTGGCGCAACGCACGCAGGCGTTCGTGGGCGTGCGCGCGCAACGCGCGTTCGGGCGTATCGCGTTGCATGGTTTCGTCGAATGGCAGCAGGCGCTAGACCAGAGCGGCATGTACATTGACGCCAGCTTCGTCGGCGCCGATGCGTGGTCGCCGCTGTATGGTGATGGCTTCGACAAGTCGGTGGGCCTGTTCGGCGCCAGCTTCGATGCGGCCTTATCGCGGTGCGCTTCGCTGAGCTTCGGCTACGACCGGCGCTTCGCTTCGTCCTTCGACGATCATCAGTGGATGACGAAGCTGCGTTACGGGTTCTGATGCGTTCGATGCATCGCAGGGGCGGTTCGCGAACCGCCCCTGCGGATGTTGGCAATTAGGCCGCCACTTTCAGCCATTCCAGCCGTGTCGAGGCGCCTTGCTCGCCGAGCAGTTTCCGCAACACCGGCAGCACCGGTGCGATGTCGGCATCGAACTGCCACGGCGGATTGAGCAGCAGCATGCCGCTGCCGTTGAGGCGCAATGGCGAATCGTCGGCACGCACCAGCAATTCGATGTCGAGCACGGACTTGGCCGGCAGCTTGAGGATTTCGCGCAGGAACGAATGCAGGCTGCGGCGCTGCTTGACCGGATACCACACCGCGTACGTCGCGTTCGGCCAGCGTTCGAGGCCTTCGCGCAGCGCGGCGATGACGCGTGGATATTCGGCGTCCTGCGCCTCGTAGGGCGGATCGATCAGGACCAGGCCGCGCGCTAATCTGGTCGCGCCATGCTTCGGCGGCAGCAAGGCCTTGATCGTGCCGTAGCCGTCGCGCGCATGCACTGCGACGTTTCCCGCATGCGCGAACAGCGCCTTCAGCGCCGCGGCTTCTTCCGGCTGCAATTCGCAGGCGGCGAGGTAGTCGTGTTCGCGCAACGCCTGCGCGACCAGCAGCGGCGAACCCGGATACACCTCGAAGCGGCCATCGGGATTGAACGCGGCCACCGCGTCGAGATAGCGCCGGATGCCTTGCGGCAGGCCGGTTTGCACGGCCAGTTTGCCGATGCCGTCGCGCGCTTCGCCGGTCTTCGCGCTTTCCTCGGCGGTCAGTTGGTAGCGCCCGCGCCCGGCGTGGGTGTCGAGCACGAAGAACGGCGATTGCTTGCGCTTGAGCGCATCCAGCAGGGCGAGCAGCACGAGGTGCTTGAGCACGTCGGCGTGGTTGCCGGCGTGGAAGGCGTGGCGGTAATTCATGGCGCGCAGCATAGCGGCGAACGAAGGGCGCGACTATGCTGGCGCCATGCCGACGACAATCCTGATCGCCGAAGACGAAACCGCCATTGCCGATGCCGTGCTCTACGCGCTGCGCAGCGAGGGCATGGAGGCGCGGCATTGCCTGCTCGGACGCGAGGCGCTGGCGGTCGTGCGCGGCGGCGGCATCGACGTGGTGGTGCTGGACGTCGGCTTGCCCGACCTCAATGGCTTCGAGGTGTGCCGGCAGATCAGGGCCTTCAGCGAGGTGCCGGTGATCTTCCTCACCGCGCGCAACGAGGAGGTCGACCGCGTGCTCGGCCTCGAACTCGGCGCCGACGACTACGTCGCCAAGCCCTTCTCGCCGCGCGAACTGGTTGCCCGGGTACGGGCGCGGCTGCGTCGCAGTGCGGCGCCCGACGATTTCGTCGAACGCGGGGATTTCGGCATCGATCGCGCAGGACATCGGATCCGCTGGCGAGGCAAGCCCCTGGAGTTGACCCGCTACGAATACGCCGTGCTCGATGCCTTGCTGCAGCGGCCCGGCGCGATCTTCAGCCGCGCGCAACTGATGGACCGCGGCTGGGACAGCCACGCGGAAAGCGCCGACCGCACCATCGACACCCACGTCAAGACGCTGCGCGCGAAACTGCGCGCGGCCGGCGCCGACCCGGAGCGCATCCGCACCCATCGCGGCCTCGGCTATTCGCTGGAGCCCTGACGTGCGCCTCGGCTTGCGCCTGATCCTCGGGTTTTTCCTGATCGTCGGCCTCGCCGCGTTCTTCGTGATGCGCGTGTTCGTGGGTGAAGTGAAGCCGGGCGTGCGCCAGTCGATCGAATCCACCCTGGTCGACAGCGCCAACCTGCTCGCCGCGCTGGCGGCCGACGATCTGCGCAGCGGGCGCATCGCCGACGGGCGTTTTGCCGCGCAGGTGGCGCGCGCGCAGCAGCGCGATCCGAACGCGCACATCTGGCAATTCGCCAAGCACCGCATCGACTTGCGGGTGACGGTGACGGACGCGCGCGGCATCGTCGTCTATGCCTCCGACGGGCGCGACCTGGGCCGCGACGATTCGCGCTGGAACGACGTGTTGCGCACCTTGCAAGGGCAATACGGCGCGCGTTCCAGCCCGGTGATTGCCGGCGACAGTTCGGGCAACGACACGGTGATGCACGTTTCCGCGCCGATCCGCGACGACGACGGGAAATTGATCGGCGTGTTGAGCGTGGCGCAGCCGAACGCCGCGTATGCGCCTTTCATCGCCGCCAGCCAGAACGCCATCATGTTGCGCGGCGTGTGGCTGGTCGGCCTGTCGGCGCTGATCGGCTTGCTGGTCACGGTGTGGCTGATGCGCCGGATCAACCGCCTGACCCGCTACGCGCGCGCGGTCAGCGCCGGCGAGCCGGCTCCGCCGCCGCCGCAGGGCAAGGACCAGATCGGCACGCTCGGCCGCGCGCTGCAAGCGATGCGCAGCAAGCTCGAAGGCAAGGCCTATGTCGAGCACTACGTGCAGTCGCTGACCCACGAGATGAAAAGCCCGCTGGCGGCGATCCGCGGCGCGACCGAATTGTTGCAAGGGCCGATGCCCGAAGCAGACCACGCGCGCTTCCTGCGCAACATCGCGGCGCAGGAACAGCGCCTGACCGCGATGATCGACAAGCTGCTGGCGCTGGCCGAAGTCGAGCAGCATGGTTGGCTGCAGGCGCGCGAGCGCATCGACGTGGGCGAACTGCTCGACGCCGTGGTCGAAGCCGCGGTGGACAAGGCGTCGCTGCGCAACCTGCGCATCGTCGGCAACGCCGATGGCACGTTGCAGGTGCAGGGCGACGCGTTCCTGCTGCGGCAGGCATTGTCGAACCTGCTCGACAATGCGATCGCGTTCGCGCCACCCAACAGTGTGATCGAGATACGCGTGCAGCGCGAAGGTGGCGAGGTCGCGATCCGCGTGCGCGACCATGGCCCCGGCATGCCGGATTTCGCCCTCGGCAAGGTGTTCGAGCGCTTCTATTCGCTGGCCCGGCCCGACACCGGCCAGCGCAGTTCCGGCCTCGGCCTGCCGTTCGTGCGCGAGGTCGCGCGCCTGCATGGCGGCCGCGTCGCGCTGGGCAACCACGCCGATGGCGGTGCCGAGGCCCTGCTGCAACTGCCGGCGGCCTGACTTCACCCTGGCCCCACATTGGCCACGCATTGGCCACGCATTGCGCCCATGCCCGCGGCGCAGGCTGCACGCACCTTCCAACGGAGCGTGCCCATGAAGTCCACCCGCTTGTTGTCGCGTTTCGCCGTCATCGGCGGCCTGATGCTGTTGCTGCTGGTGCCCTTGTCGATGATCAGCGGCCTGATCCACGAGCGCGAGGCGTATCGCGCCGAAGCGGTGCAACGGGTGACGCAGAACGTCGCCGGCGCGCAGCGCTTCGTCGGCCCGCTGCGGGTGGTGCCGTGGGTCGATACGCAAACCGTCAGCTACACCGACAACGATGGCGTGCCGCGCAGTCGGGTCGAACGCAGGAACGGCTACACCTTGCAGACCCCGGCGACGCTTGACGTCGTCGGCGCGCTCGAACCGCGCAAACTCCGTTCCGGCCTGTTCGAGGTGGCCGTGTACGAATGGCGCGCGACGTTGCAGGCGAGCTTCGTCGACCGCCTGCCGGCGGCGGCCGAGGGCGTGCAGCGCGCATACGGCAAGGCGTACCTCGCGTTCGGCATCTCCGACGTGCGTGGCCTGGTCGGCACGCCGACGCTGGCGCTCGACGGCCATGCGCTGCCGCTGCAGGCCGGCACGGGCGAAGTGAAAAACCTCGACGGCCTGAGCGCCGCGTTGCCCGAGAGCAAGGGCGATGGCACGGTGCACGCGCTGCGGATGCAGTTCGTGCTGAAGGGCACGCAGGCGCTGGCGATCGCGCCGGTCGCCGACGCCAACCACATCGCGCTGGATTCGCCGTGGCCGAGCCCGCAATTCGACGGCGGGCCGCGCAGCGAAGTCGGCGCCGATGGCTTCCGCGCCACATGGGACGTGCCGGCGCTGAGCAGCAACCTGCAGGCGCGCTTGCAGCAGGGCGATTTCGACACGGGCGACGTCGGCGTGAAACTGATCGAGCGCATCGACGTCTACACGCTGGCCGATCGCGCCAGCAAGTACGGCATCCTGTTCGTCGCGCTGACCTTCGTCGGCTTCGTCCTGTTCGAGCTGCTCAAGCGCCTGCCGATCCATCCGCTGCAATACCTGTTGGTCGGGTTCGCGCTGGCGATCTTCTTCCTGCTGCTGCTCAGCCTGTCCGAGCGCATCGCGTTCTGGCAGGCGTACCTGGTTTCGGCGGCGGCGTGCATCGGCCTGCAGTTCGCGTACCTGTCCGGCGTACTGAAAAGCCGGGCGCGTGCGACCGGTTTCGCGGCGATGCTCGCCGCGCTGTATGGCGTGCTCTACGGCTTGCTGGTTTCGGAGGACAACGCGCTGTTGATGGGCTCGTTGCTGCTGTTCGGCATCCTCGCCGCGATCATGCTGGCCACGCGCAAGCTCGACTGGTACGAACTGGGCATTGCAAGTCGCGGAGACGGCCATGTTGAATCCTAGCCGCGTGCATGAGCGCGCTTGCCGGGTATTGCCGGAGGTCATCCGGACCTCCGGCATCGTGCTCGACGATGCGAGCGAAGCGGGACTGGCCGCGCTGCTGTTCCCGCTGCGCCGCCCGAGCCGCGGCAGCGTGAGCTTCCGCCTGTGCGAAGCCAGCGCGGGCGAATTGCAGGCCGATCCGCATGGGTTCCTGCAGCGCGCGACGGTCGCGCGCTGCGCGCTGTCGCGCTTTGGCGAACCGGCCAACTACGCGCCGTGGCGCCGCGTGCGATTGCCGTGGGGCGACGACGCGTGGTTCACGGCGCGTTGCGACGGCCGCGGCGTCCTCGTCGTGTTGCCGGCGGAATGCAGGGTCGTGTATCTCTGGTTCGACCGCGGCACGGGTAAACTCCGTGCATGAGCCATCGCATCGAGATCTTCCGTGGCAACGAAGTGGCGCCGTGGCTGGGCCATGTCGATCGCCTGCGCATCGCGGTGTTCCGTGATTGGCCGTATCTGTACGAAGGCGATCTGGAATACGAGCGGGATTACCTCGCCACTTACGCGAAATCGCCCGGCAGCTTGTTCGTGCTCGTGATCGACGGCGACGAGGTCGTCGGCGCTTCGACCGGCGTGCCGCTGGGCGACGAAACCGAAGCGTTCAAGCGGCCGTTCGCCGCGCGCGGCATCGCCGCCGCCGAGGTGTTCTATTTCGGCGAATCGGTGCTGTTGCCGTCGCATCGCGGGCGCGGCATCGGCCACGCGTTCTTCGATGCGCGCGAAGCATGGGCGAAGGCGCTGGGAAAGCGCATCACCGCGTTCTGCGCGGTCGATCGTGCCGATGAGGATCCGCGCAAGCCGGGGAATTACCGGCCCAACGACGCGTTCTGGACGAAACGCGGTTACCTGCGCCAGCCCGGCATGCAGATGCGCCTGGGCTGGAAGGAAATCGGCCGCGGCGAAGTCGAGAACACGCTGACATTCTGGCTGCGCGATTGGAGCACGCAATGAATCGTGTTGTCTTGAAGCTGGCAGTCGGCAAGTATTTCATCGAAGCGCCGCGAAGCTTCGCCGAATTCGCGGCGAAGCAGGAGCGCCTGCTCGGCGAAGCGAAGGCACGAGGCGCGCGCATCGCGGTGCTGCCCGAATACCTGTCGCTGGAACTGGCGGCGACGTTCGCGGCGGAAATCGGCGGCGACCTGCACGCCTCGCTGCGTGCGATCCAGCAGCATCGCGAGGCGTGGCTTGCGCTGTACGCGAAGCTCGCGCGGCAATTCGACATGCACATCGTCGCCGGCACCTTCCTGCTGGCGCGGGACAACGGCAATTATCGCAACCGCAGCGACCTGTTCAGCGCCGATGGCAAGCATTTCTGGCAGGACAAGCTGCAACTCACCGCGTTCGAGCGCGCGCTGGCCAGAGGCGGGGCGCAGGTCATCGAACCGGGCGGTGAATTGAAAGTCTTTGAACTCGACGGCATCCGCGCCGGCATCGCGGTCTGCTACGACAGCGAATTCCCGTTGCCGGTGCGCGCGCAGTACGAAGCCGGTGCGCGCCTGCTGCTGGTGCCCTCGTGCACCGACACCGAGGCCGGCGCCACCCGCGTGCGCGTCGGCTGCCTGGCGCGGGCGCTGGAGAACCGCATCTTCGTCGCCCAATCCGTCACCGCCGGCATTGCCGAATGGTCGCCGGCGCTGGACGTCAACAGCGGCGAAGCGGCGATCTTCGCGCCGATGGATCGCGGTTTCCCTGCCGATGGCGTGCTCGCGCAGACGCAGGGCGATGCGACGTGGGCGATCGCGGAGCTCGACTTCGATGCGTTCGAGGCCTCGCGCGCCGATGCGCAGGTCGCCAACGATCGCGACTGGCGTGGGCAGTTGCAGCCCGGCGCGTTGCGCGCGACGTTGCAGCGCTGAAGTGAAAAAGGCCAGGAATTCGCGGCCTTTTTCCGGTTGCCGTCGGTGCTCAGAACAGATACAGCGTCGTGCCGGCCAGCGCGAAGCCGATGCCGGTGGCGGCAAGCACGTCGCTCGGATAGTGCATGCCGAGCACCACCCGCGAGACCGCGATGCAGGCGCTGAACGGAATCAGCGCGATCGCCAGCCACGGGTAATACGCCAGCGCGACGAGGGTGAACGACACCGCGTGCAAGGTGTGGCCGGACGGGAACGAGAATTCGTCCAGCGGCGCGATCCAGGCGGTGATGCGGCCGTCGGCGGCGAACGGGCGCGGGCGGCGGGTCCAGCGTTTCAGGGCCTTGTACAGGGTGAGCGCGACGATGCCGGCGGCCGCCATGTGCGCCGCGGCGATCAGGCCGTGTCGGCCGTCGAGCACGACCATCGCACCCATCAGCGCATACCAGAACACGCCGTCGCCCAGGCGGCTGACGATGGAAAAGAAACGGCGCACGCGATTGGCTTCGCCCCAGCGGTTGGCGACGAGGCACCAGCCGAGGTCGCGGCGGGCGATGAAATTGCGGCTTCGGGCGGACGTGTCAGGCTGCGGCAGCGAGGACATGGCGATTCCTTTCGTTGGCGAGCTGGGTGAGCAGGGCATCGAAATCGGCGGCGACCTGTTCCGGGCGCAGCACCTGCATCGCGTCGTGCGCGGCGGTGCCCATCGTCCTGCGCGCGGTGGCATCGCTGGCGATGCGCACCGCGGCGCCGATGAATTCGGCATCGTTGCGTACCGCGGCGCCATGCGCGCCGTTGATCAGGTGTTCGCGCGCGGCGCCGTAATCGAAGGCCACGGTCGGCACGCCGCTGGCCATCGCCTCCAGGGTGACGTTGCCGAAGGTTTCGCTGTGGCTGGGGAACAGGAACAGGTCGCCGCTGGCGAAGTGCCGCGCCAGCACTTCGCCGCGCTGGATGCCGCAGAAGATGAAGTCCGGGTTTTCCGTGGCGAGCTGTTCGCGCATCGGGCCGTCGCCGACCCAGACGAACTTCGCGCGCGGTTGCTGCTTTTGCAATTCGCGGAAGGCCCGTACCGCCAGCGACAGGTTCTTTTCCGCGGCGATGCGGCCGACGTAGATCGCGACGACGTCGTCATCGTTCGCGCCCCATTGCGCGCGCAGGCGCGCATCGCGCTTGGCCGGGCTGAAATGCTGCGCATCGACCGCCCGCGCCAGGCACACCACTTTGTGGAAGCCGGTGTCTTGCAGGAAGCCGGCCAGTTCGCGCGTCGGCACCAGGGTCGCATCGGCGCCGTTGTGGAAGCGGCGCATCCAGCGCAGCGCGGTGTTCTGCAACCACGGCAGGCCGTAGTCGCGCATGTATTCGTCGAAGCGGGTGTGGAAGCCGGTGGCGACCGGGATGCCGAGCTTGCGCGCGGCGCGCAGCGCCGACCAGCCGAGCGGGCCTTCGGTGGCGATGTAGATCGCGTCGGGCGTCCACTCGCTCCACAACTTGGCGAGCGTGCGCGGCGCCGGCAGGCCGAACTTCAGGCCCGGGTAGCGCGGCAGGCCCATGCCGCGCACGAGCAATTCGTTTTCGCGCAGTTCGATGCCGCCGTCGTTCTGGCGCGGACGCACCACCTGCACCTCGTGGCCGCGCGCGCGCAGGCCGTGCTCCAGGCTCTGCACCGTGAGCGCGACGCCGTTGACCTCCGGCGGGTAAGTCTCGGTGACGATGGCGTAGCGCATCTGCGGTGCCCCAAGGCCTTTTGGCATGAGGGCATGTTCAAGGAGGAACATGCAAGCGCTGTTGCGGTTTGGTTACCGCGAGATGACGCCTCAATCCACGAACGGCCGGAACGCGATGCCGAGGCCGGCGATGTATTCGGGTTCGGCGATCAGGTCGGTCTTGAGCAGCGGGCGCGAATCGATCCAGTCGCGCGCCACCACCAGTTGCAGCGAATCGCCGTGCACGGCCAGTTCCAGTTTCGGGATCGCGTCCGGGTCGTGCGAACGGTGCAGCAGCACCGCCAGGCGCAACAGCGCGGTGGTGCGCTTGGCCTTGAGCAGGACGCGGTCGGGCAGGGCGTCGAAGGCGTTCTTGACGATGTTGCGGCGGTGGTTGCGCACCAGCGCGGCGAGCAGCAACTGTTCCTGCCGGGAGAAGCCGGCGATGTCCGAATGCTCCAGCAGGTAGGCGCCGTGCAGGTGGTACTGGCTGTGGGCGATGGCCAGGCCGATCTCGTGCAGGCGCGCGGCCCAGCCGAGCATCAGCGCATCGTCGTCGTCCAGTTGCCACGCCTGCCGCACCTGCTCGAACAGGCGCAGCGCGGTGGCTTCGACGCGCGCCGCCTGAATCTCGTCGATGCCGTAGCGCTGGGTCAGCGCGGCGACCGAAGCGTCGCGCGGGTCCTTGTCGCTGCGCCGGCCGATGATGTCGTAGAGGATGCCTTCGCGCATCGCCGCCTTGCTCACCAGCAGGCGTTGCAGGCCGAGGGCCGAAAATGCCGCTTCCAGCACCAGCACGCCGCCGGCGATGATCGGCTTGCGGTCCTTCTCCAGTCCGGGCAGGTTGATCTTGTCGATGCTGTCGGCCTGCAGCAGTTGTTCGCGCAGCAGCGGCAGGGCGTCGGCGGTGATCGCGCCCTTGGTCAGCTTCATCGCGGTGAGGATGTCGCCGATCGCCTTGTGCGTGCCCGAGGTGCCGATCGCCTCCTGCCAGCCGAGCGCGCGGTATTGCGCGGCGAACTGCTGGAATTCGGCGCTGATTTCGGCCAGGCCGTCCTTCCAGCGCTTCTTGCTCAGGCGGCCGTTGGGGAAGAACCGGCGCGTGCTGGCGATGCACCCGGCCTGCAGGCTTTCGCGCTCGATCGGCTCGAAGCCGCGGCCGATGATGAATTCGGTGCTGCCGCCGCCGATGTCGATGACCAGGCGCAGTTGCTCCGGTTTCGGCGGTTGCGCGTGGGCGACGCCGAGGTAGATCAGGCGCGCCTCCTCGCGGCCGCTGACCACTTCGATCGGTTTGCCCAGCGCGGCTTCGGCCGGCACCAGGAAATCCTGCGGCGCGGCGAGGCGGCGCACGGTGTTGGTCGCCAGTGCGCGCACGCGCGTGGCCGGCACGTCGCGGATGCGCTGGCCGAAGCGGGCGAGGCAATCGATCGCGCGCTTGCGTGCCGAATCCGACAGCCGGCCCTTGCGGTCGAGGCCATCAGCCATGCGCACGTTTTCGCGCAGGCGATCGACCACGCGCAACTGACCGAGCGAGGTGCGCGCGACGATCATGTGGAAGCTGTTGGAGCCGATGTCGATGGCGGCGAACTGGTCGCCATCGGCGGGTGCGGGGGAGGTCTGCGGCATGCGGCGATGGTATTGGAAAAAGGGACCGGAGTGAATTTCCACCCTCTTTCCGCTATCCGGCGATCAGATCTGGGCGAGCAGCGTGCCCTGCGCCGAATGCAGCGCCTCGCCGGGCGCCGGCGCGACGCGGCGGTATTCGCCGCTGGAATCGAGCCGCCAGGCCTGGGTGTTGTCGGCCAGATAGTTGAGCAATGCCTGTTCGTGCACGCGCCTGGCGAGTTTCTGGTCGAGGATCGGGAATGCCACTTCCACCCTGCGCAGCAGGTTGCGGTCGAGCCAGTCGGCGCTGGCGCAGTAGATTTCAGGCGCGCCGTCATTGCCGAACCAGTACACGCGGCTGTGTTCGAGGAAACGGCCGACGATGCTGCGCACGCGGATGTTCTCGCTCACGCCGGCCATGCCGGGGCGCAGCGTGCACGCGCCGCGCACGATCAGGTCGATCTGCACGCCGGCCTGCGAGGCCGCGTACAGCGCGCGGATGACGTGCGGCTCGTTGATCGCGTTGATCTTGATGATGATCCGGCCCGGCTTGCCGGCGCGCGCCAACTGCGCTTCGCGCTCGATCTTGCGCAGGATTTCCTTGTACAGGGTGAACGGCGATTGCAGCAGGCGCTTGAGCTTGGTTTCCGGCGCCATCGCCGAGATCTGCTGGAAGATCATGTGCACGTCGTTGCCGATGTCGTCGTCCGCCGTGATCAGGCCGAAGTCGGTGTAGAAGCGCGCGGTGCCACTGTGGTAGTTGCCGGTGCCGAGGTGGCAGTAGCGGCGCAGTTTCTTGCCTTCGCGGCGGATGATCATCAGCATCTTGGCGTGGGTCTTGTAGCCGACCACGCCGTACACGACCTGCACGCCGGCCTGCTGCAGCTTGTCGGCGACGCCGAGGTTGGCGTCCTCGTCGAAGCGCGCGCGCAGCTCGACGACGACGGTGACGTCCTTGCCGTTGCGCGCGGCCAGCACCAGCGCATCGACCAGCGGCGAATTGCTGCCGGTGCGGTACAGGGTCTGCTTGATCGCCAGCACGTTCGGATCGTTCGCGGCCTGGCGCAACAGTTCGGTGACCGGCGCGAAGGCATCGTAGGGATGCTGCAGCAGCACGTCGCGTTCGCCGACCACGTCGAACAGGTTGTCGCCGTCGAGCTTGTTGCGCTGGACGAAGGGCAGGTACTTCAGGTCGGGGCGGTCGGCCAGGTCGCAGACCTGGATCAGGCGATGCAGGTTGACCGGGCCGTCGATGTAATACGCGGCGTTCTCGGTCAGCTCGAAATTCTGCAGCAGGGTCCTGACGATTTCCTGCGGGCAGTCGTTGGCGATTTCCAGGCGTACCGCCGGGCGATAGCCGCGGTCGGAAAGCTCGTGGCGCAAGGCGGAGGCGAGGTTCTCCATTTCGTCCTCGTCCAGTTCCAGTTCCGAATCGCGGGTGACCCGGAACTGGTAGGCGCCTTTCACTTCCATGCCGGGGAACATGTCCTCGGCGAAGGCGACCAGCACCGAGGAGAGCAGCACGAAATCGTTTGGCCCGCCGCTGATGTCCTCGGGCAGGTGGATGATGCGCGGCAGCGAGCGCGGCGCGCGCACGATGGCCAGGTGCCCGCTGCGGCCGAACGCGTCCTGGCCTTTCAGCACCACCGCGACGTTGAGCGTCTTGTTGAGGATCTTCGGGAACGGATGCGACGGGTCCAGGGCCAGGGGCGAGAGCACCGGCATGATTTCGTTGCGGAAATGCGCGCGCAGCCAGCGGTTCTGTTCGGCGTTCCATTGCGCGCGGTGCATGATGTGCACGCCGGCCTTGTCCAGTTCCGGCTGCAGCACTTCGTTCCAGCACTTGTATTGCGCTTCGACCAGTTGCGCGGCGCGGTCGTGGATGCGGGTCAGCAATTCGGCCGGGGAGATGCCGTCGGGGCCGGGCGGCAGGCCGAACTGCTGCGCGTGGCGGACGATCGCCGCGCGGATCTCGAAGAACTCGTCGAGGTTGGTGCAGGAAATGCACAGGAACTTGAGCCGTTCCAGCAGCGGCACGTTCGCGTCCAGCGCCTGCGCCAGCACGCGGAAGTTGAAGTCCAGCTGCGACAGTTCGCGGTTGATGTAAAGAGCCGGGTCGCGCAGCGGATCGGCGTCGCTGTGCGGCATCGCCACTTCGGGAATCGGGGTGAGAGGGGAGGCGTTCATGCGGAAACGGTCTGCAATTGTGTGTGGGTGTCGCGCGGATGGATGCGGTCGGCACCGAAATGCACGGAGAAGGTGCTGCCGTGGCCGACTTCGCTGTCGATGGTCAGCCGCGCCTGGTGCAGGTTGAGCACGTGCTTGACGATCGACAGGCCGAGGCCGGTGCCGCCGGTTTCGCGCGAGCGACTGGTGGAGACACGGTAGAAGCGTTCGGTCAGGCGCGGGATGTGTTGCGCGGGAATGCCGTAGCCGGTGTCGTGCACGCTCAGGACCGCGCCCTTGCCTTCGCGTGCGAAGCGGATGCCGATGCTGCCGCCGGCCGGGGTGTAGCGCACCGCGTTGCTGACCAGGTTCGAGAACGCGCTGTGCAGTTCCTTGTTGCTGCCCCACAGGTCGATGCCGGCTTCGTCGCTGACCGCGATGGCGTGCTTGCCGCCGCTGAGCGCCTCGGCCTCGCGCCTGAGCGTGGCCAGCATCGAGGCCATCGGCACGTCTTCGTCGGGCAAGTGATCGCGCGCTTCAAGCCGGGAGATGGTGAGCAAATCCTCGACCAGCTGGGTCATGCGCTGCGACTGCTTCTGCATTTCCACCAGCATCGGCGCCCACTCGGGCATGTCCTGCGGGTCGAGCATGTCGAGGTAGCCGTGCACGACGGTCAGCGGCGTGCGCAGTTCGTGCGAGACGTTGGCGACGAAATCGCGGCGCATCTGCTCCAGCCGCAGCAGCTTGCTGACGTCGCGCGCGACCAGCAGCCAGTAATCGTCCGAATACGAGATCAGGCGCAGGTTCAGGCGCAGGGTTTCGTCGATCGGCGAGGCCACGTCGTGCAGCGGCTCGGCGTTGCGCCCGGCGGCCAGCCAGTGCGCCAGCGGCAGCGGTTGCAGGCGGGCGACGATGGACTGGTCGATGTCGTCCGGATACTTAAGGCCAAGCAGGGCGGTCGCGGCCTTGTTGAACCACAGCGCGCGCTGGCTGTTGCGTTCGACCACGACCACCGCGTCGGGCAGGGCGGCGGCGGCGGCACGGTACGCGCGCAGGATCGCCAGCAGGCGGCGCTTGCGGCTGCGCATTTCGTTCTGGCCGCGGTACAGCACGCGGTCCAGTTCGTTCCACACGCCGACGCCCTGCGCCGGGGCGAGGCGCTGGCGCGAACTCAGGCGTTGCAGCAGCTTGCGCAGGCGCCAGTAATGCCACGCGACCATGCCCAGGCAGACCAGCGCGACCACCGGCCAGACCTGGTGCACGAGCAAGCCGAGCAAGGCCGCGCCAGCCAGGATCAGGGCCAGTTCGCCGAGGGTTTTCAACCAGGCCGAGCGCAGGTGGGTGGGCATAATGAATGCGATTCTGGCAGATGCAGATGACGCCTGTTGTGCAGGCGATCATTCCTGCTCCGCGCTCACATCGAGGCGGAGAAGCGATAGCCGGAGCCGCGCACGGTCTGCACCATGTTCTCCACGCCGAACGGCTCGAGGGTCTTGCGCAGGCGGCGGATGTGCACGTCCACCGTGCGCTCCTCCACGTACACGCTGCCGCCCCAGACGTGGTCGAGCAGTTGCGTGCGGGTGTAGACGCGCTCGGGATGGGTCATGAAGAAGTGCAGCAGGCGGTATTCGGTCGGGCCGATGGACACCGGCGCTTCGCTCACGAACACGCGGTGCGCGGCGCCGTCGATGCGCACGCTGCCGACCTGCACGCTGCCGTCCTCATCGTCCTCGCGCGAGCGGCGCATCACCGCGCGGATGCGGGCGAGCAGTTCGCGCGCGGAGAAAGGCTTGACCACGTAATCATCGACGCCGGCCTCGAGCCCGCCGACGCGGTCGTTCTCTTCGCCGCGCGCGGTGAGCATGATGATCGGCACGTCGCGGGTGAGCGCGTCCTTGCGCCAGCGCCGCGCCAGTTCCAGGCCGCTGGTGCCGGGCAGCATCCAGTCGAGCAAAATCAGATCGGGCACGCGCTCGGCGATCGCGTTCTGCGCCTCGCGCGCGTCGCCGGCGTGGATCGGCTCGAATTCGCCCTTGCGCAGGGCGAAGGCAACCATGTCGCGGATGGCCGGTTCGTCGTCGACGATCAGGATGTTCTTCTGCACGGCGGGGACCGTCATCGGGAAAGGGTGGATGACAGTAAACGACATTTTTGTGACGGACAGGTGACATGCGGGCAACGATGTGCCCTGTTCCTACTGCTTGCCGAGGTCCGGATCGTTGATGCCCTGGCTGCGCAGGTCCAGCACCTGCGGGGTGATGTCGGCGATGCGGGCATCGATGCGCGAGCGCGCGTAATAATCGAGGTCATCGCGCTTCTTCAGGTTCTGCAACTGCACCAGCGCCAGTTCCGGGCGGCCGCTGAGGAAGGCGGTCTGGGCATAGGCCTCGCCGGCGCGGATCGGGTCGCCGGCCAGTTCGTTGGCGCGGGCATAGGCCTGCTGGAAGATCGGGTCGTCGGCGGATGTCGCCAGCAGTGGCCGCAGCACCGTCTGCGCGTGCTGGCCCGCGGCCTGGCTGCCCTGCTTGTTGAGCGCTTCGGCAAAGCCCAGGGCCACCGCGCGGTTGAGCGGATGCCGTTGCAGCAGGGCGGCGTAGCGCTGGTTGGCCGCATCGTGCTGCCCAGCGCTGGCCTCGGCGTCAGCCTCGGCCAGTTGCAGCCACAGGTCGTCCGGGTCGTTGCGCAGCAGGGCCTGCAGGTGTTGCTGCGCGGCGGCGGTGTCGCCGGCCGCGGTCCGGGCCAGGGCCAGGCCGTATTCCTGCGCATCGTCCAGTTGTCCGCCGTTGCCGCGGCGCATCGCTTCGTATTCGTTGATCGCCTGCATCGGCGTGTTCGCGCTGAGCACGCGCAGGCGCTCGCGCGCCCATTCGAACTGTCCGGTTCCGCCGCTCGGCGGCGCGCTGGGCGGCAGCTTCAGGTTGGTCGGCAGCAGCGGGTTCTGCGCCGGCAGCGCGTTGCCGGCATAGTTCGGCGCGGCGGCGGGGATCTTCTCGGTGCGCTGGCCGCCGGGCGTGGTCACGGTGCCGGTGATCTCGCCGCGGCTGCGCTTGATCTGCTCGGCGCGGTCCTTGGCCTCGCCGATGCGCGCCAGGGTGACCGGGTGGGTCTGCAGGTAATCGGGAATCTGCAGGCGCGGGTCGTTGCCGGTGTTGGTGCGCATCGCCTGCTGCAGCTTGACGAAGAAGTCGGCCATCGCGTCGACGTCGTAGCCGGCGCGGGCGAGGGTGTAGATGCCGACGCGGTCGGCCTCGGCTTCGTTGCTGCGGGTGTAGTTGATCTGCTTCTGCTGGATCAGGCCCATGCCGCTGGTGATCGCCGCCATCGTCGCATCGCCGCTGGAATTGCCGTGCGAGGCCTGCGCGGCGATGATCGCGGCGAGCATGCCGAGCAGGATCGGCACCTGGTCGTGTTGCGCCCGTACCGCCGCGCGCAGCACGTGCTGCTGGGTGACGTGGGCGAGTTCGTGCGACAGCACCGCCGCCACCTCGTCCTCGCGGTCGGCGGCGAGGACCAGTCCCGAGTTCACCGCGACGTAGCCGCCGAGCGTGGCGAAGGCGTTGATCTCGCGGTCGCGCAGCATGAAGAAGGTGAAGGGCTGCTTCGGGTCGTTGCTGGCGGCGCCCAGGCGCCTGCCCAGTTCCGACAGCCATTGGTCGATCAGCGGGTCGTCGAGCAGGTAGCCGTAGTTGCGCAGCTCTCGCTCCAGCATCGCGCCGTATTCGGCCTGCTTGGCCGGGGTCAGCAATTCGCCGGCCGCCGAACCCATGTCCGGCAACTGCGGGTCGGACACCTGCGCGCCGGCCATGCCGAGGGGCAGGGCCAGCAAGGCGGCGAGGAGTGCAACCACGAGCGGGGAACGGCGCATGAAATCCCAAGTGGAACGAAGCGGTGTTGCTGGCGCGCAGGATGCCGGTTCGCCGCGGCGAACGAGTGAACGAGTGGTTAAGGGCCGGCCGGACAGGCGCCGGCGTGCCGCTCTGTTCCATCATGCACCGGTTTGATTCGGGCGAAGCGTGTCACCATATCCGCATCACGATTCCCTGCGGAGAGCCGACATGAGCGCGCCGAAAATCACCCTCTATTCCACCGCCGTGTGCCCGTACTGCAACGCGGCCAAGAACTTCCTCAAGTCCAAGGGCCAGACCTGGGACGAAGTCCGCGTCGATGTCGACCCGGCGATCCGCGAAAAGATGATCGCGATGACCGGCCGCACCAGCGTGCCGCAGATATTCATAGGCGAAACCCACGTCGGCGGCTACGACGACATGATGGCGCTGCACCGCGAAGGCAAGCTCGAACCCTTGTTGGCGGACAACGCATGAGCGCGCCGGTTTCCGGCGACGGCGACAACCGCGTCAAGGAATTCACCGAATTCCGCCAGCGCATGAACCAGCGCATCCTCGCCGAACCCAATCAAGTGGTGCGGCGCTTCTTCGCGCTCGACACGCAGGCGTATCAGGCCGGCGCGCTCGATGAAAAGACCAAGGAACTGCTCGGCCTGGTCGCCTCGATGGTGCTGCGCTGCGACGATTGCATCAGCTACCACATCGCCCAGTGCAAGGACGTTGGCGTGAGCCGCGACGAGTTCTTCGAGACCTTCTCGGTCGGCCTCGTCGTCGGCGGTTCCATCGTCATTCCGCACCTGCGCCGCGCGGTCGACTTCCTCGACCAGCTTGAGCAGGCCGGTGACAGCGGGGCCGACGCGCAAAAACCGCTCGAACACGGGCATTGAGCCGCGCCGCGGCTTGACTGCATCGCGTGCCAACGCGCACAATCCGCCCGCGCCGGGTCTGGCCCGGCGCATTCCTTTCGGAGTTTCCCGACATGTCCAGCGACAGTTGCTCTAGAACCAGGTTGATGCCGGCGACGGCGACCGTCTGAGGGCTGGACGTTCGCCTGCGCGGCATCGGCCGCAAACACAGGCGAACCACGATGAACCTTGCAGATGACCTGCGGCTGCCGGAAGGCGTTGCCGCATTGCTCGCGCCGCTGGCCGAGCTGAACACCGCCGACGCGGTCGAATACCTCAACACGCTGGACCGCGAAGATGCCGTCGCGGCGATCGGTGCGTTGTCGTCCGCGCGCGCGGTCAAAATTCTCGAACAGCCGGAACTGCACCACGCCGGCGAGATCGTCGCGCTGCTTGCGCCCGAACGCGCCGCCGAACTGCTCGGGCTGATGGCAGACGACCGCGCCGCCGACCTTTTCCACGAACTGGACGAGACCGAGCGCGAACAACTGTTCGCGCGCCTGGGCGCCGAATCGCGGCAGGCGATCCGCAAGCTGATGCGCTATGCGCCGGCCACCGCGGGCGCGCTGATGACCACCGAATTCGTCGCCGTGCCGGCCGACTGGACGGTCGGGCAGACCCTGCAATACGTGCGCGACGTCGAGCGCAGCCGCGAGACGGTGTACGCGATCTACCTGCTTGACCCGCGCCAGCGCACGCTGCAGCAGGTGGTGACGATGCGCCGCCTGATCACCGGCGACATGGAGGCGCCGATCCTGAGCGTGGCCCAGGTCAATGCGCCGGTCACGGTCGAGCCGAATCTCGACCAGGAAGAAGTCGCGCGGCTGATCCGCCGCCACAACCTGCTGGCGATTCCGGTGGTTGACGTGCAACGCCGCGTGCTCGGCATCGTCACCGTCGACGACATCCTCGACACGCTGATCGCCGAATCCACCGAGGACGTGCAGAAGTTCGGCGGTGTCGCCGCGCTGGACAAGCCGTACATGCAGATCGGCTTCTTCGAGATGCTGCGCAAGCGCGCCGGCTGGCTGAGCGTGCTGTTCCTGAGCGAAATGCTCACGGCCAGCGCGATGCAGTATTTTTCCGACGAACTGGCCAAGGCGGTGGTGCTGACCTTGTTCATCCCGCTGGTGATGAGTTCCGGCGGCAATTCCGGCTCGCAGGCCACCTCCTTGCTGATCCGCGCGCTGGCGCTGCGCGAACTGCGCCTGCGCGACTGGTGGAGGGTGGCGCTGCGCGAATTGCCGACCGGCGCGGCGCTGGGCGCGATCCTCGGCGTGCTCGCCATCGTGCGCATCGCGGTCTGGCAGCAGGCCGGGTTGTACGATTACGGCCTGCACTGGCCGATGCTGGCGCTGACCATCGGCGCGGCGCTGGTCGGCATCGTCACCTTCGGTTCGCTGTCCGGTTCGATGCTGCCGTTCCTGTTGCAGCGGTTGGGCTTCGATCCGGCCAGCGCATCGGCGCCGTTCGTGGCCACGCTGGTCGACGTGACCGGGCTGGTGATCTATTTCAGCATCGCCGCGCTGATCCTCGGCTGCACCCTGCTGTAGGCACGAAATCCGCGGAAAATGCGCGGTTTGCCGAGGTCGGTCGTGGCGCGGGCGGCGAAAACCGCTGGGCGGGGCAGGGCGCCTTGCGGCATAATATGCGGCACTGAATCCATCCGGCGCGCGTGCTGGCAGGCACGCGCGTTTTCACGCTCCCCCAACTTGGAATCTCGAATATGACCCAGACGATTACGGTCATCCGCGGCGACGGCATCGGCCCGGAGATCATGGACGCGACCTTGCTCGTGCTCGCAGCCCTGAACGTGGGCTTGAATTACGAGGAGGCCGACGCCGGTCTGGTGGCATTGGAGAAGCACGGCGACCTGCTGCCGCAGGCGACCCTGGACTCGATCAAGAAGAACAAGGTGGCGTTGAAGTCGCCGCTGACCACGCCGGTTGGCGGCGGTTTCAGTTCGATCAACGTGGCCCTGCGCCGCCATTTCGACCTGTACGCCAACGTGCGCCCGGCGACCTCGTTCCCGAACACCAAGTCGCGCTTCGCCAGCGGCGTGAATCTGATCACCGTGCGCGAAAACACCGAAGGCGCGTACCTGAGCGAAGGCCAGAGCCTTTCCGAAGACGGCGAAGTCGCGCTGTCCAGCGTGCGTGTGACCCGCAAGGGCAGCGAGCGCATCGTCCGCTACGCCTTCGAGCTGGCGGTGAAGACCGGCCGCAAGAAGGTCACCGCGGTGCACAAGGCCAACATCATCAAGTCGACCTCGGGCCTGTTCCTCAACGTCGCCCGCGAAGTGGCCAAGGAATACCCGGCCATCCAGTTCGAGGAAATGATCGTCGACAACACCTGCATGCAGTTGGTGATGCGTCCGGAACAGTTCGACGTGATCGTCACCACCAACCTGTTCGGCGACATCCTGTCCGACCTGTGCGCCGGCCTGGTCGGCGGCCTCGGCCTGGCGCCGGGCGCGAACATCGGCGAGACCGGCGCGATCTTCGAGGCCGTGCATGGTTCGGCGCCGGACATCGCCGGCAAGGGCCTGGCCAATCCGTGCGCGCTGCTGCTCGCCGCCGCGCAGATGCTCGACCATGTCGGCCAGCCGGAAAACGCCACGCGCCTGCGCAACGCCATCGTCGCCACGCTGGAAGCCAAGGACAACCTGACTCCCGACCTCGGCGGCACCGGCAGCACCATGAGCTTCGCCAAGGCGATCGCTTCGCGGGTGTAAGCGCGCAAAACCGTGCCGTCATCGAAAAGGCGCCGGATGGCGCCTTTTTCGTTAGAATGTGGCCATTGAACCGAATGCACCACGCATCGGGGTATAGCGCAGTCTGGTAGCGCATCTGCTTTGGGAGCAGAGGGTCGGGGGTTCGAATCCCTCTACCCCGACCACTTGGTTCAATTCCGCCAACCCGTGCCGGCGGTACATGCGCCCATAGCTCAACCGGATAGAGCACCGGCCTTCTAAGCCGGCGGTTGCTGGTTCGAGTCCAGCTGGGCGCACCAACTATCGAACCTCATTGTCAACGAATTCCGCGCGCGGTTTTTCTCTTTACGATAGAGAATCGACGCAATCACTGCCATCGGCAGGATGCGTGCATTGCGCACGGAAAGGTGTGGACGCGGCACCGCAAGACCCGTAAAATGCGCAGCCCGCACCGGACAGGCGCGGGTTGCAGGTTCCCCGTGGTGGCTGTAGTTCAGTTGGTTAGAGCACCGGATTGTGATTCCGGATGTCGTGGGTTCGAGTCCCATCAGCCACCCCATTCCCGCGGAATTCCACGGGAAATCCCGCAAAAAGTTTGCAAGATGTTTTTGCAGGCGCTACAATTCATACACGGGCCGTTAGCTCAGTTGGTAGAGCAGTTGACTCTTAATCAATAGGTCCACAGTTCGAATCTGTGACGGCCCACCAAACAAATGAGGCGCTTAGGTTAAAACCTGAGCGCCTTTTTTCTTTCCTCCCGAAAATGCATCTTCGGCGTTGATGTCCGCTGGCATCACGATTGGCACGTCGTGGTCGCCTGCTTGTGGCCGTTGGCATCACGCTTGTCGTCGGTCTTGGTGCCTTTGGTGACGCCCATGCGCTTGAGACCATGCGGACCGAATTTCCGCGTAGGTTGCAGTACGCCGGCTTCGCGTGCCAATTCTTTCAAGTGCTGCATCGCTTGATGCAACGCGCAGCGTCGCAATGGTTGTCCGCCAATGCCGATCATCTCCGCCACATGCGTGCGATGAGAAGTCGCTCGAAATGTGATTTTCATCACGAATGCAAGACTTCCTCCTAAACCGGTCCCTTCTTCCGGGGATTGAGTCCAAAAGCCCGGCAATTGGCCGGGTTAGGACATCGCCGAGGGAGAGAAGGTCATGGTGGCAGTGTTTACGGGCAATGGTCTGGGCTTGTTCAACTCGTCCTTGACCCAGTTGGGTGGAGCGCTGGGTGGCAGTGCGGGCTTGGGCCAAGGGGCGGACCGGCAGTACGTGAATCTGGCCACCGGCAACCTGCTGCTGCAGGGGCAGGACGAGTTCCTGACCTTCCGTGGCCTCGGCGTGGGCATGACGCGGACCTACAACAGCCTGGGTACGGCGAACGACGTCGGTGCCGACGGCTGGGTTACCGGTTTCGAGCGCAATGTCACGCTGCTCAGCGGTACCTTCAACACCAGCGGCAGCGTGATGCGCCGCTACACCGGTGATGGCGGGTATCAGGATTTCACCTGGGTCAGCGCGAACGCCTATCAGTCCACCACCGGCGATGGCGCCCACGACACGCTGACGTGGTCCGCGTCCACCTCGACCTGGACCTACGTGGAAGGCAGCACGCGCTACGAAGAGCAATATGCCGACCATGCCGATGCCACGCTGCAAGGGCGGCTGACCCGGATCGTGAACCCGAGCAGCGACGGGACCACGCCTGTCGCATGGAATGTCGTCTACAACGGCAGCAACCAGATCACCGAGATCCGGGCCGACGATGGCACGACCTCCGGCGATGCCTTGTTGTTCACCTATGACGGCAGCGGGCGTGTGACCGGCGTTTCGACCCGGGAGAACGGCGCCACCAAGACGCAGGTGTTCTATACCTACGATACCCAAGGTCGCCTGTCCAGCGTGACCACGGACCTGACCCCGACGAATGCCGCCGACAACACCTGGAGTTCGACGGCATCGGCCAACGACGGCCATTTGTTCCGAACCACGTACGCCTACGATGGCAATACGCTGCGGGTGACTTCGGTCCAGCAGAGCGATGGCACCAAGGCCAGCTATACCTACGATGGCAACGGCCGGGTGAAGACGGTCACTCGCGGCGACACGAATGCCGACGATACCGATGGCGCCGGCGAAACCGTCACCTACGCCTATGGAACCAACAGCACCACGGTTACGGACAGCGTGGGTCGTGCCTGGACCTATGCTTTCGACGCCAACGACCAACTGACGCAGGTGACCGGGCCGGCCGTATCCGGGCAATCGGGCGTCACCACCTATGCCTACGACGCCTCGGGCAATGTCACCCAGATCAAGACCGTAAGTGGTTCGACCGTCCTGTCCCGCCAGGATTACAAATACGACGCCAATGGCAACGTGACCGACGAATGGGATGCGTTGGGCAATGCGGTCAATCGAACCTACAGCGCCACCAACCAGTTGTTGACCGAGACCCGCTATGCCGTATCCGATGCCGACGGTCCGGGTACGGCTTCCGCTCCCGGCGGAGGACAGACGACCCATTACATCTACGATGCGCAGGACCGCGTTCGTTTCGTGGTGGATGCGGCAGGAGACGTCACCGAATTCACCTATGCGACCAGTGGCAATGGCATTGGCCAGCAAAGTGCCGTGCGGACTTATCTGGGCGCGGCCTACGGCGGCAACTGGACGTTGTCGGATCTGACTGCATGGGCCACCGGCGCGCAAAAAGCCAGCAGCACGCTGAGCGAATTCGGCTACGACGCGTGGGGACGGCTGTCGCAGCGCACCGACTACGCCACGGTCGATGCGAACGGTGCCGGGGTGCTGGACACGGCCACCGGCATTACCCGCTACACCTACGATGCCCAAGGTCTCTTGCGCCAGCAGATCAGCGTGCTCGGCAGCGGCCGGACCCTGGCCGGATCGGCACCGTCCGGCAGCGCAGTGACCGATTACGCCTACGACGGCCTGGGGCGCTTGCTCGGCGTCACCAGCAGCGCTTCGGGGAGCACGATCACCGATGCGAATTCGACCCAGACCACGTATGCCTACACCGATTCGGGGTCGAAGATCGTCACCACCACCGATGCCGGCGTCGTGCGGACCGAGGCCCGCAATGCGGCCGGTCGCGTGCTGTCCGTCAGCGAAGTGGGGAATGCAGGCGGCGGCACGCAAACCCGCACGACGACCAACGTTTACGACAGTGCCGGCGAGTTGCGGATCAGCCAGGATGCGTCCGGTGGCCGCAGCTACTATTTCTATGACGCCAGGGGCCGGCTGGAGGCGACGGTGGATGCGACCGGCGCCGTCGTCCAGTCCGTCTACGATGGCGATGACCGGGTCGTGCAGGCCCGTGCCTATTCCAATCGCGTCACCACCACGGCGTGGACCAGCCTCGGCGGCGTGCCTGCGAATTTCGCGGGGATCGGCGTCGTCGCCGATGATGCGGCGGATCGGGTGACCGGCACGACCTACGATGCGGCGGGGCGCGTTGCCAGCGTCACCGATGGACTGGCCAGCAGCACGGATCGCACGATCACCACCTACAGCTACAACGGCCTGGGCCAGTTGCTGGGTGCAAGCACGACCGATGCGGCCGGGACGGCGAGCACGGCGCGTGTCGAACGCTATTTCTACGACGCGACGGGCCATCAGATCGCGACACTGGATGCCGCAGGCTATCTGACCGAATCCAGGTACGACCGGGCCGGCCGATTGGTCTCGCAGACGAGTTACGCCACGGCGACCGCGACGGCGCAGCGCGCCAGCGGCACGTTGGATCAGCTCCGGCCGGCGACGAATGCGGCGGCGGACCAGAGCACGTATTTCTACTACAACGGCCGCAATCAGCTGGTGGGCACGGTGGATGCCCAAGGTTATTTGACCGAGAACGTCATCGACGATGCGGGCAATACCCGTGCCGAGCGCCGGTACGCGACGGCGGTGACGGTCAATGCGGCCAGCGACACGCTGTCCAGCGTGCGCAGTCGCGCCGGCAGTTACCGCGAGTCCCGGATGGCCTACAACGGGCTGGGCCAGCTGACGACCCAGACCAACCCGGAAGGCACGGTCACGGCGTACACCTACGATGAAGCCGGTCGTCTGGTGAAGACCGACACGGCGCAGGGCACTACCGAAGTACGGGAAAACAACGAGCGTTACAACGCCTTCGGCGAGTTGATCGGCGAATTGGATGGTGAAGGATCGACCCACCTGCAGGCGGGCATGACCGATGCCCAACTGGATGCGGTGTATGCGCAGTATGGGGTTCGTCACGGCTACAACGTGCTGGGGCAGCGGATCGAAAGCACGGACGCGGCGGGGAACAAGACCTGGTACTTCTACGATGGCGACGGCCGCATGACCTTCACGGTCAAGGGCCAGGCGGATGCTGCCGGGGTGGCCAATGCCGAAGGCGAGGTGACGGAAAACCGCTACGACGCCTTCGGCGACGTGGCTACCGCCATCACCTATACCGGCCGCATCAGCATTCCGACGCCGGGCGACCGCAACAGCCTGCAGGGCGCGATCGGTACCCTGTCATACGACGCCGACACCGATGCGGTGCAGACTTTCGCCTACGACACGCGCGGCCTGTTGACCGGCACGGTAGGCATCCGTGGTTGGCAAACCAGCTACGTGCGCGATGCGTTCGGTCAGGTGACCGAACAGGATGCGCAGATCAGCGACGACACCACGATCCGCAGTACCTATGCCTACGACGCGCGCGGCCTGACGCTGGCCCGGACAGACGGCGCGGATGGTTCGACGCGTACCCAGGGCTGGAACTACGACGCGTTCGGTCGCGTGATCGGACAAACCGACGCCAAGGGCCAGACGATCACCTACGGCTACGATCGCCTGGGGCAGTTGATCAGCACTTCCCAGACCGTCCAGGGGCAGGCCCAGGCCACGCACAGCACCTATGACGCCTATGGCCGGGTGTTGACCACGGTCGATGCCGACGGCCACACCACCAGCTACGCGTACAGCGATGCCAATCGCACGGCGACGGTCACCACGCCGGAGGGCGTGGTGATGACGACCCAGCTCAACCGGCATGGCGAAACGTGGAAAGTCACGGACGGCGATGGCGCGACAGTCGAGTACAGCTACAACCTCGACGGACAACTGGTTCAGACCAAGGACGCCGAAGGCGGTATCCAGACGCAGTCCTACGATACGCGTGGGCTGCTGACCCGCACGCAGGATGCGACCGGGCATGTCGTCGAATACACCTACGATGCGGTCGGTCGCGTGTTGACCCGTGTTGAAGACCCCGATGGATTGGCGCTTGCGACCCGTTACGCCTACGACGGCCAGGGGCGAACGGTCAGCGTCACCGATCCGAAGGGCGTTGTCACCACGACGACCTACTCCTGCCAGAACCGTGCGGGCACGGTGACCCAGGACGCCAATGGCCTGGCCCTAGTGACCGAGTATTCGTGGGATGCCCTGGGCCAGGAACTGGACGTCACCCAGGCCAAGGGCAGCGATGCCGAGCGCAAGCTGCATTACACCTACGACAGCTTTGGGCGCCGCACCAGCGAGACGGTGGACCCCGATGGCCTGAACCTGACCACCCGCTACACCTACGATGCGAACGACAACGTCGTCGCGCGCACCGATGCGGCCGGAAACGTCACCCGGTACGCGTACGACGAGGCCAACCAACGGGTGTTCGTCGTCGATGCCGCCGGAGACGTTACCCGCAACTGGTACGACGCCGACGGGCAGGTGATTGCGACCCGTGCTTATTCGCAGCCCATCAGTCTGACCAGTTTGCCGGTGTCGGCATCACTCAGCGCGATCCAGGGCCTCGTGGTCGCCAACGACGGCAGCGATCATCAGGGCTACACGATTTACGATGCTGACGGGAACATCCGTTATGCCATGCAGGCAGACAGCGCCACGACGCTTGCCGTGCAGGAATACCGTTACGACGCCGATGGCCATGTCGTGGAAACGATCGCCTATGGCGTCGACATCCCGGCATCGACGGCCAAGACCGTTGCCGCCGTGGCCAGTGCGCTGGGCAGTGCAGGTGGCACTGCGGACGACAAGCAGCGCGTCACCCGCAATGTCCATGATGCGGACGGTCGACTGCGCTTCGTCGTGGACGACACGGGCAGCGTGACCGAGCAGCGCTATGACGCGCAGGGGCGCGTGGTGGAAACGCGCAGCTATGCGCAGGCATTGCCGAGCGGCACGGCGATGACCGAAACCGCCGTGGCGGCGGCGCTCGCCAGCCAGACCGGCGACAACGTGCGCTCGACCAGGACCGCGTACGACAACGTCGGCCGCGTCGTGCAGGTGACGGACGCGGCGGGCAAGACGGAAAGCTATGCCTACGATGCGCAAGGCAACCGCATCGGTTACACCGACAAGCTCGGGCAGCAATGGACCTATGCCTACGATGCGGCCGGACGCATGGTGGCGGAAACCAGTCCATCGGTACAGGTCGCCAGCGTGGATGCCGCCGGCAACGTCACCACCGCCACGCGCGCGATCGTGACCCGGATCGGCTACGACGCCCTCGGCAACGTGATCAGCCGTACCGAGGACGCGGATTCCTCGCAGGCGCGGACCACGCTGTATGCCTACGACAGCGCAGGCCACCAGATCCGGACCACCTTCCCGGATGCCTACGCGATCAATGCGTCGACCGGAACATTGGTCGCGACCAACAGTACGCCGACGATCGACGTCACGTACGACGCATTGGGCCAGGCGGTGGTGCAGAAGGACGCCAACGACAATTACAGCTACAAGGTGTACGACACCGCTGGCCGGCTGGCGTACGACATCGATCAGGAGGGCTATGCCACCAGTTACGGTTACGACGCCTTCGGCAACCAGACCCGGTTGACGCGTTATGCGACCAGGCTCAACACGGCTGCGTTGCCGGGGTGGAGCGCCGGCCAGGCCCTGACCCAGGCGCAAGTCGCTTCGGCGCTGGTTCCGAATGCGGCGGCGGATCGCACGCTGACCACGGCCTACGACGCGCTGGGACGGAAAACCAGCGTCACCCAGTCGGCGCTGGCCTACTACAAGGACGATGGAACTTCGGCCAACGGCAGCCCGGTCACGCGTTACGCCTATGACCGGTTCGGCCAGTTGTTCGAGGAGTCCGTGCTGCTGCAGGGAACCGCCGGGCAGTCGGATGCCGTCTGGGCCAACACCTGGCACTACTACGACGCGGTGGGACGCGAAGTGTTCACCGTGGACGCCGACGGCTATGCCACCGGCAACGTCTACGATGCCATGGGCGAGTTGGTCAGGCAGACCGAATACGCGCGCGCGTTGGCGGCGAATGCCGTGGGCACGAGCACGCCACCGGCAGCGCCCCAGGCGGGCGACGCCGATACCGGCTACGACCGGGTTTCGAGCTGGACCTATGACGCGCTGGGCAGGAAGACCAGCGAAACCGTTTCCCGCCATTACCAACTGTCCAATGGCACCCCAGAGACCGAAAATGCGGTCACCCAGCTCGAATACGACGCCGCAGGGCAGGTGATTTCGACGACGACGGATGCCGGCAAGACGTTTACCCGGTATGACGCGCTGGGACACGTGATCAGCGTGCAGGAGCCGACGCGCAAGGTATTGACGGCCTCGGCCGACAACAGCCTGCAGGTTTCGACCCAGGTCGATCTGACCCCCGGCACGAGCTTGTATGAGGATGCATCGCCGTACACCACGATGAGCTACGACGCGTTCGGCAACGTGGTGCAGACCCGTCGTTACGCCAATGGATTGAAGCCGGGGCAGAGCGCCCCGGTGGCGGACAATGCGCGCGACCAGATCGAGACCGTGCTGTACGACCATCAGGGTCGTGCCGTCATGACCAAGGATTCGACCGGGAGCAAGCGGTATACCGCGTACGACAACACCGATCATGTCCTGGGAACGTGGTACACGCTCAGCGGCAGCGACGCGAGCCGCAACGCGACCATCCGCGACACCTACACCTACGACAAGGTCGGCCAGCAATTGAGCACCGTGCAGGTGCGCGCGACGACCGTCGGCACGACCACCGAGACGTCAGAAGCGGTGACCTACAACGCCTTCGGCGAAATCACCCTGAAAACCTACGCGGGCTTGAGCGGAACGCTGAACTACGGCTATGACGCGGCGGGCCACCTGGTTTCGTCCAACGAGGGCGGGGCCACCAAGAGTTTCGGCTACAACCTGGCCGGCTATCAGGTGCGTGAATCGCACATGGCTTATCTGCAGGACGGCCAGGATGTCGCGGCCGTCACCCAAACGCAGACCGACAAGCTCGGCCGCGTGCTTGCGGTCAGTTCGCCGTCCGCCGCAGGTGGATCCAGCACCGTGCAACAGACCCTGGATCGATGGGGCAACGTGATCGAGGTCATCGACCCGCGCGGTTACCAGACCGACTATCGCTACAACGAATTCAACCAGGTTGTCAGGGAAGAACAGCCGTGGGTGGAAGTGATGGACGAGCATGGCCAGGCATCGTTGGCGCGGCCGGTCAACCAGTGGTTCTACGATGCGATGGGGAACCTGGTCGGCACCGAGGATGCCAACGGCAACATCCGCGCCAACGAGTTCGACGCCTCGGGCCAGTTGACCAAGTCGATCGACGCGCTTGGCAACGTGACGCTCTATGCCTATGACGCGATGGGCAACCAGCGCATGGTGCAGAACGCGCTCGGCTACCTGACGTTCAAGGAATACGATCGCGAAGGCCGCATCGTCGCCACCGGCGATTATCTGGCGAATGGCACGGGCCGGACCAAGACGGCGCTGCAGCAGTACGTCCTCGACGAGAACGGTGATCGCCTGAGCGTCACCGACGTGCAGAAATTCAAGTCGCTGTACGACTACGACGGCAACGGGCAGATGATCCGCAGCCAGACGGCGACGGGCGTGGCCATGAATTACGCCTACGACGTACAGGCCAAGAAGACCCTGGAGCAGTATCCGCGGGTCACCGACATGAGCTACACGCCGCCATTTGCGGGCGGTGGCCCATTGACGCCGAATGAGCAGATCCCATGGCAGGACGACGGCAACCGTGTCGACCATGATGGCGAGACGGCCCGGGTCGACCAAAACACCTGGGCCTACGATGCGTATGGCCGGCTGATCGACCATGACAACCTGAGCGCACAGGACAGCGACTATGGCTACGACAGTGCGTCGGGGCAACTGGTCAGCGAGTCGGACTACGGAACCACCTATCGTTACGATCCGGAAACCACGAGTGTCGTGGCGACGGACAATCCGGTCGGGAAGACCTACACCTACTACGCCAATGGCCTGGTGAAGTCGGTCACCCAGAGCGATGGCACGCAATACCTCTACGAATACGATGCGGCCGGCAACAAGACCCGCGAAGAATCCAGCACCACCGATGGCGATGGGCATCTGGTCCATACCGTCACCCAGACCACGTACGACAGCCACGGCCGGATCAAGGAAGTCATCCAGGACGACCTGTCCGACACCACTCCGAAGCGGATCTTCGACGTCACCTACGATTACGACGCGGTCGGCAACCGTCGTCACGTCGATGCGAAGTCGGGCTACGGCGTCAATGTCGATGCGGTGCCCGACACGGCGATCACCTTCACCGGGGACCAGGGCAAGGCGGTGTCGTGGACCGTGCCGAGCGGAGTGTTCAGCAACGCCAACGGCGGCGGCCTGACCTACGCGCTGCAGGTGCTGGAACCGGCCTATACCACGACCGATCCGGACGCATTGGCGACAACGCAAGTAGCCAGTATGTCGCTCGACGGCACCGACGGCATGATGCAGCCGGATGCACCGCCAGGGGGCACGATCACCGTGCCGG
>JAATFG010000016.1 GCA_015655355.1 Lysobacterales bacterium
GTGATTCCCGAAGGCAAGACGATGTGCAGCCTGTGCTCGCGCCTGCGCCGCGGCGCGCTGTATGCGTATGCCGAGGAGAACGGCTTCAGCAAGATCGCGCTCGGCCACCACCGCGACGACATGGTCGCCACGTTCTTCATGAACCTGTTCCACCACGCCAAGCTCGGCGGCATGCCGCCGAAGCTGCTGTCCGACGACGGCAGGCACGTCGTCATCCGTCCGCTGGCCTACGTGCGCGAGGCGGACATCGTCGAGTACGCGAACGCACGCCAATTCCCGATCATCCCGTGCAACCTGTGCGGCAGCCAGGAAAACCTGCAGCGCAAGCAGGTCGGGCTGATGATGCAACAATGGGAACGCGAGCATCCCGGCCGCATCGAACAGATTTCGCGCGCGCTGGGCGACATCCGTCCATCGCAACTGGCCGACAAGAACCTGTTCGATTTCCTTTCCCTCGGCCACCGCGACGGCGCCACGCAAGCCGATGCGCATGCCTGGCTCGCCGGCGAAGCGCCATCACAAGGCGACGGCAATGATTGAAGTCGTCATACCGGC
This sequence comes from Lysobacterales bacterium, assembly GCA_015655355.1. GTDB lineage: Bacteria > Pseudomonadota > Gammaproteobacteria > Xanthomonadales > Xanthomonadaceae > Pseudoxanthomonas_A. The sequence continues at coordinate 556 of JAATFG010000016.1, forward strand.
GCACGCCGGTATCCAGCGGCTTTCGTGACCCAATCCAACACTTTCAGAAAAGGCACTGGATTCCGGCTTTCGCCGGAATGACAAACAACATGTTCTTCAAGAATCTCACTTTTTTCCGCTTCAATCCCGCCCTCGATTTCAGCAAGCTCGACGAACAGTTGCCCGAAGTGGCGCTCAAGCCGGTCGGGCTGCTGGAACTTTCCTCGCGCGGCTTCGTCTCGCCGTTCGGGCGCGACGAACAGGGCCTCTCGCATCGCGTCAACGACGCGATATGGCTTTCCATCGGCGGCGAAGACCGCATTCTTCCCGCTGCGGTCATCAACGACGTGCTGGCGAAAAAAATCGCCGAACTGGAAGCGAAGAACGGCCGTCGCCCCGGCGGCAAGATGCGCAAGCAGCTCAAGGACGAAATCGTCCACGACCTGTTGCCTCGCGCCTTCGTCAAACCCTCGCGCACCGATGCGCTGCTGGATTTGTCGCACGGCATCGTCGCAGTGAATACTGCGTCGAAAAAAAGCGGCGAGAACATCGTCTCGGAAATCCGCCGCGCGCTCGGCTCGTTCCCGGCGCTGCCGCTGAATGCCGAAGTCGCGCCGCGTTCGATCCTGACCGGCTGGGTCGCCGGCGAAGCACTGCCGGAAGGCCTGTCGCTGGGCGAGGAAGTGGAATTGAAAGACCCGATCGACGGCGGCGCGGTGGTGAAGTGCCAGAACCAGGAACTGGCCAGCGACGAGATCGCCAAGCACCTCGAAGCCGGCAAGCAGGTCACCAGGCTCGCGCTCAACCTCGACGACCACGTTTCCTTCGTGCTCGGCGAGGATCTGGGCGTGCGCAAGTTCAAGCTGCTCGACGGTGCGGTCGATCAACTGGAAAACACCGAGCGCGACGACCTGCGCGCCGAACTCGACGCACGCTTCGTGCTGATGGCCGGCGAGGTGAAACGCCTGTTCGACGTGCTGGAAAAGGCGTTGAAACTCAGCAAGGTGGAATAATCCCGCGCGTCGTCCCGGCGCAAGCCGGAACCCGGCGCCTGCGGATTTTCGCCGCAAGGCATTGGATCCCGGCTTTCGCCGGGATGACGGCACAAGTACCATCCTGCGCATGTTCTCCGCACTGTTTTCGCCCAAGCCACAACGCGTGTCGCGCCCGATCGAGCGCGACACGGTCATGCTGGCGCTGGCCGACGGGCGCGAAATCGAAATCCGGCGCGTGCGCGACCCGCGCGCAAAACGCATTCGCTTGAGCATCGACGAACGCGGCGTGCGCCTGACCATTCCGGCCCGCGCCAGCCTCAAGGCCGGACACGAATTCCTGCTCCTGCACCGCGACTGGCTGGCCGCGCAACTGGCGCTGCACCACGACGAAACCGGCAGCGCGCCGTTGCAGCGCGGCGTCACCATCGCGTTGCCGCTGCGCAGCAATGACGTGCCGCTGCATTGGCACGAAGGCCGTTTTTCGAGGCTGGAATTGATCGATGGCGGACTGCACTTTCACCTGCCCGCGCGCGCCGGCGACGCGGCGATGCGGCGCGCGCTGCGCGAGTTCTACGAGGCGCAGGCGCGCAGCGACATCGGCCAATGGCTGCCGAAATACTTGTCCGGCCTGCCGCAGGCGCCGCGGCAAATCCGCTTCAAGATGATCTCGACGCTGTGGGGCTCGCTGGCGCCGGATGCGTCGATGACGCTGGACCTGGCGCTGGTGCTCGGCTGTCCCGCCGCGTTCGAATACGTGCTGGTCCACGAGCTGTGCCACCTGCTGCACCGCGACCATTCGCCGCGGTTCTGGCGCGAAGTGGAATTGCGTTTCCCGGCATGGCGCGAACAGCGCGACTACTTCCACGCCGAAGGCAGGCGCCTGAAGGCGCGCCTGCGCGCGCTGCTCGGCTGAGCCGGCTCAGGCCGGCGCGTGCACCAGCGCGGCCAGCGCATCGGCGTGCATCGGCGAATCGTTGAGGCACGGGATGTAGCGCAGTTCGCCGCCTTGCGCCTTGAACCGGCCGGCGTAGGTGATGGCGATTTCCTCCAGCGTTTCCAGGCAATCGACCGCGAAGCCGGGACAAACCACGTCGACCTGCTTCATGCCGCGATCGGCCAGCTGCTTCAGCACCGCGTCGGTCGCCGGCTCCAGCCATTTCTCCTTGCCGAAGCGCGACTGGAAGCTCAACGAATACTGTTCGCGCGACAGTCCCAGCGCCTGCGCGATCGCCGCGACGCTGGCTTCGACGCGTTGCGGATACGGGTCGCCGTTCGCGGCCACGCGCTGCGGCAGGCCGTGGAAGGAAAACAGCAGGTGTTCGCCGTTGCCGCGCTGCGCGCGCCATTGCCGGATGGAGGCGGCCACCGCATCGACCCAATGCGCATCGGTCGCATAATCCTCGACGCAGCGCAGCTCGAAGCCATCGGCCAGTTCGCGCACGCGCTCGATCACGGTCAAGGTGGTGGTGGTCGAATACTGCGGGTACAGCGGCAGCACGACGAGCCTGCGCACGCCTTCGCCCCGCAGTTTCCGCAGCGTGTCCGGCAGCGACGGCTGGCCGTAGCGCATCGCGAATTCGACGCGCAACCGCGGCAAGCGTTGCTGCAACGCGGCGGCGAGGCGGCGCGTGTGCACCAGCAGCGGCGAGCCTTCGTCCAGCCAGACCTGGGCGTACTTGCGTGCAGACCGCGGCCCGCGCAGCGGCAGGACCAGCCCGTGCAGCAGCGGCCACCAGAGCAGGCGCGGGATCGACACCACGCGCGGATCGCCGAGGAATTCGCCAAGGTATGCGCGCACCGCGCGCGGCGTCGGCGCATCCGGCGTGCCGAGGTTGACCAGCAGCAAGGCACTGCGGCCCGCGCGCGCATTTTCGTCGACCGTCGTGGCTGGCCGGGGTTCGCTGGCATTCGACATCCGCGCATTGTCGCAGATGGCTTCGGCGGGCGCCGGACGCGGCCGTGCAACTGCGACACAGCACGCGTTATCGGCAAGGTGCGCGCGCGGGTTCATTGCCTCTTCATTGCCCTGGGCCTAGCTTCGCGGCAAAGCATTCCAATATCGTCGTTCGCAATTTCGGGAGTCCGGCCATGAATCGTTCGTTGCGCACCGCGCTGCTGCCCCTCGCTGTTTTCGTCGGTTTGACCGCCACCGTCGCCGCGCCGGCCTTCGCCGGGCAGAAGGAGGACGCGCGCGCGCAAAACGCCACGCGCGTGCTCGACGACATCCGCCACATGCCCGACGGCGGCCTGCCGGACAAGCTGCTCGACGATGCCCACGCGATCGTGGTGATCCCGGACATGGTCAAGGTCGGCCTGATCCTCGGCGGGCGCGGCGGCCGCGGCCTGCTGGCGGTGAAGAATTCCGACGGCACCTGGTCGCAGCCGGTGTTCGTCAAGATCGCCGGCGGCAGCATCGGCTGGCAGGCCGGCGTGCAATCGGCCGACGTGGTGCTGGTGTTCCGCAACGACCGCTCGCTGGAAAGCATCGTCAACGGCAAGTTCACCCTCGGCGCCGATGCCGGCGTCGCCGCCGGCCCGGTCGGGCGCAATGCGCAAGCCGCGACCGATGGCCAGTTGAAGGCGGAAATCTGGTCGTGGAGCCGCGCCCGTGGCTTGTTCGCCGGCGTCGCCCTCGACGGCGCGGTGCTGTCGATCGACGACGACGCCAACGCCGCGGTCTACGGCACCAGCCTGACCCCGCGCGCGATCCTCGAAAACCGCGAGAAGGCCCCATCCAGCGCCGTGGTCTCGTTCCGCGACGAGCTGGAGGAAGCCACCTACGCCGCGCGCAATGGACACGCCAGCAACACCAAGCCGGCAGTCACTTCCGGCACCCCGGTCGCGTCGCCGACGTCCACCACCGCGCCCGCCGCGCCGGCGTCTGTGCAAGTGCAGACGCAACAGGCGCAGGGCTTCCAGCCGGCCGACAACGGCGACGTGCATACCGAGGCACTCAAGCCCACGCCGTGAGCCGCATTCCTGACGTCTGAAACAGGTTTCCCCGGGGGCCGAACGCGCTATGCTGAAGGCCCCTCTTTTTTCCACGCGCAGGCGTTCTCATCATGGGCGGTTTGAGCATTTGGCATTGGCTGATCGTGCTGGTCATCGTGGTGCTGATCTTCGGCACCAAGAAGCTGAGCAACGTGGGCAAGGACTTGGGCGACGCCGTGCACCAGTTCAAGAAGGGCTTGAGCGGCGATGACGACAAGCCGCAGGACAAGCTGGCCGACTCGTCGCACGACGGCGCGCAGGCGTCGAAGCCGAACGACAACAGCAACCCGCCGCAATAAGCGCGCCGGCGACGGCTTCGCGCCATGTTCGAGATCGGTTTCAGCGAAATGCTGGTCATCGCGGTGGTGGCCCTGGTGGTGCTCGGCCCCGAGCGCCTGCCCAAGGCCGCGCGCTTCGCCGGCCTGTGGATCCGCCGCGCACGCGCGCACTGGGATTCGGTCAAGAGCGAGCTGGAACGCGAACTGGCCGCCGAGGACATCAAGCGCAACATCGCCGATACCGAAAAGGCGATCCGCGAAGGCCAGTTCCGGCTGCAGCAGCAATTGCAGGAGACCGCCGCCACGGTTGAGGCCAGCGCCGCGGAAGTGAAGTCCGGACTCGACGCGACCGCGGCCATCGACAAGCCGCAGACCGGGCCGCTGGCAGGAACGTCGCCGGCCGAACAGCACAACGACGCGGCATGAACGACGCGAGCGAACCGCAGGCGGCCCAGACATCGGGCGAGTCCAGCCTGATCGAACACCTGCTCGAACTGCGCACGCGCTTGCTGCGCGCGATCGTCGGCATCGGCGTGGTCCTGGTCGCGCTGCTGCCGTTCACCCGCAAGCTGTACGACGCGCTGGCGCATCCGCTGGTCGCGCGCCTGCCGCAAGGCCAGCATTTCATCGCGCTCAATCCGGCCGGCGCGTTCTTCGCGCCGTTGAAGCTGACCAGCTTCATCGCGTTGTTCATCGCCGCGCCGTGGGTGCTGTACCAGCTATGGGCGTTCGTCGCGCCCGGCCTGTACCAGCGCGAGCGCAGCCTCGCCAAGCCGATCCTCGTCTCGGCGGTGGCGCTGTTCTACGCCGGTTGCGCGTTCGCCTACTTCATCGTGCTGCCGAACGTGTTCCGCTTCCTGGTGTTGTTCAGCCCGTCGGCGATCGCGATCACCCCGGACGCCAACGCCTATCTCGATTTCGTGATGGTGATCTTCTTCGCCTTCGGCCTGAGCTTCGAGTTGCCGGTGGCGCTGGTGATCCTCGTCCTACTCGGCTGGGTCACCCCGCAACAACTGCGCGACGTGCGCGGCTACGCCATCGTCGGCATCTTCGTCCTCGCCGCGGTGATCACCCCGCCGGACGTGGTCTCGCAGCTGATGCTCGCCCTGCCGATGTGCGCGCTGTACGAAATCGGCATCCTCGCTGCCGCCAGCATGGCGAAAAAAGCGGCATAGCGCCGCGACAAGGCTTAACATCGCCGGCGGGGAGGGAAATCATGACGCAAGCACCGCTCGGCATGGCGCAATCCGCGACGACCGCGACCGACCCGGTGTGCGGGATGACGGTCGACGTCAACGCCGGCAAACCCGGTGCCGAACACGACGGCGCCACGTACTGGTTCTGCAGCGAAGGCTGCAAGGCCAAGTTCCTCGCCGATCCGCAGAAATACCTCGCGCCGAAAACCGCAATCGCCACGCCGGTCGCGATGCCGAAAGGCACCGTCTACGTCTGCCCGATGGACCCGGAAGTGCGCAGCGACAAGCCCGGCCCGTGCCCGATCTGCGGCATGGCGCTGGAGCCGGAAATGCCGTCGGTCGACGAAGCAGAGAATCCCGAGCTGCGCGACTTCCGCCGCCGCTTCTGGTTCACCCTGCCGCTGACCGTCGCGGTGTTCGTGCTGGCGATGGGTTCAATGCTCGGCTTCGCGCCACTGGCCGCAAACGTGCGCGTCTGGGTCGAAGCGGCATTGAGCGCACCGGTGGTGCTGTGGGCCGGCTGGCCGTTCCTGCACCGCTGCGTGGTGTCGATCAGGACGCGGCATCCGAACATGTGGACGCTGATCGGCCTGGGAGTGACCGCCGCCTTCGTCTACAGCCTGGCCACGCTGCTGCTGCCGCATGCGCATGCCATGCATGACGCCGCTTCCGGCCATGTCTATTTCGAAGCCGCGGCGGTGATCGTCTCGCTGACCCTGCTCGGCCAGATCATGGAGCTGCGTGCGCGTTCGCGTACCGCGTCGGCGTTGAAGGCATTGCTCAAGCTCGCGCCGCAAGTCGCGCACCGCGTGCGCGCCGACGGCCGCGAGGAGGACGTGGCGCTGGACCGGTTGCGCCCCGGCGACACCCTGCGCGTGCGCCCCGGCGAGAAAGTGCCGGTCGATGGCAGCGTGCTCGAGGGCGGCAGCGAACTCGACGAATCGATGCTCACCGGCGAGCCGATGCCGGTGGCCAAGCGCGGCGGCGACGCGCTGATCGGCGCCAGCCTCAACGTCGGCGGCGGCGCGCTGCTGATGCGCGTGGACAAGGTGGGCGAAAACACCATGCTCGCGCGGATCGTGCAGATGGTCGCGCAGGCGCAGCGTTCGCGCGCGCCGTTGCAGAAGCTCGCCGACACCGTCGCCTACTGGTTCGTGCTCGCGGTGGTCGCCATCGCACTGGCCACGCTGCTGGCGTGGGGCGTCTTCGCGCACGCATGGCTGTTCGGCCTGACCGGCGCGGTCAGCGTGCTGATCATCGCCTGCCCGTGCGCGCTGGGTTTGGCCACGCCGATGTCGATCATGGTCGCGATGGGCCGCGCCGCGCGCGAAGGCGTGCTGTTCCGCGATGCCGAGGCAATCGAACGCCTGCGCGGCATCGATACGCTGGTCGTCGACAAGACTGGCACGCTCACCGCCGGCCGCCCCGCGTTCGCCGACCTCGCCGTGGTCGGCGCGGAATGGCCGGGCAACGAAATCCTGCGCCTCGCGGCCAGCCTCGAAGTGTCCAGCGAGCATCCGCTCGCGCGCGGCATCGTGGCCGAAGCGCGCAAGCGCGGCCTGGCGCTGCAGCCGGCGCTGGATTTCCAGTCGCAGGGCGGCGTCGGCGTGCGCGGCACGGTCAACGGTTCGCGCGTTGCGCTCGGCAACGCGGCGTGGATGCGCGAACGCGGCATCGACCCGGCCCTGCTCGGCACCCGCCGCGATCCGCGCCGCGGCGCCGGCGCATCGGTCGTGTTCGTTTCGGTCGACGAAAAACTGGCCGGGCGCATCGTCCTCGCCGACCCGATCAAGCATTCGACGCCGGCGGCGATCGATGCGCTCAAGCGCGCCGGCCTGCGCATCGTGATGGCCTCCGGCGATGGCATCGCGACCGCGCGCGCGGTGGCCGACACCCTCGGCATCGACGAGGCGCACGGCGAAGTGCGCCCGCAGGACAAGCTCGACCTGGTGCAAAAGCTGCAGGCGCAGGGCCGCAAGGTGGCGATGGCCGGCGACGGCATCAACGACGCGCCCGCGCTGGCCGGCGCGGACGTGGGCATCGCGATGGGCAACGGCACCGACGTCGCGCTCGATTCGGCGCAGGTCGCGCTGGTCAAGGGCGACCTGCGCGGCATCGCCAGGGCGATGCGCATCTCGCGCGCGACCGTGGCGAACATGCGCCAGAACCTCGGCTTCGCCCTGGTCTACAACGCGCTAGGCATCCCGCTCGCCGCCGGCGTGCTGCACGTGTTCGGCGGGCCACTGCTCGACCCGATGATCGCCGCGCTGGCGATGAGCCTGAGCAGCGTTTCGGTCGTCGCCAACGCGCTGCGCCTGAACTGGAAACAGGTCTGAACGGGAAATATGGCCATTCTGGCCAAAAAGGGTATATTGGCCTCATCCCTCACGGAGTGCCGCCATGAATGCCGCCGTCCCGCTCGCCTCCCTCGACACCCTGCCGCAAACCCCGGCTTCGGACGTGAAGAAGCTCGGCTGGCGCGGGGTGATGGCCACCGTGCAGCGCGAAGGCAAGGTCGTCGTCACCAACCACAACCGTCCCGAGGCGGTGATCCTCCCCGCCGCCGAATACACGCGCCTGCTGCAACTGCTGGGCGACGCCGGCAGCGAGGAAGAAGCCGTGCTGTCGAAGCTGCGTCGCCAGTTCGACGCGCGCCTCGCCGTGCTCGATGCGGCGGATGCGCGGGCGAAGATGCGCGACGCCTTGCGCAAGCCGCTGCGCCTGGATGGACGCGTCACCGCCGGTGAAGGCCACTGATCCGGCGCGCGATGACGAGACCGGTGATCTACGTGCTTGCCGGGGTCAATGGCGCCGGCAAGAGTTCGCTGGGCAGCCGCACCCTCACCGAGGTCGGGCTGGACTGGTTCAATCCCGACACCTTCGCCCGCCTGCTGCAACGGGAACTCGGTTGCAACCAGGAACAGGCCAATGCCGCTGCATGGCACGAGGGCATGGATCGGCTCGACGCCGCGCTTGCACGCAGGACCGATTACGCCTTCGAGACCACGCTCGGCGGCAACACGGTACCGGCGAAGCTGCGGAAAGCGGCAACCACCCACGACGTGCTGATGTGGTTCTGCGGACTGGATGCGCCGGAACACCATCTGGCCCGGGTCCGCTTGCGCGTCGCGCAGGGTGGCCACGACATTCCCGAAGCGAAAATCCGCGAACGCTACGCGTCCTCCATCGCCAACCTGATCGGCCTGATGCCGCACCTGTCGCAGCTGCAGGTATACGACAACAGCATCGACGCCGTGCCCGGCGCACCGATCCCCGACCCGCGCCTGCTGCTGCAAACGGAAGCCGGCCGCGTCGCCTGGCCGACGAACCCGAAAACCCTGCGCAACACGCCCGACTGGGCGAAACCGGTGCTGGAAGCGGCGTTGCAGATGGCGGCCGCGCGTTGAGGCGCGATCAAGCCTCGATCGTGTCCGGCAGCGGCGGCGGCACGGTCGATGCCGCCGCGGACGCGGCGACCAAGTCCTTCCACGCGAAGTAAGACACCGCGGCGAACAGCGGCATCAGCACGCTGAGCAGCAGCAGGTTCGAGACCACTTCGTAGGCGACGGCGCCCAGCGCCAGCCCGGCCAGGCCGGCGACGAGGGTGACCAGGGTCATCACCACGAACATCGTCACCAGGGTCAGCAGGAACAGCACGATCAGCGCCGGCAGATTGCGCAGGCTGGCCTTGAGGCTGGTGGCCATCGCGGCAAACGCCGGCGTGGCGGAAAACAGGATCTGCGGCAGGGCGACGAAGTTCAGCAGCGAGGCCACGATGCCGAGCACCACCGTCGCCAGCAGGCACAGGAACAACGCGCCCAGCGGCAGGCCGTCGAACATCACCGGATCGGGCTGGCCGCCGTTCTGCTGCACTTCCTGCAGCTTGTTGGCGACATCGACCAGTTGCTTGAGCTGGTCGACGCCGACCAGTCCCAGCAGCAGCACGGCAAGCACCAGACCGACGCCGATCTGCGGCAGCAGGGTCGCCAGGATCGAACCGTTGCGGCCGAGTTTCAGGCCTTGCCACAGTTGCGACGGCTGCACGCTGCGGCCCTGGTCGGCTTCGCGCACCGCCCAGATAAGGCCGCCGAGCAGGAACGGCCCAAGCACGGTCAGCGCCAGTTGCAGCAACAGCGCAGCGCTGCCGCCCACCACGCCGCCGACCAGCACCGGCACCACGCTCAACACGCCCCAGCTCAGGCCGAGACCGCACAGGCCCAGCGCGTGCTTGCGCAACAGGGCGAAGGCATCGACCAACCACTGCGCACCGGCATTGGCCGGCACTTTCTTGATGTTCGGCATAGTCACTACTTGGAAAAAAACCGCGGGGAAAACGGGGAAGCCGCGCTCAACGCACCTGCAGGCGGCGCGCGTGGCGGACGAACCGCCGCAACAGTTTGCGCGCCTGCGGCGCCGCCGTCACCTCGCGCGCGGCGGCCAGCGGGCAACGGCCCTCCTTGCGCATGGCCTCGGCGCGGGCGCGCACGTAGCCGCGCATGTGGTGGGCGGCGAATTCGGGATGGAACTGCACGCCCCAGGCATGCTCGCCGTAACGGAACGCGTGACAGGCATCCTGCGCGGATTTCGCCAGCACCGTGGCTCCCTGCGGCGGCCTGCTCACCGTCTGCAAATGCGTGGCATGGGCGAGGAAGCGCGGCGGCAGCGCGGAGAACAGCGGGTCGTCGCCGGCCTGCGGATGCAGTTCGATGGCGACAGTGCCGGCTTCGCGTCCGGCCGGGTTGTAGCCGACCTCGCCGCCGAGCGCATGCGCCAGCAACTGGTGGCCATAGCAGATGCCGAACACCGGCACGCCGTCGCCAACCGCATTGCGCAGCCAATCGGCGCTGCGTTCGCTCCACTCGGCCTTGTCGGTGACCATCGCGCCGGAACCGGTGACGATCACGCCGGCCAGCCCCGCGCGTTGCGGCAGCGCCTCGCCGGCTTCGACGTTGACCACGCCGGTTTCGTGCGCATCCAGCCCGGCGGCGACGCGGATCCAGTGCGGAAAACCGCCGTAGCGCTTCATCGACTTCACCGGCTGGCCGGTTTCGATGATCAGGAAGTGCTTGTCGAAAACCGGTGCGGAAGTGACGGAATTCACGGCGAAAATGGCGGCATTGCGGGGGCTGGCGCTTATACTAGCCCGCTTTTCCGCAGCATGAATCCGACGGCATTCAGACGATGAAAGGACCACAGCTTGCATCCGTCACGTTCCAGGGCCTGATCCAGACCCTCAACCAGTACTGGGCCGAACAGGGCTGCGTGCTGATCCAGCCGCTCGACCTCGAAGTCGGCGCCGGCACCTTCCATCCGGCCACGTTCCTGCGCGCGCTCGGCCCGGAGCCATGGAACGCCGCCTACGTGCAACCGTCGCGCCGCCCCACCGACGGCCGCTACGGCGAAAACCCGAACCGCCTGCAACGCTATTACCAGTACCAGGTGGTGATGAAGCCGAACCCGGACAACATCCAGCAGCTGTACCTGGATTCGTTGAAGGCGCTCGGCATCGACCCGCAAGTGCACGACCTGCGCTTCGTCGAGGACAACTGGGAATCGCCGACGCTGGGCGCGTGGGGCCTCGGCTGGGAAGTGTGGCTCAACGGCATGGAAGTCACCCAGTTCACCTACTTCCAGCAAGCCGGCGGCATCGAGTGCAAGCCGGTGCTCGGCGAAATCACCTACGGCCTCGAACGCCTGTGCATGTACCTGCAGAACTGCGACAACGTGTATGACCTGGTGTGGACGGTCGGCCCGCAGGGCGTGGTCAAGTACGGCGACGTGTACCACCAGAACGAAGTCGAGCAGAGCACCTACAACTTCGAGTACGCCGACGTCGCCGAGTTGTTCCATCGCTTCGATGCCTGCGAGAAGGAAGCGTTGAAGCTGGTCGAAGCCGGCCTGCCGCTGCCCGCCTACGAGCAGGTGTGCAAGGCCTCGCATTCGTTCAACCTGCTGGACGCGCGCCGCGCGATTTCCGTCACCGAGCGCCAGCGCTACATCCTGCGCGTGCGCACGCTGTCGCAGGCGGTGGCCAAGGCGTCACTTGCAGCGCGAGCGAAACTCGGGTTCCCGAACCTCAAGGATCCCGACAAGCGCAAGGCGCTCGGGCTGGATGCAGCCAAGCAAGCAGCCGAAACCAAGGAAGCCGTCTGATGTCCGAACAACTTCCCCTCCTCGTCGAACTCGGCACCGAAGAGCTGCCGGTCAAGGCGCTGCCGGGATTGGCGCAGGCGTTCTTCGACGGCGTGATCGCGGCGCTGGAAAAGCGTGGCGTCGTGGTGGACAAGACCGGCGCCAAGCCGCTGTATTCGCCGCGCCGCCTCGCCGTGCTGCTGCCGGGCGTGGACACCGAACAGCCGGAACAGGCCAGCGAAGTGTTCGGCCCGTACTTGAACATCGCGCTCGACGCCGAAGGCAACCCGACCAAGGCGCTGGAAGGTTTCGCCGCCAAGGCCGGCGTCGCCTGGACCCAACTGGAAAAGACCAGCGACAACAAGGGCGAGCGCTTCGTCCATCGCTCGGTCAAGGCCGGCGCCAAGACCGCCGACCTGCTTGGCGACATCGTGCGCGAAGCGGTCGCCGCGATTCCGGTGCCCAAGCCGATGCGCTGGGGCAACAACGATTACGGTTTCGCCCGCCCGGTGAAATGGCTGGTGCTGATGTTCGGCGACCAGGTCATCGACGCCGAATTGCTTGGCGTGAACTCGAATCGCTTCAGCCAGGGCCATCGTTTCGAATACGCCAAGCCGGTGTGGATCAACCATCCCTCCGACTACGTGGATGCGCTGCGCACCGCGCACGTGCTGGTCGATGCCGACGAACGCCGCCAGCGGATCGTCGGCGAAGTCGAGGCCGCGGCGAAGCAGGCCGGCGGCGAGGCGCGCATCACCGACGACAACCTCGGCCAGGTCGTGTGCCTGACCGAATGGCCGAGCGCGGTGCTGTGCTCGTTCGAGCAGGACTTCCTCGCGGTGCCGCAGGAAGCGCTGATCGAGACGATGGAGGTCAACCAGAAGTTCTTCCCGGTGCTGCGCGGAGGCAAGCTCACCGAGCATTTCATCGGCGTGGCCAACATCGAATCGAAGGACGTGGCCGAGGTACGCAAGGGCTACGAGCGGGTGATCCGCCCGCGTTTCGCCGATGCCAAGTTCTTCTTCGACGAAGACTTGAAGCAAGGCCTGGCCGCGATGGGCGAAGGCCTCAAGTCCGTCACTTATCAAGCCAAGCTCGGCAGCATCGCCGACAAGGTGCAGCGCGTCGCCGCGCTGGCCGAAGCGATTGCGCAGCAAGTGGACGTCGATCCGGCACAGGCACGCCGCGCCGCCGAATTGGCGAAGAACGACCTGCAATCGCGCATGGTCAACGAGTTCCCGGAATTGCAGGGCATCGCCGGCCGCCATTACGCCTTGGTCGACAAGTCGCTGGACGATCTTTCGCCGGATGATCGCAACGCCGTTGCCGTTGCCATCGATGAAAGCTACCAGCCGCGCTTCGCCGGCGACGACATCGCGCTGTCGCCGCTGGGCAAGGTGCTGGCGATCGCCGAACGCCTGGATACGCTCGCCGGCGGTTTCGCCGCCGGGTTGAAGCCGACCGGCAACAAAGATCCGTTTGCTCTGCGCCGCAATGCACTGGGACTAGCGCGAACCGTCATCGAGAGTGGGTTTGATCTGAACCTGAAAAAAGATGCGCTGATCAACGCCACCAAGCTGCTGCCATGGGAGCATCTCGTCAGAAAAGCGAAGCTGACCAATGAGACATCGATTGCCAAGATCGACGAGACTCAGTACGAACAGCTTGCCGAAGAGATCTACGACTTCATCCTCGACCGCCTGCCCGGCTATTACGCCGACAAGGGCGTGCCGGCGGCGCACTTCAACGCCGTCGCCGAATTGAGGCCGGCCTCGCTGTACGACTTCGACACGCGCCTGGACGCCATCGGCGAATTCGCCCAATTGCCCGAAGCCACCGCGCTGGCCGCGGCGAACAAGCGCATCAACAACATCCTGAAGAAGGCCGACGGCGCGATCCCGCACCAAATCGACCGCGCCTTGCTCACCGATCCACTCGAAGCCGCATTGGCCGAAGCGGTCGAGGCTGCGCGCGGCGACACCGACGAGGCCTTGCTCCACCACGACTACGTCAAAGTGCTCGAACGCCTCGCGCAACTGCGACCGCAAGTCGACGCCTTCTTCGACGGCGTGATGGTCAACGCCGAGGACCCGGCCGTGCGCGGCAATCGCCTCGCCCTGCTCAAGCGCCTGGCCGACCGCTTCGGCGCGGTCGCGGCGATCGAGCACCTTTCCGCGTAATGCCGCGCTCCTCCCCCTCGCCTGCGGGGGAGAGGGCTGGGGCGACGAGGGGGCGCATCCCGCGCATTCCCCCTCATCTGACTTTCGGGCTTCTTTTCCCCCTGCAAGCGCGGGAAAAGAAGTTGAACCTCATCGAGTGTTAACGCGATTGCGCACTCGCCCGCTATGCTTCATGCATGCGCTTCCATCCACTCGCCATCGTCGCGCTTGCCAGCTTCGCCGTGCCGGCGTGGGCCGCGACCACCATCGACAAGGTCGTCGTCGACGGCATCGACGACGAATTGATGGTTCAGAACATCAACGCCGCGCTGAGCCTGAACGAATCGCTCGGCAAGCGCCTCGGCGAAACCCGCCTCGACTACCTGCTCACCCAGGCGCAGACCGAGGCGGCCACCGCGCTGGAACCGTTCGGCTACTACTCGCCGACGATCCGCATCGACGCCCCGCGCGGCGCGGCCGACAGCGACGGCCGGGTCAACGACCACATCACCGTCACCGTCCACGTCGCCCTCGGCGAGCCGGTGCGGGTACACAACAGCCACATCTTCATCGACGGCGAAGGCGGCGGCGACAAGTACCTGCGGCAGGACATCGCCGATTTCGCGCCGAAGGTCGGCGACGTGTTCGACCATTCCACCTACGAAGCGAGCAAGCTGAAGATCGTGCAGCGCCTCGCCGACCGCGGCTACCTCGACGCCGATTTCAGCCAGCGCAAGGTCGAGGTGACCCGTGCCGCACATGCCGCCGACATCGACCTGGGCTGGGACAGCGGCATCCGCTACGACATGGGGCCGACGCGCTTCCACCAGGACTATTTCAACCCGAACCTGTTCAACCGGCTCGTCTACTGGCAGCAGGGCAGCTACTACCACCAAGGCAAGCTCGACCGCCTGCGCGAATCGCTGGTCGGCCTCGATTACTTCTCCAGCATCGACATCCAGCCGGACGTCGACGATGCGGTCGATGGCGAAGTGCCGATCGACGTCAACCTCACCCTGGCCAAGCGCGACATCTACACCTACGGCGTCAGCTACGGCACCGAAAGCGGCCCCGGCGTGCGCGCCGGGCTGGAACGCCGCTACCTCAACAAGCGCGGGCACAAGCTGTCGGTGCAGCTGGATTACGCAGCCAACCTCAAGGAACTGACCACGATCTACAAGATCCCGGCGTTCAAGTGGCTGGACGGCTGGTACTCGATCGGCGGCACCGCGCACGACGAACAGACCGACTACATCAACACCCGCCGCATCGACCTGTTCGTCGGCCGCAGCGGCCAGATCAGCCAGCGCCTCACCGCCAACGTGTCGATGCACGCGCTGCACGAACGCTGGAGTTACGGTACCGGCACCGACACCAGCTTCGACTACGCCTCGCTGCTGTATCCGGAAGTCGACGCGCAATACGTCGACGTCGACGACAAGCTGTTCCCGCGCAAGGGCTTCACCGCCAGCGCGTGGGTGCGCGGCGGGCTGAAGTCGCTGGCCTCCGACGCCAACTTCGCCCAGGGTCATCTGCAGGTGTGGGGCTACTGGGGCGTCGGCGCGATCGACCGCATCATCGTCCGCGGCGAAGCCGGCACCACCTTCAGCAACAACGACCTGTACGACCTGCCGCCGAGCCTGCGCTTCTTCGCCGGCGGCGACCGCAGCGTGCGCGGCTACGCCTGGCGCGAGGTCGGCCCGCGCCAGGAAAACGGCTATGCGCTCGGCGGCAAGAGCGTGCTCAGCGGCAGCGCCGAATACGAGCATTACTTCAACGCCGGCCCTTACGGCATGGCGTTTTTCGTCGATTCCGGCAGCGCCTTCGACAACTCGCCGAGCTTCCAGACCGGCGCCGGCGTCGGCTTCCGCTGGCGCTCGCCAATCGGCCCGGTGCGCGTGGACCTGGCCCACGGCTTCGACCATCCCGACCAACAGGTGCAGGTCTACCTCAGCATCGGAGTGGGCCTGTGAACGCGGCGCCGCAAAAATCGCCGCCGCGCGCATCGCGCCTGCGCCGGTTCGCGCTGCTCGGCGTGGCGGCATTGATCGTGGCGTGCGCGTTGCTTGGCGCCGGCGCGTATTGGCTGTTGAATACCGAAGCCGGGCGCGACGCGCTGCTGAAACAGGTCCTCGCGCACCTGCCGCAAGGCACGACCCTGAAATGGCAGCGCATCGACGGCGCGCTGGCCGGGCCGCTGCAGATCGACGGCCTCGCCTTCGACCAGGGCGGGATCCACTTCCACGCGCAGCAGCTCCGCATCGACCTCGCCCTGCTGCCGCTGCTGCACAAGCACGTGCGCCTGGACCAACTGCAAGTACGCGGCGCCGTGCTGGAAATGCCGGCCAGCGCGGACAGCGGCGAACCGTTCAAGCTGCCGCAATGGCCGGACGTGCTGCCGGACATCACCTTGCCGGTTTCGATCCAGGCTGACGCGATCGAGATCGACGGCTTCAAGTTCGTGCAGGCCGGCAGCGAAGTCATCGACGTGCAGCGCGCGCGCGGCGGCCTCGACATCGGCAACGGCTACGCGCGACTCGACCATCTCGACGTGCGCAGCGACCGCGGCACCTTCACCGCCAACGGCCGCTACGAGCCGAACCGGCGCTACCGCACCGACCTGCTCGCCACCGCCGTGTTTCCCGCGCAGCGTGGACATGCACCGGCGAATTTCGGCCTGGTCGCGCGCGGCGACCGCAAGCACATGCTGATGGCGCTGGCCGGCAACGCGCCGGCGCCGCTGCGGATCAGCGCCGAAGTGACGGGCCAGCACAAGCCGGACTGGAGTTTCAGCGGCAGCAGCGCGGATTTCGATCCGGCCGTGCTCGGCCTCGTCGCCGACAGCCTGCCGTTCCAGTTCGACCTGCATGCCGACGGCCACGCCGGCGGCACCCTGCTGCACGGCACCCTGGCGCAGGGCGAGCGCTTCAGCGCGAAGATCGATCCGTCGAGCATCGCCATCGACGACAACCAGCAGCTCACGGTCAAGCCGCTGGTGCTGGAAGTGTTCGACGGCCGCGTGCTGGTCAACGGCACGGCCGATTTCCGCGATGCGGCCAACCCGGCGTTCAATTTCGTCGTCGAGGCGCAGAAGCTGCGCTGGGGCGGCGATGCCAAAACCCATGCCGACGACGTGGTCGCCAATGCCGACCTTGGCGTCGCCGGCAAGCTCAAGGGCTGGTCGGCGCTGGGCACCGCCAAGCTGGTGCGCGGCAGCGAGGCCGCCGCGCTCGACTACGGCGTGCACGGCGACGATGCGCAGGCGACGATCGACAAGCTGCACGCGCAGATGCCGACCGGCACGCTCGATGCGAACGGCAAGCTGGCGTGGGCGCCGCAGCTGGCGTGGCAGCTCGGCGCGCAGCTGGCCGGGTTCGATCCGGGCTATTTCGTGCCGCAGTTCGCCGGCAACCTGTCGGGCAACTTCGACACCGATGGCGGGCTCGACCCGAACGGCACGGTCAATGCCAACCTGCACGTGCCGCAATTGCAGGGCACGCTGCGCGGCCGCGCGCTCGACGGCCACGGCGATTTCACCCTGCACGGCGCCAATGGCGAAGGCCAGCTCGCGCTGCGCCTCGGCGGATCGAACCTCGATGCTAAGGGCAAGGTCGGCGACACCCTCGACATTTCCGCGCAACTGCAGCCGCTGCAATTGTCCGACCTGCTGCCCGACACCAGCGGCGAACTGCGCGGCACCCTGCAATTGCACGGCACGCGCACCGCGCCGGACGTGGATGCGCAACTGCACGGCAGCAACCTCGCGTGGCAGGGTTACAAGGCGCAGTCGCTCGACGTCCACGGCCATCTGCCGTGGCAGGGCGGCAACGGCGAATTGCACGCCCAGGCCAGCGGCCTCGAGGCCGGCATCGCCCTGCAATCGCTGCAACTCGATGCGCGCGGCGCGGTCGAGAACCTGCATGTCAGCGCCGGCGCGCGCAGCGACATGGGCAACCTCGACCTGCAAGGCAGCGCCCTGAAGCAGGGCGACAACTGGCAAGGCACGCTGGACGCACTGCGCATCGCGCCGATGAAGGGCGGCGCGTGGACGCTGCAGCAGCGCGCGCAATTCGCGCAGAAGGGCGAGGCGTATTCGCTGTCCAACACCTGCCTGGCGACGCAAAGCGATGGCGGTGGCAGCGTGTGCGTGCGCGTGGACTGGCCGCACGACGGCGTCACCGCGCACGCCGACGCGCTGCCGTTGACGCTGGTGCAGCCATGGCTGCCGAAGGACAACAACCGCCCGATCAACCTGCGCGGCGCGCTCAAGCTCGACGCGGACTTCAAGCCGCAAGGCAAGGCGTGGCTGGGCGACGTGCACGTCGCATCGAGCGAAGGCGGGTTGAAACTCGGCAAGAACGCACGCGGCGAAATCGTCACCTACGACAATTTCAGCCTCGACGCGAGCTTCGACCCGGACACGATCAAGGGCCGGCTCGGCACCGGCTTCCACGGCGACGGCTACGTCGACGCGACCTTCGACACCGGCTGGAACGATTGGTCGCCGCTGAAGGGCGACCTGTACTTCCACAACTCGCGCCTGTTCTGGATCGAATTGTTCTCGCCGGACCTGGTGCAGCCCAGCGGCGTGCTCGCCGGCCACGTCGCCGTCGCCGGCACGCGCGGCAAGCCGCTGCTCAGCGGCGAAGCGACGATGGCGGATTTCTCCGGCGAACTGCCCGCGCTCGGCATCGCCCTCACCGATGGCAACGGCGAACTGAGCGCGCAGAGCGACGGCAGCGCGAAGATCAGCGCCAACTTCCATTCCAAATCGACGACCGGCGACGCGGATGCGGAAAAGAACGCGTCCGGCAAAGGCACGCTCGGCGTGACCGGCAGCCTGTCGTGGCTGGACACGAACGCGCCGCTGCGCTTCGACATCCGCGGCGACGATTTCCTCGTCGCCGACACCACCCAGCTGCGCGCGGTCGCCGCGCCGGACATGCATGTCGAAGTGGCGAACAACACCATCGCGGTCAGCGGCAAGGTGGCGATCCCGAATGCGAGCATCAACCTGGAGAAACTCGACACCGGCGTGTCCGCGTCCGAGGACGTGGTCGTGCTCGACCCGGCCGATCCGCAGCGCACGCCGAGTTCGCGACTCGATCTGGCGCTCGACATCGCCCTGGCTGGCGACGACAAGGTCAAGCTCAAGGGCTACGGCCTCGACGGCGCGCTCAGCGGCGACCTGCGTGTGCGTTCGCGCCCCGGCCAGTCGATGCTCGCCAACGGCCAGCTTGACGTCGACGGCCGCTACACCGCCTACGGGCAGAAACTCACGATCAGCGATGGCTCGCTGAGCTGGAGCAACGCGCCGGTGTCCGACCCGGTGATCAAGCTGCGTGCGCAGCGCGAAGTGGTCAGCGCGAACGTGACGGCCGGCATCGACGTCAGCGGCCGCGCCTCGCGGCCGGTGGCGAAAGTGTGGAGCGATCCGCAACTGCCCGAATCCGAAGCGCTTGCGTACCTCGTGCTCGGCCGTTCGCTGGGCACCGCCAGCAGCCAGGAAAGCCAGCAGATCAGCGCGGCCAACTCGGCGCTGTCCGCCGGCGCCGGCCTGATCGCCTCGCAGCTCGGCGCCAAGATCGGCCTCGACGACGCCGGCGTGCTCGAATCGCGCACCCTCGGCGGCAACGTGTTCGGCGTCGGCAAATACCTTTCGCCGAAGCTGTACGTCAGCTACGGCGTGTCGATGGTCGGCGCCGGCAGCGCGGTCACCCTGAAATACCTGCTGCGCAAGGGCTTCGACATGGAAGTGGAATCGAGCAACGTGGAGACGCGCGGCTCGCTCAACTGGCGCAAGGAGAAGTGATTCAAGCCTGCGCCTGCCGGCTGCGCGCGAACAGCTTGCCCTTGCGCAGCAGGCGTTCGCCGCGCATCACGTGCAGGATGTAGACCCGGCCGGTTTTCGCCTCGTGCCGATAGAACGCGCGGCATGGCAACTCGATGATTTGCCGATAGCGTGAACGCTTCAGTTCGGCTGGGCGGCTGCCGCTTTCGGGGAACTCGGCCAATTGCCCGACATGCTCGAAAACGCGCCTGACCAGTTCAGACGCGGCCGGCGGGTTTTCCAGCGCGATGTAATCGGCGATCGCGTCCAGGTCGGAAAGCGCCGGCTCGGTCCAGATTATTTCAGCCATCGCGCCATGCGTGACTTGGCTTGCGCATGGCTCAGCGTGCGCCCTTCGGCGATGGCCTGCTCGCCACGGGCAATGCTTTCCAGCACGTCCATGCGCTG
Source organism: Lysobacterales bacterium (assembly GCA_015655355.1). Taxonomy (GTDB): domain Bacteria; phylum Pseudomonadota; class Gammaproteobacteria; order Xanthomonadales; family Xanthomonadaceae; genus Pseudoxanthomonas_A. Next base: position 20,524 of record JAATFG010000016.1, read on the forward strand.
CTGCAACAACTCCCAGCTTTCCACGTCAACCAGATACGCACTCGGCAACCCGTGCTGGGTGATCAGGATCGGTTGTTTTTCGCGCTCCACGTCGGCCAGCAATTCGCTGGTCTGGCGCTTCAGGGTGGTGGCCAGTTCGGTTCGCATGGCAGTGACATTAAAGTATCACTTGCCGGCACGCAAGCGCCGTGGCCGTGCGAGAATCGCCCTTTTCCGGGAACCGCCGCATGAGCCTGCTGCGCCGCAAATCCATCGACACCATCACCGAGCACGAGGCCGGGCACAAGCTGGTGCCGACGTTGAGCTGGCCGCATCTGGTCGCGCTCGGCATCGGCGCGATCGTCGGCACCGGCATCTACACGCTGATCGGGGTCGGCGCGAATCTGGCCGGGCCGGCGGTGCTGCTGTCGTTCGTCGTCGCCGGCATCGTCTGCGCCTGCGCGGCGCTGGCCTACGCGGAGATGGCCACGCTGATGCCCGCCGCCGGCAGCGCGTACACGTATTCGTATGCGGTGTTGGGCGAAGCGATCGCGTGGGTGGTCGGCTGGAGTTTGATCCTCGAATATTCGCTCGTCGTCAGCACCGTCGCGGTCGGCTGGTCGGGTTATGCGGTCGGCTTCCTGCACGGGCTGGGCATCGACTTGCCGCAGGCGCTCGTCGCCGGCCCGCACGCCGGCGGCATCGTCAATTTGCCGGCGGTGTTGATCACCTTCGTCGTCGCCGGATTGTTGCTTGCGGGCACCAAGGAAAGCGCGACGCTCAACGCGGTCCTCGTCGTGGTCAAGATCATCGCGCTGGCGGTGTTCGTCGCCATCGCGCTGCCGCATTTCGACGCGGCCAACCTGCATCCGTTCATGCCCTACGGCTTCGTGAAGAGCGTCGATGCGCAAGGCGCCAGCCATGGGGTGATGGCCGCCGCGGCGATCATCTTCTTCGCCTTCTACGGCTTCGACGCGATTTCCACCGCGGCGGAGGAAACGAAGAATCCCGGCCGCGACCTGAGCATCGGCATCGTCGGTTCGATGCTCGGCTGCACGCTGATCTACATCGTCGTCGCGCTGGCCGCGGTCGGCGCGATGCGCTTCGACGTGTTCGGCCAGAGCGCCGAACCGCTGGCGCTGATCCTGCGCGAACTGCACGCCGGCACCGCGGCGAAAGTGATCGCGGCAGCGGCGGTGATCGCGTTGCCGACCGTGCTGCTCGCGTTCCTGTACGGACAGAGCCGCATCTTCTTCGTGATGGCGCGCGACGGTTTGCTGCCGCGCGCGCTGTCGAGGGTGAGTTCGCGCGGCACGCCGGTGGCGATCACCGTGTTCACCGCGATCCTGGTCGCCGCGCTCGCGGGCATCGCGCGCCTGGACGAAATCGCCGCGCTCGCCAACGCGGGCACGCTGTGCGCCTTCATCGCGGTGTCGGCGTGCCTGCTGGTGCTGCGCAAGCGCGAACCGAATCGCGCCCGCGTATTCCGCGCGCCGCTGGCGTGGCTGGTCGGGCCGGTCGCGATCCTCGGCTGCCTGTACCTGTTCTGGAGCCTGCCGCACGCGACGCAGCTCTATTTCGCGCTCTGGAACGTCGCCGGCTTGGTGCTGTACCTGCTGTATTCGCGACGCAAGGCAATCATCGCGCAGTAACGCTCCTGATTTGCCGCGCTATTGCGCGGTGACACGCCTGTTTTCGGTTTGCCGCGCTATTGCGCGGTAAATCCGCCATCGACCAGGTGATAGCTGCCGGTGATGTTGCCGGCCTCGCCCGACAGCAGGAAACAGGTCAGTGCCGCCACTTCGTCGGCGGTGCCGAGGCGGCCGATCGGATGCAGCGATTTCAGGTACGCGTGCGCCTGCTCGTCCATCGACGACAGCAGCGGCGTGTCGATGAAGCCGGGCCCGACCGAATTGATGCGGATGCCCCGGTCGGCATATTCGAGCGCCGCGGTCTTGGTCAGGCCGACGATGGCGTGCTTCGCCGCGACGTAGGCGGCCGAACCGCGCCAGCCGACGCTGCCGAGGATCGAGGCCATGTTGACGATGCCGCCGCCGCCGGAGGCGAGCATCGCCGGGATCTCGTACTTCAATCCGTAGAACACCGAATGCAGGTTGACGTCGATGACCCTGTGCCAGCCGTCAAGCGTGTAATCGGCAACCGGCGCACTCTCGCCGCCGATGCCGGCGTTGTTCACCGCCAGGTGCAAACCGCCGAAAGCATCGATGGTTTTCTTCACCAAGGCGTCGACCGCGCCCGCTTCGCCGACATCGAGCTGCACCGCGAGCGCATCCTTCAACGATGCGGCGACCTTGCTCGCGCCTTCACCGTTGAAATCCGCGACGACGACTTTCGCACCGCCCGCGGACAAACGCCGCACGACCGCTTCGCCGATGCCCGACGCGGCGCCGGTGACGAGAGCGACTTTCCCGTTGAACGTGCCTGCCTGTGCTTGCGACATGATGCGACTCCAGGGTGGAAGACCCGTCGATTATGCGCATCGTGCCGTTTTGGGCGTTGATTTCGATCAGTCGCGCCGCGCGGTCACGGATTCGTCATTTACCGGTGGAAAGATGCGTGTTTGACGTTTCTTTCACAACTCCGGTACCCACACGATGAAGAAGACCCTGCTTGCCGCGGCCATGACCGCGGCGATGATTCCGGCCGCGCACGCGCAATCGGCCACGGCCGCCAACGATGGCGACCAGGACGCGAAGACGCTCGACGCGGTCTCGGTGGTCGGCAAAGGCCAGACGCGTTCGGTGCAGCGCATCCGCCCGCAGGACACCCTCACCTTGCCGACCGGCACCAGTCTGCAGAAAACCTTGAACACGCTGCCGGGCGTCAACGCGCAGGCGGTCGATGCGATGGGCGTCAACGAACAATCGCTGTCGATCAGCGTGCGCGGCTTCAACACCACGCACCTGGGCTACACGCTCGACGGCGTGCCGCTGGGCGATGGCGCGTTCAACAACTACAACGGCCTGTCCATCAGCCGCGCGCTGATTGCGGAAAACCTCGGCTATGCCGATCTGGCGATGGGCATCGGCAACCTCGGCATCGCTTCGACCAGCAACCTCGGCGGCGCGATCACCTACGTCAGCAGCGCCCCGGCCAAGGAATTCGGCGCGCGCGTCAGCGAGACCCTCGGCAGCGACAACACCTCGCGCACCTTCCTGCGCGTGGACACCGGCGAATACAACGGCTTCTCGGCGTATCTGTCCGGCATGACCACCAAGCAGGACCTGTACGTCGACCAGGGCGCGTACAACTGGTCGAAGGAAAAGCAGTTCAACGGCAAGCTGCAGTACCACTGGGACCGCGGCACGATCACCGCCTTCGCCGACGTGTCGCGCACCAACCAGGCCGACAATTTCTACATGTCCAAGGACGCCGTCAGCCGCGTCGGCTGGGATTGGGGCGGCTACGCGCCGGATTGGGACACCGCGGTGGCGCGCGCCTATTGCCAGGTCAGCCCGCAGACCGCCGCTTCGACGGCCGGCTGCGTGCCCACCGGCGCGGCGGGCGACAAGGCCAGCGATGCCTTCGGTTTCACCGGCGGGCAGATCCTGCGCAACGACGATCTGTATTACCTGTCCGGCGATTTCGACCTGACCAGCTCGTTGAGCCTGCACGCGCAGGTTTACCACCACAAGGACAAGGGCGCGGGCAACAACTGGAACCCCGGCTGGTCGAGCGACAACACCGTGCCGTGGCTCATCCGCGACACCTTGTACGCGATCGACCGCACCGGCGAGATCGCGTCGCTGAAATGGTCGGTCGGCGCGAACGAACTGCAGGCCGGCTTCTGGTACGAGGAGAACACCAGCAGCGCCGAACGCTACCAGTTCACCGACGTGACCGGGCCGAAGGATTTGAGCCACTACCTGGGCGGCACGCCGCAGTCCGGTACCTTCGCCCAGAAAACCGACTGGAACACGCGCCAGTACTTCATCCAGGACACCGTGCATCTGCTCGATGATCGCCTGACCCTGGACTTCGGCTTCAAGGGCACGGATGCGGTCGAAGACGCCACGCCGGAAGCGGGCATCGCCGCCACGCCGATTCCGCCCACGTCCAGCGGCCAGTTCGCCAAGGGTTCGCTGAAGGCCAAGGACAGCTTCCTGCCGCAAGCCGGCGTGCAATACCAGATCGCCGACGAGCACGAGGTCTACGCCAGCTACGCGGAAAACATCGCCATGTTCCAGGGCGGCTTCAAGCTCGGCCCGCTGGCGGTGAGCCAGGCCGTGTGGGATTCGCAAGGCCAACCGCTGAAGCCGGAACGCTCCAAGAGCCTGGAAGGCGGCTATCGTTTCCTCGGCGAGCAAGTGCAGGCCACGGTCGCGGTGTACCACGTCAACTTCGACGACCGCCTGCTGCAATACAACCCGTGCAACTCGCGCGAACCCAACGGCCCGGACTGCGGCAACCGCTTCTACAACGTCGGCGGCGTGACCAGCAACGGCGTCGAGCTCGGCGTGAACTGGGCACCGAGCACGTACTTCAACTGGTACAACTCCGCTTCGTTCAACAAGTCCACCTACAACGACGACTACACCCAGGGCGGCACGGTCTACGCCACCGGCGGCAAGCAGCAAGTGGATACGCCGAAGCGGATGTTCTCCAGCGTGCTGAGCTTCAGGTACGCCGGCTGGTACGCCTCGCTGCAGGGCAAGTTCACCGGCGAACGTTTCTACACCTACACCAACGACCAGGGCTTCGGCGGCTTCACCACCTTCGATTTCGGCACCGGTTACGACTTCGGCAAGCTCGGCTTCGTCAGTGACGCCAAGCTCTCGCTCAACCTCACCAACCTCACCGACAAGCGCACCGCGTCGAACTTCGACAACAGCGTGTTCGCGCCGGTCGATCCGAACGGCACCATCGTCGTCGCCCACGCGATGGCGCCGCGCCAGGCCTTCGCCACGCTGGATCTGCGTTTCTGATGGAAACGATCTAATGGGAACGAACTGATGACCGCGCTGCCCATCGCCATGTTGGCTGCCGCATTGTCGGCGGTCAGCTTCACCACGCCGCATCTGGCGCAGGACGCACCGCCGCGCACGTTGCAGATGGACGGGCAGCGTTACGTGGATGAAGGCCTCGTCGCCACCGGCAACTTGCCGGCGGCGACGGTGGATTTCCTCGGCGACACGCTCGGTTCGTTCTCGTCGCTGCAAGTGCAGCGCGACAGTTGGCGCAAGGATGCGCACGGCGATTACGCCGGCGTGTTGTGGACCCTGCCCGACCGCGGCCGCAACGATCCGGAAGCCGATCTGTTCTACGACTATCCGGCGCGGCTCGAGCGCCTCGGCCTGCGCATCGCCGATGGCCACGTCGAACTGAAGCCCGACGGCGGCATCGAACTGCGCGATTTCGATGGCCAGCCGTTCACCGGTGCCGATCCGGCCGATGGCATCACGGTGCAGCGCGGCATTCCGATGCCGTCGCCGCAACACGGCATTGGTGCCGGCAAGATTTCCATCGACGCCGAATCGCTGCAATTCACCGCCGACGGCCATTTCTACGTCGGCGACGAATACGCGGCCTACGTGTATTACTTCGCGCCCGATGGCCATCTGCTCGACGTGCTGGTGCCGCCGCCGGCAGTGCTGCCAATGCGCAACGGCAAGCCCGATTTCGGTTCGCTGGAAGCACCGGATACCGGCCGCCGCAACAACCAGGGCGTCGAGGGCATGGCGCTGTCGCCGGACGGCACGCGTCTGTTCGTCGCGCTGCAAAGCGCCTTGTTGCAGGATTCGGTGAAAGGCGATGCGGCCGGACGCATCGACACGCGCGTGCTGGTCTACGACGTCTCGCACGAACCGGCGCCGAAGCAACCGATCGGCCATTACGTCGTGCAATTGCCGGCGTACACGCTCAAGGGCGACGGCGGCAAGCCCGACCACACCGCCGCGCAAAGCGAATTGCGCGCGCTGGACGGCCATCGTTTCCTGCTGCTGGCGCGCGACGGCAACGGCCTCGGCACCGGCAAGCGCGACCCGCTGGTGTACAAGAGCATCCTGCTGGTGGATACCGATGGCGCCAGCAACCTCGCCGGCAGCGAATACGAAACCGGCACCACGTCGCTGCTTGCCGATGCGGACGACGCGGCGACGCTGAAACCCGGCATCAAACCGGCGCACTGGACGGAACTGCTGAACCTGCTCGACCCGAAGCGGTTGTCGAAGTTCGGTTTGACCCTCGACAACAGCAGCGACGCGCCGAACCTGCTCTCGGAAAAATGGGAAGCGATGGACTTGCTGCCCGCGCTCGACGCGAAGCATCCGGACGACTGGCTGTTGCTGATCGGCAACGACAACGACTTCATCGCCAGGCATTGCGTGATGATCGGCGAGAACTGCGATTCGCCGTTCGACAACGACAGCCGCGTGCTGGTCTATCGCTTGCGCATCCCGAACGTGCAGAAGCCGCGTTGAGGCGCGGCTTCCCGGGTCAATCCGGCACGCGACGGGTCAATCCAATACGCGGCAGAAAACGGCCTTCAAGTAGCGCGATTCCTGCACGTTGGCGAGGAACGGATGGTCCGCGCCGGCGCCGGCAACCTTGATGATCTGCAGCGTGCGGCCCGCATAAAACGCCGCGCGGCGGAGCATGTCCAGGAACTGTTCTTCGCTGACCAAGCCCGTGCACGAGAACGTCGCGAACAACGCGCCGGGCTTGCACACGCCGAGCGCGAGCTTGTTCATGTCGAGGTATTTCTTCAGCGCATTGATCACTTCGTCGCGGTCGCGGGTCATCTTCGCCGGGTCGAGGATGACCACGTCGTAGGCTTCGCCGCGCGCGGCTGCGTCGCGCAGCCACGGGAAGATGTCGGCCTGCACGAACTTCAAGCCGCCGTTGCCCATCTTCAAGCCGTTCAAGCGGCCATTGGCCTTGGCGATTTCGATCACGTCCTGGTCGATGTCGACGCCGGTCACTTCGGTCGCGCCGCGCGCCGCCGCGTACACGCCGAAGCCGCCGGTGTTGCAGCACAAGTCCAGCACGCTCTTGCCTTCGACCTGGCGCGACAACCATTCGCGGTTTTCGCGCTGGTCGGCAAAAAATCCGGTCTTGTGCGCGCCTGCCGGGTCGGCGCGGAACCTGATGCCGTACTCGGTGATCGTGCTTGGCGCGGTGCCTTCGGTGTTGCGGAAGTCGAAGCTTTCCTGCTTTTGCACGTGTTCGTCGGCGAAGCTGTGGAAACGGCAGCCGGGGAAATGCTCGCGCAGCGCGTCGTAGATCCATTCGCGGTGGCGGAACATGCCGGCGCTGAAGAACTCGACCACCAGCAGGTCGCCGTAGCGATCGACGACCAGGCCGCTCAAGCCATCGCCTTCGCTGTGGACCACGCGCCACGCATCGGAGATTTCATCGAGCTTGAGGATGTCGCGGCGCAGCCGCACCGCTTCGCCGATCTTGCGCACGAACCACGCCTGGTCGATCGCCACGTCCGGGTCGGTTTCGACGATGCGCAGGGCGATGCGCGAATGGCCGTTGTAGAAACCGCGGCCGATCCATTCGTTGTCCACGCCGAACACGTCGACGATGCTGCCGGGCCTGGGCTTCTGCGGCGGCTTGTCGACCAGCTTCTGGAAGATCCACGGATGGGTCGAACGCCATGCGTTCTTGAGACGGACGGCGGGGTATTGTTCTGCGTTCATGCGCGCATTTTCGCATGTTTCAAGCCGCCCCCATCCCCGCCTTCCCCCGCAAGCGGGGGAAGGTGCCCGCAGGGCGGATGGGGCTTGTTTTCGTCCGTGTCGCCGCCATCAAGCGAACATGGACACGGAACTCCGCCATCCCGACGATCCGCGCTTCGACGCCGGCGCCGCCGCGCGTTTCGACAGGCGCCGCCTGTCGCGCGCGTTCAACGCCTCGCTCGCGTTCGTGCTGCTGCTGGTGCTGGCGTACTCGGCGCAATCGACGTTCGATGTGGAAAAGCTCGCGGTGCAGCCCCATTCCCTGCAAGGCTTGCGGGGCGTTCTGTTTGCGCCGCTCGTACATGGTTCGGTCGCGCACATCGCGGCGAACGCGACCGCGCTGCTGATCCTCGGCACGCTCGCCGGCAGCGTGTATCCGCGCGCGACGCTGCGCGCGCTGCCGCTGCTGTGGCTGGGCTCGGGCCTGGGCGCGTGGCTGCTCGGCGAACCCGGCAGCGTGCACCTCGGCGCCAGCGGCGTCGCCAACGGCTTGATGTTCCTGGTGTTCACCCTCGGCGTGCTGCGCCGCGACCGCGCCTCGATCGCGGCCGGCTTCATCGCCATCCTGTTCTACGGCGGCGCCCTGCTCGCGGTGCTGCCGCACGAAGCGGGCATCTCGTGGCAATCGCACCTCGGCGGCGCGCTCGGCGGCATCGCTGCCGCGATCCTGTGGCGCGAGCGCGACCCGCGCCCGCCAAGGAAAAAGTATTCGTGGGAAATCGAGGAAGAGCTCGAAGCGCAGCCGCACGCGCTGGATGCACAGGCCTTCGAGCCACCAGCGCCGCCAGACACCCCGGTGTCGTGGCCGCGCCCGCAGGACGGCGCGCCGGGCGACGGCGGCGTGCCGTTGTTCCCGCCCGACCGCGCGCCACGAAAGCGCGATTGACGCCAGCGCCAACGCATCGATAATCCGGCTTCCCCCTGGAGCCGACCATGCCGCGCACATTCGCCCTGCTGCTGTTCGCCCTCGCATTTCCCGCGCTCGCCGCCACGCCCGCGCCGCCGCGCATCGTCGGCTACGTGGTTGACGGCGAGGCCTTGCCGCCGATCAGCGCGGAGAAACTCGACGTCGTCAACTTCGCCTTCGCCCACGTCGATGCACAGCATCGCGTCGTGCTCGACAGCCCGACCGCGACGGCGCGCCTGCACGAACTCGTCGCCCTGCGCGAGCGGAATCCGCGCCTGAAGATCGTGCTGTCGGTCGGCGGCTGGGGCGCCGGCGGTTTTTCCGAAGCGGCGGCCACGCGCGCGACCCGCCGGGTTTTCATCGACAGCGCGCTGGCGCTGCTGCGCGGAAACGATCTCGACGGCCTCGACATCGACTGGGAATATCCGACCCTGCCCGGCCCCGGCATCGCCCATTCGGCACGGGACAGGGACGACTTCAGCGCGCTGCTCGAACAACTGCGCCGGCGCTTCGATGGCGCGGGCCGGCATTACCTGCTCAGCATCGCCGCCGCCGATGGCGACGCCGCGCAGGGCCTCGACATTCCCCGCATCGGCAAGACGCTGGATGCAATCAACCTGATGGCCTACGACTTCCACGGCAGCCTGACCCCAACCACCGGCCACCACGCCGCACTGTACCGCAGCGCGAGCGCGCCACCCGGCGAGCGCAACGGCGCGCAGGCCGTCGCCGAATTCCTGCGGGCGGGCGCGCCGGCAGGCAAGCTCGTGCTCGGCGTCGCGTTCTACGGCCGCGATTTCGACGAGGTCGAACCGGCCGACAATGGCCTGTACCAGCCGTACCACAGCGGCGGCGGTTTCGTTTCGTGGAAGCAAATCCACCGCGACCTGCTGCAACACGACGGCTACGTGCGCTACTGGGACGCCAGCGCGCAGGCGCCGTACCTGTGGAACGCGCAACGGCGCCGCTTCATCAGCTACGACGATCCGCAGTCGCTGCAGGCCAAGGCCGCCTTCGTCCGCGCAAAGCACCTCGGTGGCGTGATGTACTGGCAACACGGCGACGACGACGGCGAACAACTGCTCGACGCGCTCGATGCCGCGCTGCATCGGGACGCCGCTGACATGCACTGATCCGCGCGCGTGGTTATGCTAATTGCATCATGAAGATTCCCGCTTTCCTCGTCGCCTTCCTTGCCCTCGCCGTCGCCGCATGCAGCGGCACCCCCGCGCATGGCCCGCACGACACGGAAAAAGCCCGGCAACCGATCGAAATCCGTCCCGGTTTCTTCCGCGGTTATCTCGACGATGCAGAGCTGCCGAACAGCCTCGCGCTGGTGCCGCCCGCGCCGGTCGCCGGTTCGCCGACGCAGGCTGCCGACAACACGGTTTCCGCCGCGGCCTATGCGTTGCGCGGCACGCCGCGCTGGCGCCTGGCGAGCAGCGACGCCGACCTGCGTTTTCCGCACGCGGCCGGCTTGTTCGCCTGCGCCCTCGGCACCGACATCAGCGCCGACGCGATGCCGGCGACGTACCGCCTGTTGCAGCGCTCGCTCGCCGATGCCGCGCGCAGCAACCACTCGGCGAAAGACCACTACAAGCGCCCGCGCCCGTTCGTGCTCGACCAGCAGGCAACCTGCACGCCGGACGACGAAACGCACATGCACGACGATGGCGCGTATCCCTCCGGCCACGCAGTGATCGGCTGGACCTGGGCATCGATCCTGGCCGAAGCCGACCCGGCGCGGGCCGATGCGATCTTCCAGCGCGGCCGCAGCCTCGGCGAGAGCCGCCTGGTCTGCCACGTGCACTGGAACAGCGACGTGGTCGAGGCGCGCGTCGTCGCCGATGCGGTCGTCGCCCGCTTGCAGGACAATGCGGAATTCCAGTCCGATCTTGCGACGGCCCGACGCGAACTCGCCGCCGCGCAGGCGAAAGGCCTCGCGCCGAAACAGGATTGCAAGGCCGAAGCGGATACGCTTGCGCGCACCGTTCCCGGCGCACTTTGAGACCGGCGCACTTTTCAAGCCCGCGGAGGCAGCTATGAGCCAGTGGTATTTCTTCGACACCCAGACCAAGCAGCGCACCGGCCCGTTCGACGAAGCCGTGGCCATCGGCATCGCCCAGTCCAACCCGGCCTACCTGTGCTGGCGCGAAGGCATGGGCGAATGGCGGCCGGTGCGCGAAGTCGGCGAATTCAACGCCGCCAGCATCCCGCCGCCGCCGAACGCACCGCCGCCGAACCCGGGCAGCGGCAATGCGCGGATGCGCGCGGACGACATCGAGTTCCGCATCGTCGGCAACGACATGCAGTTCGTCGAGGTCGAACTCGACCCGGGCGAGAGCGCGGTGGCCGAGGCCGGCGCATTGATGTTCAAGGACGCCAGCGTGCGCATGGACACCGTGTTCGGCGACGGCTCGGCGCAGAACAACGGCCTCATGGACAAGCTGTTCGCCGCCGGTCGCCGCGTGCTTGCCGGCGACAGCCTGTTCACCACGGTGTTCACCCACCAGGGCACCGGCAAGGCCAAGGTCGCGTTCGCCTCCCCGTATCCGGGCACGGTGCTGGCGATGAAGCTCGACGAGCACGGCGGGCGCCTGATCTGCCAGAAGGACAGCTTCCTTGCCGGCGCACGCGGCGTCTCGCTCGGCATCTTCTTCCAGCGCAAGATCCTGACCGGCCTGTTCGGCGGCGACGGCTTCATCATGCAGAAGCTCGAAGGCGACGGCTGGGTGTTCGTGCACGCCGGCGGCACCGTGGTCGAGCGCGAACTGGCCGCGGGCGAACGCCTCGACGTCGACACCGGCTGCGTGGTCGCCTTCCACGACACGGTGGGCATGGACGTGCGCCCGGTCAGCGGCATCAAGAGCATGTTCTTCGGCGGTGAAGGCATGTTCCTCGCCACGTTGACCGGGCCGGGCAAGGTGTGGATCCAGTCGCTGCCGTTCTCGCGCCTGGCCGCGCGCATGTGGATGTCCGCGCCGCAGGCCGGCGGCCGCAACGTCGGCGAAGGCTCGGTGCTCGGCAGCCTCGGCCGGATCATCGACGGCGACAACAACTTCTGATTCGCACGCAAATCGCTTGAAAGGAAAAGGCCGGAAATTCCGGCCTTTTCCTTTGCCGCGAACATCGCGTCACACTCAGGCGACGATGCCTTGCGTTTCGTCTTCCTTCGGGTTCGGGCCCCACTGGTTGCCGCCCGGCTGGCTGTCCAGCACCTCGAACACCAGCATCGCGATGCTCGCCAGAAAGCCAATGAACGGAATCAGGCTGAGCACGATCAGCGCCAACACCCACCAGCCGCTCCTGCCGACGTCGTGGAAACGGCGCACGGTCACCGCCAGTTGCGGCACGATGGTGGCCAGCGAATACAAACCGATCACCGCCAGCACCAGCAGCGCAAACGCGCTGAAATGCGGCTCCTCGTGCTGCAACACGGCGACATAACTGCCGAAGCCACCGGCGATGGCGAACATGATCGTCGCGGCCAGTGCGATCACGACATTCGCCAGCGACCACATCCAGTATTCCTTGCGCCGCGAGCGGCCCTGAAAGTCCGACCAGCGTTTCCACACTTGCACGTACCAATTCATTGCACTCTCCCTTTGCGTGTGGTGGTTGTGTTGGCGCGACTGCCGAGACTAACGCAGCGCATGGCCGCAAACCGCGACGTCGTTCACAGCGCTCAAAACAGCTCCCCCTGCGGCGACGGTTTGCGCGGCGGCACGAATTGCGAACAATCCAGCGGGCGCCCATAGCGCTCGCCGTCGTAGCCGAAGCGTTTTTTCGCGAGCTGGAAGCGCCGCGCCAGCAACTCCGCGTACACGCCTTCGCCGCGGAACCGTTTGCCGAACGTCGCGTCGTAATCCTTGCCGCCACGCTGCTGGCGGATCGCGCTCATCACGTGTTCGGCGCGCTGCGGATAGTGTCGCGCGAGCCAGTCGCGGAACAGCGGCGAAACTTCATGCGGCAGGCGCAACAACACGTAGCCGGCGGATGTGGCGCCGTGTTCGCGCGCCGCTTCCAGCACGCTTTCCAGTTCGGCATCGTTGATCCACGGAATTGCTGGCGCGAACATCACGCCCACGGCGATGCCGGCATCGCTCAGTTTCCGCATCGCCTTCAGGCGCGCATGCGGCGCCGAGGCGCGCGGTTCGAGCCTGGCCGACAACTTGTTGTCCAGCGTGGTCACGCTCAGGTAGACGCGGGCGAGAGTGTGCCGCGCCATTGGCGCGATCAGGTCGATGTCGCGTTCGACCAGCGCGTTCTTCGTTATCAGCGAAAACGGATGCTTCGTCTCCGCAAGGACTTCGATGATGCGCCGCGTGATTTGCAGCTTGCGTTCGATCGGCTGGTAGACGTCGGTGCTCATGCCCAGCGCGATCGGCAGGCAGCGATACGACCGCTTGGCCAATTCCTCGCGCAGCAGTTCCGGCGCATTGGTCTTGGCAAAGATCTTCGTCTCGAAATCGAGGCCCGGCGACAGGTCGAGATAGGCATGCGTCGGCCGCGCAAAGCAGTAGCTGCAACCATGCTCACAACCGCGATACGGATTGACGCTCTGGTCGAAAGGAATGTCCGGCGAATCATTGCGGCTGATGATCGAACGCGCACGCTCTTCGATGATCTGCGTCTGCGGCGCGGATTCGATCTCGTCTGCATCGTCGCGCTCGTGCCAGCCGTCGTCGACCTGCTCGCTCACCGTCTTCGCGAAGCGCCCGGGCTGGAACGTCGCCGCGCCGCGGCCTTTCAGCGGCACGTTCGGATGCGCGGATGGCGGCAGTTTCGAGGGCATGCGCACACGTTAGCGCAAGCCGATCTCAGCCGTTGCAACGCTTCGTTCATCGCGCTTCTCGTTTAGAATCCACGCATGCTCGCCGTCCTGCAGGAAACCTGGCACACGCTGTCCTCGATTCCGCACATCGGGCGTTGGCTCAGCGTTGCATGGCTGCTGTACCTGGTCCCGCTGTGCATCATCATCGTGCTGCAGAAGCGCGAGCCGGTGGCGACGCTGAGCTGGCTGCTGGCGTTGTCGCTGCTGCCGTATGCCGGCTACCTCATCTATTACGTGTTCGGGCCGCAGCGCATCCATCGCCGCCGGCTGAAGCGGGCGCGGGCGCGGTTGCGCCTGGAAGCCCAGGAAATTCCGCCTGCCGCCGCGGCCGGCAGCGAGATTTCGCGCCTGGCGCAAGCCACCACCGGGCTGCCGCCAAGCAGTGCGAGCGAGGCGACGTTGCTGGTCGACGGCGGCGCGACCTACGATGCGATCGTCGAGGCGGTTTCACGCGCGCGTGACCACGTGCATCTGGAGTACTACATCTTCGAGCCGGACCGCAGCGGCACGCGCCTGCGCGATGCCTTGATCGAACGCGCGCGCACCGGCATCAAGGTGTGCCTGCTGGTCGATGCGATGGGTTCGTCGAAGCTGCATGCGCGCTTCCTCAAGCCCTTGCTCGAAGCCGGCGCGGAAGTGGCGTGGTTCCATCCTTCGCGCCTGCGCCTGTTCGTGCGGCCGTGGATCAACCTGCGCAGCCATCGCAAGATCGTGGTGGTCGATGGTACGGTCGCCTTCACCGGCGGCATCAACATCACCGACGACGAGAACGAGCGGCTCAATCCGAATGCCTACCGCGACCTGCACCTGCGCCTGCGCGGCGAAATCGTGCGCAGCGTGCAGCAGGTGTTCGTCGAGGATTGGGTCTATGCCAGTGGCCAGGGGCCGCAGCACCTGGCGACGACGGTGCTGTGGCCGCATCACGCGCCGCTGCCCGGCGACATCGCAGTGCAGGCGCTGGCATCGGGGCCGGACTCGTCGTGGGAAGCGATCCATCGCCTGCAGGTGTCGGCGATCCACCAGGCGCAGCGGCGCGTGTGGCTGGTGACGCCGTACTTCGTGCCCGGCGAAGCGGCGCGGATGGCACTGACCTCCGCCGCGCTCGGCGGCCTCGAGGTGCGCCTGCTGGTGCCGCGGCGCAGCGATTCGCGGCTGGTGACGTGGGCGGCGCGTTCGTACTTCGAGGAACTGCTCGCCGCCGGCGTGAAGATCTACGAATACGGCCCGCGCATGCTGCACAGCAAGGTGCTGCTGTGCGACGACGAACTGGCGGTGGTCGGCAGCGCCAATTTCGATTCGCGCAGCTTCCGCCTGAATTTCGAGTTCTCGATGCTGTTCCGCAACCGCGATTTCTGCGCGCGGCTGGAACGCATCCTGCAGGACGAATTCGACGCGGCAAAGCCGGCGGAACGCAGCGGCAGCTTCTTCTACAGCCGCCTGCCGGAGGCGATGGCACGGCTGGCCTCGCCGCTGCTGTGACCGCATTGCCGCGATTGCGACGCAGGCCCGTTTCGACGCCGCGTCCTCGCGGCTAAACTGCGCCCGTCCGACCATGAGTGGCTTGCCATGTTGCGCTGGTTCTTCCTGTTCCTGTCGATCGCCTGTTTCGCCTGCTCGTTCGCGGCCAGGTCGATGGTGTCGCTGGTCCTGCTGTGGTTGCTGGCCTTGGTCCTGTTCGTGTTGTGGGCGGTAGCGCAGTACCAGGCGCATGCCGGCGACAAGCGGCGCACGATGTCGATGCCCGATCCGCAGGAAATGCAACGCCTGCGCGAAGCGGCCGCCGCACGCGGAACCGCCGCGCAAAACCAGGCCCGGCAGCCGTAGAATTCGTGCAATCGATCGCTCGAATCCGCACATGCCCACCCTGCTCAGCGTCAACGTCAACAAGATCGCGGTGCTGCGCAACTCGCGCGGCGGCAACGCGCCGGAGGTGCTCGAAGCCGCGCGCGTTTGCCTCGATGCCGGCGCGCACGGCATCACGGTGCATCCGCGCCCGGACCAGCGCCATATCCGGCCCGAAGACGTTTATGCCTTGTCCGAACTGACCGCGGCGCGCGGCGTCGAATTCAACATCGAAGGCAATCCGTTCGCGCCGGCGCGCGGCAACTATCCGGGCTTCATCGAGTTGTGCCGCCGGACGCGACCGGCGCAGGCGACGCTGGTGCCGGATGGCGATGCGCAGATCACCTCCGACCACGGCTTCGATTTCGCCGCGGATTTCGGCAGATTGCAGCCGCTGGTGGCGGAACTGAAATCCTTCGGTTGCCGCGTGAGCCTGTTCGCCGATGCCGGCGCGCCGAACCTGGAAAAGGCGGCAAAGACCGGCGCCGACCGCATCGAAATCTACACCGGTCCGTATGCCGAGGCCTTCGTCGAAAACAATGCGGGCGAAGCGCTTTCGCGTTGCATCGAAACCGCAACGCGGGCGCGGGCACTGGGTTTGGCGGTCAACGCCGGGCATGACTTGAGCCAGGCCAATCTCGGCCTGTTCGTGCACGAAGTGCCGAACGTGCTGGAAGTCTCGATCGGCCACGCGCTGATCGGCGAGGCGCTTTACGATGGCCTTGCTGCAACGATCCGCAATTACCTGAAGATTCTCGGCAACTGAGACCGCCGCGGCTGAGATCATTCCTGCAGTGGTTGCACACAAACGAAAACGCCGGGTTGCCCCGGCGTTTTCTTCGCTGCGACCATCAACCGCGCCTGCCGCATCAATCCTGCTGCAGGAAGTTGATCTTGACCATGCCGGCATTCTTGGCCTGAGCCATCACCCGGGTCATGGTTTCGTATTCCGAATCAGGGTTCGCATCGATGCGCAGTTCCGGCTGGTTGGTCGGATCCACGTTGACCGCATCGATCATCATCTTCTGCAGGTCGTCCATCGCCACCGGCGCGTTGTTCCAGTACACGGTGTTGTCCGCGTTGATGCGCAGGTCGACCGGCGGCGGCGGATCCTTGAGCTGCGGCGGCGGGTTGATCACGCGCTGCGGCAGGTTCACGTCGATCGGGTAGGTCGCGATCGGCGCGGTGACGATGAAGATGATCAGCAGCACGAGCATGACGTCGATCAACGGAGTCACGTTGATGTCGGCCATCGCGCCCTTGCCACCACCACTGCTGAAAGCCATGTCGCTTATTCCTTCTTCTTGGTGGAGATGAAGCCGATGTCCATCATGCCGTTCTGCTGGGCGACCTTGGCCACCTTGTTGATGTCGCTCATCTTGGTGGTCTTGTCCGCGCGGATGTTCAGCGGCGGCTGCGGGGTCTGCTGCGCGGCGCTGGAGAAACGCGAAGCCAGCAGGTCGTCGCTGACCGGCTCGTCGTTCCAGTAGACCGAGCCATCGTCCTTCACCGACACGGTGATCGGGAATTTGCGCTTGTCGTTCAACTCCGCATCCGGCTGGATACGCGTTTCCGGCAGCTGCACCTTCACCTTGTGCGACATCAGCGGCGTGGTGATGATGAAGATGATCAGCAGCACCAGCATCACGTCCACGAGGGGCGTGACGTTGATGTCGGCCATTGCGCCGCCGCTGTTACCACTACTGAAGGCCATGTTTCGGCTCCGTCATGTATGTTGCTGGTGTCGTTCTTGCTTGCTCAAAAGCCGGCGCGTCTTACTGGACGCGCGAGCCGGTGGCGAAGAAGTCGTGCAGGTCGTGCGCGAAGGTGTCGAACTTGGCGACGTTGCTGCCGTTGACCTTGCTCAGGAAGTTGAAGGCGAACACCGCCGGGATGGCGACGATCAGGCCGAGCGCGGTCATGATCAGCGCTTCGCCGACCGGGCCGGCGACGGCGTCGATGCCAGCGTTGCCCGAGGCACCGATCTTGATCAGCGCGCTGTAGATGCCCCACACGGTGCCGAGCAGGCCGACGAACGGCGCGGTCGCGCCGACGGTCGCCAGCAGGATCATGCCGCTCTGCAGGTTGCCGCTTTCGCGGGTCACCGCCTGGCGCAGGGCGCGGTCGACGAATTCCGAACGGCTCAGGGTTTCACCGGCGCCAGCCTGCGAGTGATGGGCGGCGGCCGAAGCGGCGTCGAGGGCGATCTTGGAGAACGGCTCGTTCTTCGGCTGTTCTTCCATCAGGCGGATCGCTTCCTGGGTGTTCTTGGTGCCCCAGAAGGCGGCCGGCACGGTCGAAGCCTGATTCTTCAGGCGCAGCGAACGGATGATGTTGATCACCGTCCAGTACCACGACGAAGCGGACATGACGACCAGGACGATCAACACCAGCCACGACACCGGATACTGGCCGGGCTTGCTGGTCATTTCGCTGATCAGGTGCGAGAAGCCCATCTGGTTGAGGGCCGCAGCACTGTTGTTGCCTCCGGTGGCGGCGGCGATGAGGAGTTCTTGCAGCATGACGCGTACCTTCTATTTGGATGATTGAAATTGGTGATGGAAACGAAATAGAGCGGGATGAACCAGTTCAGCCTGACAGCTTGAAATCCAGCGGGACACGCACGCGGCCGGCGACCTTCTTGCCGCCGGATGAGCCCGGGTTGAAGCGCCACTTGCGTGCGGCATCCATCGCGGCACGGTCCAGATCGTGGTTGTGGCTGGACTTCTCGACCGACACGTTGGTGACGTTGCCGCTTTCGTCGACGTCGATGATCAGTACCACGGTACCTTCGATGCCGGCACGCATGGCCGCCGGCGGGTAACGCGGCGGGTTCATGTTCTTCGAGGAAATGTCCACCGAGGCCTCGATGTCGGCCACCGGCGCCGGCGGCGCCGGCGGGGTCGGCGGCACGGCGATGTCATCCGGGCGCGGCACCGGCACGTCGACCGGCGGGGCTTGCGGTGGCGGCGGGGTCAGGGTCGGCTTCGGCGGCGACAATTCCTTGATCGGCGGCGGCGGCTTGTCGTCCTTCGGCGGCGGCGGCGGCGGAGGGGGCGGTGGCGGCGGCGCATCGACGATCTGCAGCGGCGTGCGCTGCTCATCCTGCTTTTCCGGGCTCGGGGCGACCGCGGGGATCAGCAGCAACAGGAAAATTGCCACATGCAAGGCGATGACGAAGGCCATGCCGATGATGCGCGGCCAGTTCAGGCCGTCATCATTCCCTTCGTCCTGCTGCCGATTGAAGACCAGTTGTTCCGCCATTCTCGTGGTGACTCTGAAAGGTGCGGACGCCCGTCAAGGCGTCCGGGTTGTGGAGTTCGTAAGATTACCGCGCGCCGGGGCCCTGCTGCGCTGCGACGTGGCCCAAGCATATCCCAAGAATGTGCCGCTGTTCCATCATTTCATCCGGAACCAGGCACATCCTCCTACCCGGCTCACTTCTTGAGGTTGATGATCTTGTCCGCGTCCGCCGGCTTCTTCAAGCCGCCCTTCTGCTTGGCCTTCTGCGCGGCGTCCTTGGCTTCGGCGATGCGACCCTCGTTCTGCAGCACGCGGGCCAGATTGAGCCAGGTTTCGCCGGTCGGCGCCTGCGGCGCGGCCTTCTTCCATGCATCGATCGCCTTGTCGACCTGCGCCGGTGTCGCGTAGTAATAAGCCTGCGCCAGGGCGACTTCGCTGGTGTAATCCGGCTTGAGGATGCCCTTGGCCAAGCCATCGTTGACCACGTCGATGACCTGCGCTTCCTTGCCATCCATGTTGGCGTAGGTGGTGTAGAGCTGCTTGTAGTCGCGCTCCTCGGTGAACTGGCCGGCGGCGCGGATCTTTTCCAGCACGGTCACGGCCTTGTCGTCCTGGCCGGCCTGTTCGTAGATCGCGGCGAGGTTCATCTGCGCCTTCTTGTCGTCCGGCGCCTTGGCCGCAAGCTTCTCGGCCAGGGTGATGGCCTGATCGCTCTGGCCTGCGTCGGCGTAGGCCGCCATCAGCAGCTGCACCCATTGGTCCTTCGGATCCGGCGAGGAATCGACCGCCTGCTTCAGGTACGGGATCGCTTCCTTGGACTGGTTCGCTTCGTACAGCACGCTGCCGCGGACGGCGAGATCTTCCGGCTTCTGCGACTTGCTTTCGGTGAAGAACGTGTCCAGCGTGGCCTCGGCTTCGGGATACTGCTGGTCCTGCGCCTGCAACTGCGCCAGCATCAACAAGGTGCCGAAGTAGCTGTTGTTGTCGAGCTGCTTGCTGTCGACCGCCGCTTGCGCGTACTTCTTGGCGCCGTCGTTGTCATTGAGGTTGTAGGCCGTGTACGTGGCGATGTAGTTGGCGCGCGCCTTGTCGTAATCGTCGGCCTTCGGATTGGCGATGATGGCATCGGCCTGCACCTTGGCTTCGTCGTACTTCTGGTCGTTGTACAGGTCGCCGAGCTTCTTCATGTCGCCCTGCACTTTCGACGACGACGGCGCCTTCGGCTCGACGCGGGTCGCATCGGGGTACAGGATTTCCGCCTTGCCGTCCTTCGCCTTGGCCTTGCGCTGTTCGGAACGGGTCTGCGCATCCTGCGCATTGGCCGATTCGACGACGACCACGCCGGCGAGGACGCCGAGGATGGCCAGCGACAGCAACTTGGTTCGGGTGTTGTGCAACATAGATGTTTTTCCTCTACCGGATTTTCGTTTCGGCGCAACGCACCGCATTTGCGTGATGCCTTGAAGGGTGTGCAACGCTAGCAGAAAGCAAACCGTTTAGTCACCCCTGCTTTGGCAATTACCCGCACCATTTCCGCACCACTTCATTGGCGCATTGCAACATGTCCTGCATGTTTCAACCGCAATGCGGAACGCGGCCACTGGCACGCGCCTGCCGATACACCGGCATCAGCGCCGGCGCATCCTTCTGCAACTCCTTGATGCGATTGGCCGGGTCCGGATGCGTGGACAACCATTGCGGCGGGCGGTCGCCGCCAAGCGCCAGCATGTTCTTCCACAACGCCACCGCTTGCGATGGATCGAACCCGGCCTGGGCCATCAGGCGCTGGCCGACCACGTCGGCCTCGCTTTCCTGCACGCGTGAATTCGGCAACAGGATCAGGCTTTGCGCACCCAGCGAACCGAACGAATTGACCGCGTCCATCGCGCCTCCACCCAAGGTCACGCCGGCCAACACGCTGACGATGCCCAGGCCGGTCTGGGTGTTTTGCTGATGGGTGAGGCGTTCGGCGTGGTGATGCGAGATCACGTGGCCTATTTCATGGCCAAGCACCGCAGCGAGCTGGTCCTGGTTCTTCGCCGCCTTGAAGATGCCGGTATTCACGCCGACCTTGCCGCCGGGCAAGGCGAAGGCATTGGCTTCGTCGTCCTGGAACAGTGCGGTTTCCCCACGGCGTGCCGCGCCATTGCGCCGGCAACTGCGCCACCAGCGCGTTGACCACGCAGCTGACGTAACCATTCTGCGCGCTGCCGACGATGACTTTTTCCTTGGCCTTGGTTTCGGCGAAGGCCTGCGCACCGAGCTGGTTCAATTGCGCATCGGTGACGCCGCCGACCACTTGCCTGCGCCCGGTGGGCGAAGTGATCGTGGTCGTGGCGCATGCGGCCAAAACCAGCACGACGATGGCGATGAATCCCGGATGTTGCGGCTTCATGCCCTGAACTCCCTGCGACGATTCCGGCGCCGGATGATGCCGCGCCACGCGCCGACGAGTGTGGCATGCGCGGTTTAATTTTTCGTCAAAGCCGGACCGCTCACGCGCCGCCGAACGCGGCATTCAACGCAAACATCGCCACGGCATTGTTCAAACCGTGCGTGGCGATCGACGCCCACAGCGTGCCGGTGCGCTTGTACACCCACGCGAACGCGATGCCCATCAACGCATACGGAATCCAGGTGAATGCCGTGGTCGCCAACGAATGAGCGGACATCCCCGGCATTTCGTGCATCGACGCAAACACGACGCCACTGAGCAGCATGCCCAGTTTCGGCCAGCCGGCGGCCCACAGGCGCCCGAACAGCACGCGCCGGCACAGCACTTCCTCGTAGATCGGTGCCAACAGCACCGCGAACACGCAGATGAAAACCGGGTTCAAGGCCATCGCCTGTTCGATCGGCCCGAGATTGCTCGGTTCGACGTCCACGCCGAGATGCCGGCCCAGCGCGGTGATGCCGGTGGTCATCGCCAGCACCGCGATCACGGTCACGGCAACGTGCAGCCAGGTGCGCGGCTGGCGAATGGCGGCCAGCGACGCGGCACGCTCGGCGGCCGTCGCGCGACGGCGCCAGAAATACAGCATGAAGGCCGCAGCCGCGGTACTGAGAAAGGTCATCCACAGCGCCGCCATGATGCCCGGCGAGCCCAGCGCGTGTTCCAGCGCCTGCGTGTCGTGCACGTCGACCTGGCCGCCGGCGACGATGTGCAGCATCCGCCATGCTGCCCAGACCACGCCGCACGCCACCATCGTCAGCAGCATCACGACAACGGCAAGAACGATGTCGAGCAGAAAACCGCCGAAGGCCTTGCCAAGCGAAGGCTTGGCAATCGATGAAACCGGAATCGCCGCCAACTCAGACGTCAAGATTGGCAACCTTCAACGCATTGTCTTCAATGAAGTCGCGGCGCGGTTCGACCACGTCGCCCATCAGCGTGCTGAAAATCTGGTCGGCGGCAACAGCGTCTTCGATCCGCACCTGCAGCAAGCGGCGGTTGTCCGGGTTGACCGCAGTGTCCCACAGCTGTTCCGGATTCATTTCGCCCAGGCCCTTGAAGCGCTGGATCTGGCGGCCTTTCTTCGCCTCTTCCAGCAGCCACGCCTGCGCTTCGGCGAAATTGGATACCGGCTGGGTGCGATTGCCGCGCAGGATTTGCGCGCCTTCGCGGATCAGGCCGTGCAGCAACCGGGCCGCATCGCGGATCGGCTTCAGTTCGCCGTTCTCGAACGCGGTTTGCGGCAGCACATGCACCACTTCCTCGCCCATGTGACGGCGCGTGGCAAGCAGCGCCAGCGGGCGGTTTTCGGTGGCCGGCTGGATATGCAGCGCATAGCGGGGGTTGCCGAGGCCACTCTTGTTCAAGCGCGCTTCCAGCGCGGCCAATTCTTCCGCCGTGGCCGCTTCCAGTGGCGCGAAATCGACCAGTGCGTTGAGCAGGTTGACGTCATAGCGGTGTGCATTGCGGCTGGCCGCGTCGTGCGCACCGGAGTAGGCCAGCAACAGGTTTTGCAGCGCTTCGCCTGAGATCGGCGGCTCGCCCGCGGCCGGCACCAACGATGCGCCCTCGACCGCGCCGTTGGCGAGGTATTCGTTCAGCGCCGCGTCGTCCTTCATGTACAGCTCCTGCTTGCCCTGCTTGACCTTGTACAGCGGCGGCAGGCCGATGTAGATGTGGCCGCGCTCGATCAGCTCCGGCATCTGCCGATAGAAGAACGTCAGCAGCAAGGTGCGGATGTGCGAGCCATCCACGTCGGCGTCGGTCATCAGGATGATGCGGTGGTAACGCAGCTTGTCCGGATTGTATTCGTCGCGGCCGATGCCGGTGCCCAGCGCGGTGATCAGCGTGCCGATCAGCTCCGAGGCGATCATGCGATCGAAGCGGGCACGCTCGACGTTGAGGATCTTGCCGCGCAGCGGCAGCACCGCCTGGGTCTTGCGGTTGCGACCCTGCTTGGCCGAGCCGCCGGCCGAGTCACCCTCGACGATGAACAGCTCGGACAGCGCCGGATCCTTTTCCTGGCAGTCGGCCAGCTTGCCCGGCAAGCCGGCGATGTCCAGCGCGCCCTTGCGGCGGGTGAGGTCGCGGGCCTTGCGCGCCGCCTCGCGGGCGCGGGCCGCATCGACGATCTTGCCGACGATGGCGCGCGCTTCATTGGGGTGTTCTTGCAGGAACTCCTCCAAACGTGCAGCGAACACGCTCTCAACTACCGGACGAACGTCGGAACTGACCAGCTTTTCCTTGGTCTGCGACGAAAAGCTCGGATCAGGCACCTTGACCGACAGCACCGCGATCATGCCTTCGCGCATGTCATCCCCGGAAAACGCGACTTTTTCCTTCTTGGCGATGCCGCTGTGCTCGATGTAGTTGGTCAGCGTGCGGGTCAGCGCCGCACGGAACCCGATCAAGTGGGTGCCGCCGTCCTTCTGCGGAATGTTGTTGGTGAAGCAGAACATCGTTTCCTGGTACGCGTCCGTCCATTGCAGCGCGCATTCGACGGTGATGCCGTTCTGCTCGCCGGACACGGAAATCACGTTCGGGTGCAGCGGCGTCTTCACCGCTGCCAGATGCTCGACGAAGCTGCGGATACCACCTTCGTACTGGAACACGTCCTGGCGGATTTCACCGCGCTCATCCGGGCGTTCGTCGATCAGGACGATCTTGACGCCGGAGTTGAGGAAGCTCAGCTCGCGCAGGCGGCGGGCCAGGATTTCGTAGTGGAAGGTGACGTCGGTGAAAATTTCCACCGCCGGCCAGAAGCGCAGCGTGGTGCCGCGCTTGTTGGAATCTTCGAGGCGCTTGAGCGGATATACCGGCTCGCCGAGCTTGTATTCCTGCTCGTAATGGCCGCCGTCGCGCCAGATATCCAAAGTCAGCTTGCTCGACAGCGCATTGACCACCGACACACCGACGCCGTGCAGGCCACCGGAAACCTTGTAGCTGTTGTCGTCGAACTTGCCGCCGGCATGCAGCACGGTCATGATCACTTCGGCGGCGGAAACGCCCTCTTCCTTGTGGATGTCCACCGGAATGCCGCGGCCGTTGTCCGACACCGATACCGAACCGTCGGCGTGGATCTTCACCACCACATCGTCGGCGTAACCGGCCAGCGCTTCGTCGATGGAGTTGTCGACGACCTCGAACACCATGTGGTGCAGGCCGGTGCCGTCGTGGACGTCACCGATGTACATGCCCGGCCGCTTGCGTACCGCTTCCAGTCCACGCAGGACGGTGATTTTGCTGGAGTCGTAATTGCCGCTGCTGGGGGTCTGATCGCTCATGCGCTGGTTTGGCTCGGTTCCATCGGGCCGCCGGTCGAGGCAGCCATCGGCTATAGGGTTTGAAGCCCCAAAAGTATACTCCAAACCCCCTTCCTGCCCGGCTCACGCAGGCGGGAGCAGGCCTACTTGCCCTTGTTCCACGTGGAACCGCGTCGCGGCGACCGCCAGCATTTCCACGCCCGGCGGCAGCTCGGTGCCAGTGACGAACACTTGCGCCGCATTGCCCAGCAGACGTTCCAGCACGCGCCGCTGATGCTCACGATCCAGCTCCGACGCCAGATCATCCAGAATCACGATGGGCCACTCACCGCGCTGCGTCAGGAAATCCTCGGCCTGCGCTAGCAAACAGGCCAACGCGGTCAGCTTGGCCTGCCCACGCGACAAGTCCTCGTCGTTCGGGCGATGCGCGTACCGAATCCGCCAATCCGCGCGATGCGGCCCGGCGCTGGTGTACCCGGCCGCCCTGTCCCGCTCGCGCGCCAGCAGCAACGCGTCGGCCAGCGACATCTCCTGCCGTTTCCAGCCCGGTGAAAAGGAAATCTCGGCCGTACCCAGTTCCGGCACCAGACTGGCGGCCATTTCGGACAGGTGATGCTGCAAGCGGGCCAGATAGGCCTGCCGGCGCCGGGTCAACGGTTCCCCGGCTTCGGCCAGCTCGCGATCCCACGTGTCCAGCTGACGGGAATCACCGCCGGCTTTCAGCAGGGCATTGCGCTGCTTGAGCGCCCGCGCGTAGCGGCGCCAGATCGGGACGAAGTCCTGTTCCACGTGGAACAGGCCCCAATCGACGAAACGCCGCCGGGGGTCGCCATTGCCAGACACCAGTGAATGACTGCCCGGCTCGAAGCTGACTACCGCCAGCGCTGCGCACAGATCGCCCAGCTGGGCCACGGACTGCCCATCCAGCCGCCCTTCCCACTTCTGCCCGTTGTGGCGCAGCCCGACGCGATGGGTTCGGGTTTCACCGAACTCCTGCCACTCGGCGAAAACCTCGACTGCCTCGGTGCCGGTACGAATCAGTCCGTCTCGAACCCGCCCACGGAAGCTGCGCCCGTAAGCCAGCAGGTGCAATGCTTCCAGAATGCTGGTTTTGCCGGCGCCATTGCTGCCGGTGATCAGGTTCAGGCCCTCGCCCGGCGCCAGATCGGCTCGTTCCAGGCAGCGCACGCTGGCCAGTTGCAGTCGGGTCACCCGCATCGCGGCCGCTCCAGCTCGAAACTTCGCGCCCGCGCAGCAAAACGCCCGGCCTGGACCGGGCGTCGCCTGGGTTTCACGTGAAACACGCCAACTTCCATCAGAGCCGCAGTGGCATTACCACATGACGCGATCTCTCGTTGCCGGCCTCGCGGACCAGTGCCGAAGAGTTGGCATCGCGCAGCAAGATGACGATGAACTCGTCCTTCAGTGCCGACAGCGCATCCAGCAGATAATTGACGTTGAAGGCGATCGCCAGCCCGTCCACCTTGGTTTCGGCTTCGATTTCTTCCTGCGCTTCTTCCTGTTCCGGGTTGTGCGCACTGATCTTCAACTGGTTGGGCGACACTTCCATGCGTACGCCACGGAATTTTTCGTTGGACAGGATCGCGGCGCGCTGCAGCGCGGCACGCAGGGCTTCGCGGTCCAGCTTCACTTCGCGGTCGGCACCGATCGGAATGACCGCCTCGTAATCGGGGAAGCGCCCATCGATCAGCTTGCTGGTGAAGCTGACGTCGTCACGCTTGACCCGGATATGTGCACGCCCGATTTCCAGTTCCAGGACGCGGTCGCCGCCTTCGAGCAAGCGCTGCAATTCGGTCACGCCCTTGCGCGGCACGATGATTTGGCGCTTGGTGCCGATCTGGGTTTCCAGCGCGGATTCGCACAGGGCCAGGCGATGGCCATCGGTAGCCACGCAGCGCAGGGTCTTGTCGCGCAAGTCGAACAACAGGCCATTGAGGTAATAGCGAACGTCCTGCTGCGCCATTGCGAATGCCGTGCGCTCGATCAGTTCCTTCAGTCCGGCTTCCGGAACGCTGATGCGCTCGGTGGCTTCCACTTCGTCAACCGAAGGAAAATCGTTAGCCGGCAAGGTGGAAAGCGTGTAGCGGCTACGTCCCGCTTGCACCGTTACCTTGTCCGCATTCTGGATCACCGTCACATGGCTGCCATCGGGCAAGGCTCGGATGATCTCGAACAGTTTGCGCGCCGGAATCGTGATCTCGCCATCTTCGGCGCCCTCGACTGCGCAGCGCGCAATCATTTCCACTTCGAGATCAGTTCCGGTCAGGGACAACTGCCCGTCCTTTACCTGTACCAGGAAATTGGCCAGTACCGGCAAGGTTTGACGTCGTTCGACGACGTTGACGACTTGGGCCAGTGGTTTGAGAAAGGCTTCACGCTGCAGGCTGAAACGCATGGGGTAGGACGCCTCTACGCTTTTAGGATTTGTATTTAAAATCAAAAAGATGGGGTGGTGGTAGTGCCGAAATTCCGGGAAAACCTATTCAACCAATTGAATCAAAAGGAATTTTTCCAATGGCCGTCAAGTGGAAAAACAGCCTCCGGTCGGTACGCAAACCTGTGGACAAGAAAGCAGGATGGAAATCGTCCACCTGCTATCCACAGACTGCCCCTGTTTCGTCCACCAGTTTACGCAAATTGTCCGGACCTTGTTGATTCTAGGTGGTTGCTGGACAACCGACAGGGGTTTGGAAACAAAAAAGCCACCAGATATGGTGGCTTGGTCTCGGCGCTCATTCGCTGAGCTTGCGGATCAGCTTGTCCCAGTCCTCGCGCAACTTGCCATCGGTTTCCATCAAGTGGCGAATCTGGCGGCAGGCATGCAGCACCGTGGTGTGGTCGCGGCCGTCGAAGGCATGGCCGATCTCCGGCAGGCTGTGTTCGGTCAGTTCCTTGGCCAGGGCCATCGCCATCTGGCGCGGTCGCGCAAGCGAGCGGGTGCGTTTCTTGCCCAGCAACTCCTTCAACTGCAGCGTGTAGTAATCGGCGACGATTTTCTGGATATTGGAAATGCTGATTGCCTGCTGTTGCGCGCGCAGCAAATCGCGCAGGGCTTCCTGGGCGAATTCGATGCTGATTTCGCGTCCGGTGAAATTGGCGCGGGCGGTCAGGGTGTTCAAGGCGCCTTCCAGGTCGCGGACGTTGCTGCGCATCTTCTTCGCCAGCAGGAAGGCCACTTCGTTGGGGATATGCGTGCCGCGTTCGGCGGCCTTGGCCAGCACGATGGCAGCGCGGGTCTCGAAGTCCGGCGGGTCGATGGCTACAGGCAAGCCCCATCCCAGGCGCGACTTGAGCCGCGGTTCGATGCCCTCCATCTCGCGCGGATAGCGGTCGCTGGTCATCACGATCTGCTGGCGGCCGTCGAACAGCACGTTGAAGATGTGGAAGAACTCTTCCTGGGTGGCTTCCTTGCCGGCGAAGAACTGCACGTCGTCGATCAGCAGCGCGTCGATGCTGCGGAACTGGCGCTTGAATGCCTCGGTGTTCTTGGCTCGCAGCGAATTGATGAAATGGTTGTAGAACTCGTCCGAACGCAGGTACAGCACGCGCGCCAAGGGATTCAGGCGGCGCATTTCGTTGCCAATCGCCGACATCAGGTGGGTCTTGCCCAGGCCGGTGCTGCCGTACAGCAGCAACGGGTTGTGCGCGCGGTCGCCCGGGCTCTGCGTGACCATCCACGCCGCATTGCGGCCCATCTTGTTGCTACTGCCTTCGATGAAGTTATCGAAGGTGTAATGCCGGTCGAGATTGCTGTTGAACGGTTCGGGCGCGGCAGTCGTGGCCGTGGCCGGCGCGTAGGCCGTGGTCGCCGGTGCCGCAACCCGTTCGCGGCGCGAGCCGATTTCCAGCACGACGCTGCCCAGGCCGTAGTGTCTGGCCAGTTCATGGATGCGCGGCAGGTAGCGCCCGTGAACCTGCTCGACGATGAAGGCATTGGGCGCGAACAGCACCAATGTATCGCCGCGCAATTCGGGTTGCAGCGGTTTGAGCCAGGTTTGCACGTCTTCGGCCGGAAATTCGGCTGACAGGTGTTCCAGACAAAGGGGCCAAGCGTCCATCAGCATGTTTCGTCGTCGAAAAAGCCCCGCGTCGTCGCAATGAAGGCGCGAGGAGATATATAAGGGGAAAGGTTGTGGATAACTCTAGCATGAAGCGTTCGCCGCGTGCCGGTCGCGCATGTTGTATCCGCTCCGGGGATTCCGCCCGCTTGCCTCGCTACTCAAGGGCATGTAGAATTGCCGGTTCACTCCCATCCCTTTTGCCGAGAGGCCCGACATGGCCACCTACCGCACCTACCAGCCCAGCAATCTGAAGCGCAAGCGCGACCACGGTTTCCGCGCCCGCATGAAGACCGCCGACGGCCGCAAGGTTCTGGCGCGTCGTCGTGCCAAGGGCCGCAAGCGCCTGACCGCCTGATTGCGCAGGTTGCCGCCGGCTCGGACGAGTTCGGCGCGGCCTAAGCCATCACTCATGCGTTACACCGCCAAGCCCGCGCTGTCGCACAGTGCGGGCTTTGTCGTGTCATGAACCCGTCGATCGAAGCCACCGCGGATTTTCCGCCTGCCGCGCGCGTGCGCAGCGGGGCCGACTACAAGCAGGTCTTCGATCAGGCCAAGCGCGTTTCGCATCCGTTGCTGGCCCTGCATTGGCGCCGCGCCGAAACCCCGGCCCGGCTGGGGCTGGCGGTGTCGCGCAAGGTCGACACGCGTGCCGTGGTCCGCAACCGGATCAAGCGCGTCATCCGCGACCGCTTCCGCCACGTCCGCCACCAGCTTGCCGGTGGCGACTACGTGATCGTCGCCCGCGCGGCGGCGGCCAAGGCCGGCAATGCCGAGCTTGGCGAAGCCTTCGTGCAAGTGCTGCGCCGCGCCGGCGCATTGCCCGTGCCCGAGGCAAGCGGCAAAATGCTTGCTTTCGGCAATAATCCCCCCACTTCACCGGACAAGCCGGCGCCTTCCGCCGGTTGAGAAAGCCTGCCTGATGAACCAGACCCGTGTATTCCTTTTCGTTGCCTGGGCGGCAGCAGCCATCTTCCTGTGGACGCAATGGGGCAAGTTCACCGCGCCCAAGTTCGAAGCGGCGCCGGCCCAGATCGCCGCGCCGACTTCCACGATTCCCGCCGCTTCGGTTCCCGGTTCGACGGCGAGTGCCGCCGATGCCAGCGTGCCGCAGGTTGCGGCCGTCGCCACACCGACCGCTACCGCTGCGCCGGTCGCGGCCAGCGTGACCGTGCAGACCGACGTGCTGCGCGTGGTCCTCGATGGCGGCAGCGTGTCTCAGGCGGATCTGCTCAGGTATCCGGAATCGCAGGACAAGGGCGCGGCGCCGGTACGCCTGTTCGCGGCCGATGCCGCGAACTATTACGTCGCGCAAAGCGGCTGGATCAACGCCGCGCACAATGCGCCGACCCACCTGTCCGGCTTCGTGCCGGAGAAAACCGGCCCGGTCGAACTGGGCGATGCCAATGAAGTGTCGGCGTCGTTCGTCTGGACGGGTGCCGATGGCGTGGGCATCCGCCGCACCTACACCTTCAAGCGCGGCGAATACGTCATCGGCGTGCACGACGAGATCGTCAATCACGGCGCCGCACCATGGCAGGGCCAGAGCTACCAGCAGTTGCTGCGCAAGCCGCCGGTGCTGGAGAGCGGCTTCACCCATCCGGAGGCCTACAGCTTCCATGGCGCGGTCTGGTACGGCGCGAACGATGGCTACAACCGCTACAAATTCAAGGATTTCCTCGCCGACGGCAAGGTCGACAAGACGGTGCAACAGGGCTGGGTCGGCATGCTCCAGCATCATTTCTTCAGCGCGTGGATTCCCGCGTCCGATGCAAAGGTCACCGTGTCGCTGGATGCGCCGGACAACGGCGCACAAGCACTGATCCGCGAAGTCGGCGGCAACGTGGTCGTCGCGCCGGGCCAGCAGATCAGCAGCGACGCGCGTTTGTGGGTCGGCCCGAAGCTGGTCGAGCAGATGAAGGCGTTGCAAGTGCCGGGCCTGGATCGCGCGGTCGATTACAGCCGTTTCTCGGTGCTCGCCCTGCTTTGCCAGGGCCTGTTCTGGATCCTGGGCAAGCTGCACGCGCTGTTCGGCAACTGGGGCTGGGCGATCATCGGCCTGGTCGTGATGTTGAAGGCGGCGCTGTTCCGCCTGTCCGCCGCGCAATACAAGTCGGCGGCGAAGATGCGCAAGTTCGCCCCGCGCCTGCAGCAGTTGAAGGAGCGCTATGGCGACGACCAGGCCAAGTACCAGCAGGCGATGATGGAGCTGTACAAGAAGGAGAAGATCAATCCGGTCGCCGGCTGCCTGCCGGTGTTGCCGCAGATGATCATCTTCATGGCCTTGTACTGGATGCTGGCCGAATCGGTCGAGCTGCGCCAGGCGCCGTGGATGCTGTGGATCCACGACCTCACCTCGCGCGACCCGTTCTTCGTGCTGCCGGTGTTGAACGTGGCGGTCATGTTCGTCACCCAGCGGCTGACGCCGGCGGTCGGCATGGACCCGACGCAGCAGAAGATGATGCAGATCATGCCGCTCGGTTTCGGCGCGGTTCTCGCCTTCCTGCCGGCCGGCCTGGTGCTGTACCAGGTCACCAACGGCGCGCTTGGCTTGCTGCAGCAGTGGTACATGCTGCGCAAGTACGGCGACAGCAAGCCCGACGCGAAACCGGCGAAGTGACGAACGAAGAAACCCGCTGCCGGCGGGTTTCCTTCTTTTCATGGGGGCGTTGTAGAGTTCGCGCATGAACCCCATCGACACCATCGCCGCAATCGCGACCGCGCCCGGCGCTGGCGGTGTCGGCATCGTGCGCCTGTCCGGGCCACTGTCCTTGCGCATCGCGCGGGACGTTTGCGGGCGCGAACTGCAACCGCGACATGCCCGTTACGCGCGCTTTACCGATGCCGCCGGCGAAACCATCGATGACGGCATCGCTCTGCATTTTCCCGCGCCACGCAGCTTCACCGGAGAACACGTGGTCGAGCTGCAGGCGCACGGCAGTCCGGTCGCGTTGCAGCGCCTGGTCGCGCGTTGCATCGAACTCGGCGCGCGCCATGCGCGGCCCGGCGAATACAGCGAACGCGCCTTCCTCAACGGCAAGATCGATCTGGCCCAGGCCGAGGCGATCGCCGACCTGATCGCCGCCAGCGACACGCGTGCCGCGCGCGCGGCGCGGCGCGCGCTGGATGGCGAATTCTCCGCGCGCGTCGAGGCGATTGCCGCCGCGCTGCTGCGCCTGCGCGTGCACGTCGAAGCGGCGATCGATTTCGCCGACGAGCCGCTGGATACGCTTGGCGGCGCGCAGGTGAAGCGACAACTCGCTGCCGTGCGCGAACAGCTCGTCGCGTTGCTTGCCGCTGCCGAACGCGGGCGCAAGCTGCGCGATGGCCTGCACGCGGTGATCGTCGGTCCGCCGAACGCCGGCAAGAGTTCGCTGCTCAACGCGCTGGCCGGGCACGAACGCGCCATCGTCGCCGATGTTGCCGGCACCACGCGCGACACGCTGCACGAGACCATCCACCTCGACGGCCTCGAACTGACCTTGGTCGATACCGCCGGCCTGCGTGCGGGCGGCGATGCGATCGAACGCGAAGGCATGCGCCGCGCGCATGCCGAATTGCAGCGCGCCGACCTGGCCCTGTTGGTGCTGGACGCACGCGACCCGCAGGCCGGCCGCGCCGAAGCCGAAGCGGCGGTTGCCGGCGTGCCGCTGCGCATCGAGATCCGCAACAAGGCCGACCTGCTGCAGACGCTGCCGCGGGCCGAAGCCGATGCCGTGTACATGTCGGCGCACAACGGCCTGCACCTGGAGCAATTGCGCCTGCGCCTGCGCGCGCTGGCCGGGGTCGATGC
Organism: Lysobacterales bacterium; assembly: GCA_015655355.1. GTDB lineage: Bacteria > Pseudomonadota > Gammaproteobacteria > Xanthomonadales > Xanthomonadaceae > Pseudoxanthomonas_A. The sequence continues at coordinate 52,619 of JAATFG010000016.1, forward strand.
GGGCGAGGCGGCGGGCGGCGAATTCTCCGCGCGCGCGCGCCATGTCGAGGCCTTGCAACGTGCGCTGTCCTGCGTTGATACTGCAACGAGTGGGGTCAGCCACGAGCGGCTGGAAATCGCCGCCGAAGAACTGAGGCTGGCTCACGGGGCACTGGGCGAAATCACCGGGACGGTTTCGCCCGACGAGTTGTTGGGGCACATCTTTTCCACGTTCTGCATAGGGAAGTGAGAGCGGGAAATCTCTATTGGGGAAGTCGCGCATGGTTTTGCAGCAGAACAGGAAAATCCTCGTGGCCGCGTTGCTGGCCAGCTTGGCCGCGTGCCAGAAAACCGAAACGCCGGCGACCAGCGCCGCCACATCGCTTTCGGCAACGCCTGCCGCTGCGGCCACGAAGGCTGCGCCGGCCGTCGTGGCGAAAGTGGCCATCGCCGACATGAACGAGGACCAGCTGCGCCAGGCCGCGCTCACCGCGATGAGCGAAAACCGCTTGTATTCGCCTGCCGGCGACAACGCCATCGAGTACTACATCGCGCTGCGCAACAAGTTCCCGAACGATCCGAACATCAGTGGCGCGCTGATCGACCTGGCGCCATACACCTCCATCGCGGTCGGGCAAAGCCTGAGCCGCGGCGAGTTCGACGAAGCCGAACGCATGACCGCGCTGATCCAGAAGATCGACGCGAACTACCCGGCCCTGCCGCGCCTGCACCAGAACATCGCCGACGCGAAGGACGCATTCCAGAAGAAGCAGGCGCAGGCCGTCGAAGCGCAGAGCCGCCTGGCGCAGCAACAGGCCGCCGAGCAGAAGGCGGCGCAGCAGAATGCCGCGCAGCAACCCCCAAAGGCCGGCCAGGCCGCGACCGTCGCGGCGACACCGCCGCCGCCGAAGCCGGTGGAAGAATCGGCGCCGCCGAAGCCGGTCGTCATCGCACCTGCGCCGGTACCGCAGACGCCGCCGGCCACCACGCCCGCGGCCGTGCCGGCCGCCACCGAACTGCGCCTGGTCAATGCGCCGCCACCGCGCTATCCGGCCGACGCCCTGCGCGAAAACATCAGTGGCGAAGTGCTGCTGGAATTGAGCATCGACACCGACGGTTCGGTCAGCAGTGCCAAGGTGGTGCGTTCGTCGCCGCCGCGCGTGTTCGACTGCGAAGCGCTTACGGCGGTGAAGCGCTGGAAGTTCGCGCCGATCAGCGAGCCGACGGTCACCCGACGCACGATCAACTTCAAGCCGAACTGACGACGCAAGGGAAACGCGCTGCTGGCGCGGAGCGACGTTGCGAAAAGGGCCGCATTGCGCGGCCCTTTTCGTTGCAGGCGAAATACCGCTTCCGCCTCAACTCGACACGGCGAGCTGTTCGTCGTGGTAGCGCCGGCTGGCCAGCCACCACAACGCCAGCGCCAGCAACAAGCTGCAGGCGAAATACACCGTCCATTCGACCGGCGCCACCGCCTCGCCGCGGATGATCCGCAGCAACATCTGGTTCTGCGCCAGGAACGGCACCGCGAACTGCCACAGCTGGGTCTTGACCGGGTTCACCATCAGGATCAGCGTCGGCAGCATCGGCACCAGGATCAGCAACGACATGTAGCTCTGCGCCTGTTTCACCGTCTTCGCGCCGGCCGCCAGCCAGGTCAGCAGCGAGGTGCCGAACAGCAGCACCGGCACCAGGATCAGCAGCATCGTCGCGATCGCCTGCCCGCCGACCTGCATCTGCTTGCCGATGCTCGGCACCAGCATCGCGCCGACGCTCAGCGCGACCAGGGTCAGCAGCAATCCGCACAGGCCCAGCAGCGAAGCGGCGAAGATCTTTCCGGTCACCACGCCGCTGCGCGAGGCCGGCGTGGCCAGCAAGGGCTCCAGCGACTGGCGTTCGCGTTCGCCGGCGGTGGCGTCGATCACCAGATGTGCGCCGCCGAGGAAGGCGCTGAGCAACAGCAGGTACGGCAGGAAGCTCAGGGCCATGCCGCGTTTCGCTTCGGGCGTCGAAAGATCCTTGTCCGCGATCGCCAGCGGCATCGCCACGCCGGGACTGATGCCGCGCGCGAGCAGGCGCAAGGCGCCGACCTGCTGCGCGTAGGCACCGAGCACGGTTTCCACGCGCTGCACCGGGATGCGCGTGTCCTGGCGGGTGGTGTCGCTGACGATCTGCACCTGCGCCGGCTTGCCGGCCTGCCAGTCCTTGGCGAAATCCGCGTCGATGCGCAGGTACAGGTCTTCGTCCTGGTCGCGGATCGCGGTGTCGAGGTCGCCGTCGACCTTCTTCCCGACGATGCCCTGCGAGGCGAGGAAGCCGACCAGGTTCGGTGCGTACTGCGCGCCGACGATCGGCACTTCCAGCGGTTTCTCGTTCTGGCTTTGGGTGCGCGACTGGACCAGCGCGCCGATGCCGATGATGAATATCGGCGTCATGATCGGCGCCAGCACCAGGGTCATCAGCAGGGTGCGGGTGTCGCGCACCAGTTCGCGCAATTCCTTCGCGCAGACGATCCAGATAGTGCTTCGAGTCAACGCGTTGTTCGAGAACAGGTTCATGCGTGCAAACCCTCCTGCGAACCGATGAGCCGCACGAACGCGTCCTCGAGGTTCGCTTCGTGCGCCAGTTCGCGCAATTCGTCCGGCGTGCCTTGCGCGACCACGCGCCCGGCGGCGATCACCACGATGCGGTCGCACAGCGCGGCGACCTCCTGCATGATGTGGCTGCTGAAGATCACGCAGCGGCCTTCCTCGCGCAGTCGCCCCAGGAATTCGCGCAGGCCGCGCGTGGTCATCACGTCGAGGCCATTCGTCGGTTCGTCGAGGATCACGTTCTTCGGGTCGTGCACCAGTGCGCGCGCGATCGCGGTTTTCGTGCGCTGGCCCTGCGAGAAGCCGGTCGTCTCGCGGTCGAGGAAATCCTCCATCTGCAAGGCTTGCGCGAGTTGTTGCGTGCGTTGCGCGATGAGCGCATCGTCAAGGCCGTGCAGCTTGCCGAAGTAGGCGATGTTCTCGCGCGCGGTCAGGCGCTTGTACACGCCGCGCGCGTCCGGCAGCACGCCGAGCGCGCGCCGCGCGTCGTTCGGCGAATCGGCGACGTCGTGGCCATCGACCAGCACGCGGCCGGTATCGGGCTCCATCAGCGTGTACAGCATGCGCAGGGTGGTGGTCTTGCCGGCGCCGTTGGGGCCGAGCAGGCCGGTGATTTCGCCGTCGCGCGCGGCGAAGCCGACGTCCTCGACCGCGATTACCTTGCGCTTGTCCTTGCCTTCCCCGCGGAAGGCCTTGTGCAAATGTTCGGCGACGATCATCACGGACTCCAACCATTGAAATTGACGAAGGGCGACGGCGCCTGCAACGCATCCAGGCATTTTCCGTCGAGCGATTTGGCGTCGGCGCCGTCGATGAAGCGCGCCGCCAGGCGCGGCATGCAGCCGGCGCCGATGACGTTGTGGCCCTGCCCGCGCAGCACGAACAAGCGGCCGTTGGGCAACGACTTGACCACGTCCTCGCCATAGCGCGGCGGGGTGACCGGGTCGAACTGGCCTTCCAGCACCAGCGTCGGCACGCGGGTCGATAGCGGCTGGTGGAAATCCGCCGGCATTTCGCCCTTCGGCCACACCTTGCACGCGGCGGCCATCACCTCCGTGAGCGAATCGCCGAGCACGGTGTCCTTGTCCTGGGCGCTGTTCGCTATCTGATCGCCGTCCTCGCTGCACACCACCGAGAACTGCATGCCCATCGCCATTGCGTCCTGCAGGTTGTCGTGCAGCATCGCGGTCAACGCGGTCAACGCTTCGTAATGGCCCTGGTTGGCGTCGTGGATCAGTGCCGGCAACACCGTCGCCACCGTCGGCATGTACGCGAACATGCGCACCAGCCCGGCCACGTCGCCGGCCTGCAAGGCCTTGCTGCGCAGTTCGCCGCTGGTCGCATCGCGGTACGACACCTGCGGCGGGTTCGCCTTCAGCGTGGCGAGCAGCTTCGACAGTTCCTCGCGCGGCTGGCCGAGTGTGCGGCGGCAAGCGGCATCCTTGTCGCACTGGCCGAATTGCAGCGCCAGCGCGTCGTCAAGGTTGCGCGCGAAGATGTTGCCGAGGATCAGCGTGTTCGGCACGACCGAATCGAGGATCACGCTGCGCACGTGCTGCGGCTGGCGCATCGCGTACTGCTGGGCCACGCGCGTGCCGTAGCTGACACCGACGAGGTCGATCTTGTCGGCGCCGATCGCCTGGCGCACCGCATCGAGGTCGCGCAGCGCGTCGGTGGTGGTGTAGAAGCGCAGGTCGGCCTTCTTCGCCAGTTCGTCGCGGCAGTTCGTCAGCGATTGCAGGAAGGCGGCGCGCGCCGCGTCGCTCTCGTCGTCGCTGTCGGGGAAATGGCAATTGAGCAGGTTGGATTTGCCGGTGCCGCGCTGGTCGAGCAGAATCACGCTGCGCTTCTTGCGGATTTCGGCGAAGGCCGGATCCAGCGCCGGATAGCTCTCGATCGCCGATTGCCCCGGGCCGCCGGCGATGAAGAACACCGGGTCGTCCGCGCTGTCGCCGTCGTCGGTCGGCGGCAGCCAGGCCAGGCCGAGGTCGAGCTTGCGTCCGTTCGGTTGCGCCGGATTCTCCGCGACCTGGAACGTCGTGCACTGCGCCTGCAGGCTTTTCTTCTGCGGCTCGGACTGGCCGAGGATGCACGGCTCGAAGGCGAGCGCGCCGAGCTTGCGCTTCGGCGCCGGTTGCGCGGCGATGTTCGCGTGCGCCGGCTTGTCGGCCTTGTGCGCATGCTGCCAGTGCTGGAAGGCGTACACCGCCGCGACCACGACGATCGCCAGCGGTATCCGGTATTTGAGTGGAAGCGATTTCATTGCATGTCCTCGATGCTCGTCATCAGTCTGCGTTGTCGGTCTTCAATTGCGCTCTTCAACTTCGTTCTTCGCCGTCATTCCCCATCGAAGAGGAAAATCGCCTCGATGCTGGAATCGAACAGGCGCGCGATGCGGAACGCCAGCGGCAGGCTCGGGTCGTACTTGCCGGTTTCCAGCGCGTTGATGGTTTGCCGCGACACGGCCAATTCCTCGGCCAGCTGGCCTTGCGACCAGCCACGTCCCTCGCGCAATTCGCGCAGGCGGTTGTTCACGAATAACGCCTCGCGATGACCAGCTTGGTCGCACCGTATGACAGGCACAGCGCCGGAAACACCCACAGCATCGCCACTTCGGCAGGTATCGCGATCAGTTTCGCGCTCTGCAGGAAACCCAACGCCATGAACAGCGCGCTGACCACCGCGGCGGAAATCGCAACCGCCTCCAGTTCCATGCGTCGCTGCAATTCGTCGCAGCCGCGCACGTAGCGCGCCATCGCGCGGATCACCAGCACCAGGAACACGACCGGCAACAACGCGATGGCGAAGCGCAGCCAGGTCGCGTCGATGCGCGCCAGCAGCGGCTTCCACACCAGCATCACCGCGACGTAGGCGACCATCGGCGGCATGAAATCGCGGTTGTAGCGGCGCTGCTGCGCCATCAGCACCGGGTCGCTCATTTTTTCGCGCACGTGCCGCCGCCACGCCGGTACCAGCCACAACGCGCCGAACGCCAGCATCGCCACCGCCATGCCGGCGGCCATCCCGGCGGCGAAGCCGCGCTGGTCTTCGTCCAACGGCGACGCCGGCAGGAACGCCAGCAGCAGGCAAATGACGATGACGGCCAAGCCCAGGCCGATGCGTTGCGGGAAAGCGGCCAAGCGGAACATCACCGCACGTTCCGCAGGGCGATGCCGATGGCCATGCCACGCAAGTGGCTGCCCAATCCGGCGGTCAACGGGGTGTCCAGCATCGATGAGAGCAACAGGCAGGTGGTGATGATCGCGGCGGCCAGCGCCAAATGCCAAGCGAGCGAGGGGTGGAACATGGCGAATCTCCGGGGCGAATACGCATGTCAAGCAAACTTGACATGGAGCATGGGCCCGGAAAATCGACTTGTCAAGCGTCCTTTACATGGCGGCTTTTTGCGCCGTCCGCGCCCGTCGCGGACACAAATGGGATGCACTGCGTGACCAACGCAACAGGCGCCGCGCACGTGCGCGCCTATAATTTGCACATGACCACAAATCCTGTTCCCGCGCTGTCCATCACCGACCTGCGCAAGACCTACGACAACGGCACCACCGCGCTCAAGGGCATCGATCTGCAAGTGGAAGCCGGCGACTTCTTCGCCCTGCTCGGCCCCAACGGCGCCGGCAAATCCACCACCATCGGCATCGTCTCCTCGCTGGTCAACAAGAGCAGCGGCTCGGTCGAAGTGTTCGGCGTGGACATTGCCCGCGACCGCGACGCGGCGATGCGCCTGCTCGGCCTCGTCCCGCAGGAAATCAACTTCAACCTGTTCGAGAAGCCGCTCGACATCCTGTGCAATTACGCCGGCTTTTACGGCATCGAGCGCGAGGCCGCGCTGGTCCGCGCCGAAGAGGAATTGAAGCGCGCGCGCCTGTGGGAAAAGGCCGAAGTGATGAGCCGCACCCTGAGCGGCGGCATGAAGCGCCGGCTGATGATCGCCCGCGCGATGATGACCCGGCCGCGCCTGCTGATCCTCGACGAGCCCACCGCCGGCGTCGACATCGAGATCCGCCGCAACATGTGGGAAACGCTGAAGGACATCAACGAGGCGGGGACGACCATCATCCTCACCACGCACTACCTCGAGGAAGCCGAGAGCCTGTGCCGCAACCTGGCGATCATCGACAACGGCATCATCGTCGAGCAAGGCCCGATGAAGGCGCTGCTGGCCAAGCTCGACGTCGAAGGCTTCCTGTTCGACGTCGACGGCGAACTGCCGGCGACGCTGCCGCAGATCGAAGGCGCCGCGCTGCTGGCGACCGATGCGCACACGCTCGACCTCGACATGCCGCGCGCGATGGACTTGAACCGCGTGTTCGCCACCTTCAACGATGCCGGCATCCGCGTGCGCTCGATGCGCACCAAGAGCAACCGCCTGGAAGAACTGTTCGTGCGCCTCACCGGCGACAAGGCGGCGGCGTAACCATGAATACCGAAGTGATGACCCAGACCCAGACCGAAACCACCATCGCGCAGCGCAACTGGATCGCGCTGCGCACCATCGTCCGCCGCGAAGTGATGCGCATCCTGCGCATCTGGGGGCAGACGCTGGTGCCGCCGGCGATCACGATGACCCTGTACTTCCTGATCTTCGGCGGCCTGATCGGCTCGCGCGTCGGCCAGATGGGCGGCTACACCTACATGCAGTTCATCGTCCCCGGCCTGGTGATGATGAGCGTGATCCAGAACAGCTACGGCAACATTTCGTCGAGCTTCTTCGGCGCCAAGTTCGGCCGCCACATCGAGGAAATGCTGGTCTCGCCGATGCCGAACTGGGTGATCCTCGGCGGCTACGTCGCCGGTGCGGTGCTGCGCGGGCTGATGGTCGGCGCGATCGTGCTGTGCATTTCGTTGTTCTTCACCCGCCTGCACGTGCCGCATCCGCTGGTGACGCTGACGACCGTGATCCTCGGCGCGACGATCTTCTCGCTGGCCGGTTTCATCAACGCCGCATTGGCCAAGAAGTTCGACGACATCGCCATCGTCCCGACCTTCATCCTCACCCCGCTCACCTATCTCGGCGGCGTGTTCTACTCGGTCACCCTGTTGCCTTCGTGGGCGAAGGCGATCACCCACGCGAATCCGATCTTCTACATGGTCAACGCGTTCCGCTACGGCCTGCTCGGCACCAGCGACGTGCCGCTGTGGATCGCGTATGCGTTGATGCTGCTGTTCGTGGTCGTGATGACGTGGATCGCCCTGTACCTGCTCAAGCGCGGTTCCGGCCTCCGCACGTAATCGAGGAAACATCATGCGCATCCTGGTTCTGGGCGCCGGCGGCACCGGCGGCTATTTCGGCGGGCGCCTCGCCCAGACCGGCGCGGACGTGACCTTCCTCGTGCGCAGGCCGCGCGCGGCGGAACTCGACGCGAACGGCCTGCAAATCACCTCGCCGCTCGGCGATGCGCAATTCAAGGTGCAGCATGTGGTCGCCGAGGAACTGGCGAAGCTCGCGGCGGAAAAGCCGTTCGACCTGGTCATCCTCAGCTGCAAGGCCTACGACCTCGATTCGTCGATCGACGCGATTGCGCCGGCCGTCTCCGCGAACGCCACGGTGCTGCCGATCCTCAACGGCCTGCTGCATTACGACGCGCTCGACGCGCGCTTCGGCCGCGGCAAGGTGCTCGGCGGTTTGTGCTTCATCGGCGCGATGAAAGGCGCGAACGGCGGAATCCTGCACCTCACGCCGCCGGCGTCGATCACCTTCGGCGAGCGCGACACGCGCGAAATCACCGCGCGCGTCGCCGCACTTGCCGCGGCATGCGCCAAGGCCGACGCGTTCTTCAAGCACAAGGCCAGCACCGACATCGCCGAGGACCAGTGGATCAAGTTCACCTTCCTCACCACGCTCGCTTCGGCGACGACGCTGATGCTCGGCAACGTCGGCCAGATCGCCTGCAGCGAAGGCGGTGCCGATTTCATGCGCGCGCTGTACGCCCAAGTGGTTTCCATCGCCGCCGCCGAAGGCCATGCGATTCCGGCCAGGGCGCTCGACATCGGCAACCGGCATTTCACCGACGTCGAATCGCCGGATACGGCGTCGATGATGCGCGACCTGCGCCAGGGCCTGCGCATCGAGGCCGCGCACATCGTCGGCGACATGGTCCACCGCGCGCAAAACCACGGTCTTGCGACGCCGCTGCTCGACGCGGCGTGGGTGCGTTTGCAGGTCTACGAAAAACTGAGTCAAGCCGCATCGGCGGCCTGAATCCATGCGGCTGCATATTCGGCGGGCTTGGTGGCCGCATGCCGAGAACCCGTTCGCGAGCTGCCGAAGCGGTTATGCTTGCGCCGTCCTCGGAAGATGTCGCGGCGGAACCGATGGAAAGTGGGGAAATCACTCGACTGCTGGCACAAGCGCGCGCCGGCGAACCGGAACGCCTGTCGGTGGTATTCGAATCGCTCTATCCGGAACTGCGCCGGCTGGCGGCTTCGCGGTTGAGCGCGGGCGAACGTACGCTCAGCCCGACGGTGCTGGTCCACGAATTGTATCTGCACGCGACCAGTGGCGAACCGTTGTCGGCCACCGACCGCCGCCACTTCTTCGTCACCGCAGCCAAGGCGATGCGCTGGATCGTGATCGACCATGCGCGCCGCCGCGCCAGCGACAAGCGCGGCGGCGGCTGGGCGGCGGTCACGTTCACCGCCGAGCTGGCGGTGGCGGCCGACATCCCGGAGCCGCAGGTACTGGAATTGCACGAAGGGCTGGAGTCGCTGGGGGAGATCAATCCTCGGCAGCGCGAAGTGGTCGAGCTGCACTACTTTGCCGGGCTTGAGTTCTCCGAAATCGCCGGATTGCTGGAGTGCTCGCAGCGCACGGTGTACCGGGAATGGGAACGCGCCCGCGCGTTCCTGCACGCGCAGCTGGAGCCATGACCATGGACGCCGGCGAGCAGGCGATCTGGCGCGAGGCGGATCGGATTCTCGACGAACTGCTCGACCTGCCTGCGCCCGAACGCTTGCCCCGGTTGCAACGAATGCCGCTGGAACCAGCGCTGCGCGAGCGCGTGGCGCGATTGCTGGCCGCGCACACCGAACCCGACGGCCCGCTCGATGGCAGCTTGCCGTCGTTGTTCGAGGTTGTCGGTTCCGGCCCGGTCGTGGATTGGAGCGGGCAGCATCTGGGCCGCTGGCATTTGCTGGAACAGATCGGGCGTGGCGGCATGGCCGTGGTCTATCGTGTCGAGCGCGTCGATGGCGCCTACCGCCAGCAGGCCGCGCTGAAGCTCATCCGCAGTGCCGCCGATACGCCCGCCGCGCGCGAACGTTTCCTGCACGAGCGGCAAACCCTGGCTCGATTGCAGCACCCGCACATCGCCACTTTGCTGGACGGCGGCTTCAGCACCGATGGCGACCCGTACCTGGTCATGGAATACATCGACGGCATGCCGCTCGACCGCTGGTGCGACGATCGACGGCTTGGCCTGCGCGAACGCGTGGGACTGTTCCAGCAGGTACTCGACGCAGTGCAGTACGCGCATCGCAACCTCGTCGTGCACCGCGATCTGAAGCCGTCCAACGTGCTGGTCGACCAAACCGGGCAAGCGAAGCTGCTCGACTTCGGCATCGCCAAGGACTTGCAGGACGCCAGCCTTACCGTCACCCACGAGCACGCACTGACTTTTGAATACGCCTCGCCCGAGCAATTGCACGCCGCGCCGATCACCACCGCCACCGACGTCTGGCAACTGGGCGTGGTGCTGTATCGACTGCTGTCCGGCGCACATCCATTCGGTCTGGACAGCGAAACCACGCCGCCAGCCAGGCAACTGCAATTGCTGGAACGCGAACCGGAGCCATTGGCCCGGGCGGCGGCCCGGGCGACGCCGGAGAAAGCCGCGCTGCGCGGCGGGTTGACGCCGACCGCACTCGCCAGGGAGCTGCGCGGACCGCTGGCGAAGATCGTGCAGGGCTGCTTGCGCCGCGAGCCTGCATCGCGTTATCCCTCGGTAGCCGCGCTGGCCGAGGATTTGCACAACTGGATCGAACATCGCCCGATCAAAATCGCGCCAACCAGCCGCAGGACAGCGGCGAAACTGTGGTTGCGCCGCAACCGTGCCCTTGCATCGGCGTTCACCGCAATCCTGCTTGCCGTGTTCGGCGGCGCAGGCGCTGCCTTGTGGCAGGCGCACAAAGCGCAAATGGCACTGCGTACCGCAACCGAAGCGGCCAATACACTGGTCATCGACTTGGCCAAGGCATTCAAGGACCGCGGCCTGCCCAGCGACCTGACCGGCACCATTCTCGAACGCACGCGCGAGCTGCAGGACGATTTGGCGGTGAACTTCCCGGACGATCCGGGCCTGCAGGGAAGCCGTGCCATGGCACTGGGAGAAACCGGCGATCTGCAGGCACGCCAAGGCGACGCGACTGCCGCGCGCGCATCCTACGGACAAGCGCTGGCCATTTATCGCCAGTTGGCGGCACAGGATCCGCAAACCACACGCTGGACGCGCAACGTTTCCCTCACGTTGGGGCGGATCGGCGCACTGCAAGCGGACGCAGGCGATGTGGCCGGCGCACGCAAATCCTTCGAGGAGGACTTGTCCATCTCCCGCCGCCTGGCGGCGCGGGAACCGGACAATGCCGAGCGGGCGAGCGACGTCGCGATCGGCCTGGCCGAGATCGGCGCACTGCAAGCCAATGCGGGGGATGCGGCGGGGGCGCGCACGTATTTCGAGGAAGCGTTGGCGATCCGTCGTCGCCTGGCAGCGCAGCGCCCGGACGACGGCGAATTGGCACGCTATGTCGCTGTCGGCGTGGAAAGGATCGGCAACCTGCAAGCCAACACGGGCGATGCGCTGGGCGCGCGCAAATCCTATGAGGAATCCCTGTCCATCGTCCGCCGACTGGCCGCGCAGCAACCGGCAAACACCATGCTTGCGCGAGATGTCAGCGTCGGCCTGAACAAGGTCGGCGGCCTGCAAGCCGGGACAGGAGACGTGGCCGGTGCGCGCAAGTCCTATGAGGAATCCCTGGCGATCCGCCGGCGGCTTGCGGCGCAAGACCCGAAAAACACGCAATGGGCGAGCGATGTCGCCTTCAGCCTGGGCAAGGTCGGCAGCCTGCAGGCCGCCACGGGAAATGCTGCCGATGCACGCAAGTCCTTCGAGGACGCCTTGGCAATCTCCCGCCAACAAGCGCAAGCCGCGCCGGAAAACGTGCAGGATGCCTTGGTCTTGATCGATGGCCTGCAAACGCTTTCCACCGTGAGCAGTGGCGCCGAACGACGCGATCTTCTGGAACAAGCCTATCAGCGCACCCTCGCGCTCAAGGCCCGTGGCGCCTTGCCTGCCGAAGAGGCCAACTGGCCGGATCAACTCCAGCAGGAACTGGCCAAGCTGGATACTGCCGCAAGACGCGGTAACCAGTGAACCGGCAAATCCCGGACGCCAACCGCTCCAGGGTCGGGGCCCGGGCCGGACTCCTGGGGATGATGCGCGGCTGAGCCGCCGCGTTCCCAACTCCTTTCCGGTCTCGTCGCAGGCCGGTACTCGCCACTGGACGAATCGGCGGCAATCCACGCGTACGTCTCGTGCCCGCCACAGACGGCAAGGCCATCTTTTCAAGAAATTTGCCGTGGCATGGCAGTTGCCGCTCCGGTTTTGCGGATATCCAAGTACGGAACCCGATTTCGCCGTCCAACCGCCGCCGAGGCGGAAGCCGGAAATCCCCGTGCCGAATCGACAACCGCCCAACCACCACAGGAAATTCCCATGAACCTCAAGCCCGTCACGAAAGCCTTGCTGCCCGCCGCGTTGTTGATCATGGCCGGCGAATGCAGCGCCCAAAGCGCCGCCACCAACGCCATCGGCGTGGGCGGCGGCGTGCACCCCGAAGGCAGCGTCGGTCCCATCGTCGAATACGAGCACCTGTTGAACAACGACTCGTTTTCGCTAGGCGTCCGCTATCTCAAGTACGACTACACCTACGACGACGACGATTACCACGAAAAAGGCAGCGGCGGCGGCGGCGAGATATTCGGGCAGTACTACTTCTGCCGCGAAGGCTTCAAGGGGCCGTACGTGGGCGCGGGCATTGGCCGCTACAGCGTCGATTGGGACTGGCACAAGCCCTGGTCGTCCTACGCGACGTATGGCAGCGGCACGACCAAGGGCACGGAAGCCTCCGCCCGCTTCGGCTGGAAGTTTCCGTTCGGCAATCGCTTCTACGTCGACCCCGCCGTGCAAATCGGCAACTTCTTCGGTTCCAGCAAGGACGATACCGGCGAGGAAGAGGACAACCTGGGCGCATACGCGGCCTTGGTCGTCACCCTGGGGTTCAAATTCTAGGGAGCATGCCGGCAACAAGGCCAACCGCGCGGCGCAGTGAATGCCCAAGCCGGGCGGAGACCGCGGATTTTTGCTACCAATCGTCATGAGGAAAAAACAATGTCCACAAACAAGTCGTTTGCGGTTCACGCGGGAAGGCTGGCGCTGGTTTTGGCGGTCGTCTTGTTGGCGGGCTGCACTACCGCTTTCGGAAAGAAGGTCGCGCTTTACAACATCACCGCGCCCATCACGGTATCCGGGACGAAAAGCGTCGCGCTGGCGTCGTGGGACCAGCGACCCTATGTGGTTTCCGGGAGGAAGGCAGCGCAATTCGCCGGCATCATCCGTGGCGGTTACGGCAATCCGTTCAATCTGAATACCGAAAGCGGCGCGCCTCTGGCCGACGACTTCAGCCAGTCGATTGCAGGTTCGCTCGATGCGAAAGGCTTCAAGACGGGCATTGTTCGCACGCAACCCAAGCAAGGCCGGGACGCCATCCTCGATGCGCTGCGCGCCGCGAACAAGGAGCGTGCCGTTCTGGTCGCGATAAACGAATGGAGATCCGACACCTACGGCAGCACGACCTTGCACTACAACGTTGCGGTGACCGTGTATGGCAACAAGGGCAATGAACTGGCCAGCCGTACCTTCACCGCCGATACCCCCATCGTCAACATCGGCTTGGCGTTCCAATATGCGATGGGAACATGGTTCTCTGCGCCGGAGATCGCGGCGGCGCTGAAGTGATCGAAGGGCCCAGGCCATGGCCTGGGCATCAAGCGGATCGCAGCGGTTGGCCGCACACGGGAAAAAGTGGCGGGGCGTTTCCCTTTTGCGAACGTCTCAGGCGCAGGGCAACCGAAAGAACGCGCGCGCCGTCGCGGTGCCCGCAGAGGCGGTCGCGGCGACGTCCTCGCCGCGGTCGCGCGCCAGTTCCTCGGCGATGTGGGCCAGGAACATCGGCTCGTTGCGCCGGTCCTTCGGCATCGGCTCGAGCGTGCGTGGCAACAGGTAAGGCGCGTCGGTTTCGATCATCAGCCGGTTCGCCGGGATCGACTTCACCAGCTCGCGCAAGTGCGCGCCGCGGCGCTCGTCGCACAGCCAGCCGGTGATGCCTATGTGCCAGTCGCGGTCGAGGTAGTCGAACAGCTCGCGCTTCTCGCCGGTGAAGCAATGCACCACCGCCGCGCCGAGCCTGCCGTCGAAATTCCCCATCATCGCGACGAAGTCGTCGTGCGCGTCGCGCTGGTGCAGGAACAGCGGTTTGCGGACGTCGGCCGCAATCTGCAATTGCAGCTCGAACGCACGGCGTTGCGCCGGACGCGGGGAGAAATCGCGGTTGTAGTCCAGCCCACATTCGCCGACCGCGACCACTTCGGCGTGGGTCAGCAATGCACGCATTTCCGCATCGCATTCGGCGCTGTATTCGCTGGCGTGGTGCGGATGCACGCCAGCGGTGGCATACAAAAAGCCGGGATGCGCCTGCGCCAGTTCCAGCGCCTTCGGCGAATGCTCGCGGCTGGCGCCGGTGACCACCATCGCCGCCACGCCCGCGTCTTTTGCCCGTTGCAGCACCGCGTCGCGGTCGTGGTCGAAGGCGTCGTGGGTGAGGTTGGCACCGATGTCGATGAGTTCCATGCGCGGCATTTTACAATGCGCGCATGAGCTTCCCCATCGATCCCTTGCTGCCGGACATCCTGCGCAGCCTCGAAACGCATCCGCGCCTGGTGCTCGAAGCGCCGCCCGGCGCGGGCAAGACCACGCAGGTGCCGCCCGCCTTGCTCGATGCGGCGTGGCTCGATGGCAGGAAGATCGTGATGCTGGAACCGCGCCGCGTCGCCGCGCGCGCCGCCGCGAATTTCATGGCCAGGCAACGCGGGGAATCCGCCGGCGAAACGATTGGCTACCGCATCCGTTTCGAGAACAAGGTGTCGAAGCAGACCCGCATCGTCGTGGTCACCGAGGGCATCTTGACGCGGATGATCCAGGACGACCCGATGCTGGAAGACGTCGGCGCGATCCTGTTCGACGAATTCCACGAGCGCCACCTGTCCGCCGACCTCGGCCTTGCGCTCGCGCTCGACGTGCAGGCGCAGTTGCGCGACGACCTGCGCATCGTCGTCATGTCGGCGACCTTGGAAGGGGAAAAACTCGCGCGTTTCCTCGATGCGCCGCGACTTGCAAGCGAAGGCCGCGCGTTCCCGGTGCAGGTCGCGCATTTCCCCCCGCGCAAGGACGAGTCGCTGGAAGCGCAAACGCGCCGCGCCATCGAACACGCGGTCGCGAACCATCCGGGCGACGTGCTGGTGTTCCTGCCCGGCCAGCGCGAGATCGCGCGCATCGAAGCCGGCCTGGCATTGAACAATGTCGAAGTGCTCGCGCTGCATGGCGAACTGCCGATCGAACAACAGGCGCGGGTGTTGCAGCCGAGCGAAAACGGCCAGCGCCGGGTCGTGCTCGCAACCAACGTCGCCGAATCCAGCGTGACCTTGCCCGGCGTGCGCGTTGTCGTCGACGGCGGCCTGGCGCGGGAGCCGTTCTACGACCCGAACAGCGGCTTCACCCGGCTGGAAACCGCGAATGTTTCGCAAGCCTCGGCCGACCAGCGCGCCGGCCGCGCCGGTCGTGTCGCCGATGGCTGGGCGTATCGCCTGTGGCCGCAATCGCAGCGGCTGGAGCCGCAACGCAAGCCGGAAATCGCGCAGGTCGAACTCGCATCGCTGGGGCTGGAGCTGGCCGCGTGGGGCAGCGACAAGCTGCGTTTCGTCGATGCGCCGCCGCTGGGCGCGTTGAATGCGGCGCGCGATTTGCTGCGCCGCCTTGGCGCGCTCGATGGCGAGGCGATCACGCCGTTCGGCAAGAAGATGCTCGCGCTCGGCACGCATCCGCGGCTGGCGGCGATGCTGCTGTCGGCGCGCGACGGGGAAGACAAGGCGTTGGCGTGCGATCTTGCCGCGCTGGTCGAGGCGCGCGACCCGCTGCGTTCGCGTTCCGACGCGTTGGCCGAACGCTGGCGCGCGCTCGCCGCGTTCCGCAACGGGCGCACGCCGGGCGATGGCAATCGTTCCGCGCTCGCCGCGATCGATGCGCAGGCGAAGCAATGGCGGCGCAGGGTGCGCGTCGATGCCGTGCCGCCGGCGTCCATCGAGGCGCATCGTCTCGGCGACCTGCTGCTGCATGCGTTCCCCGATCGCATCGCCTGCCAGCACAAATCCGACGCCCGCCGCTATCAGCTCAGCAACGGGCGCATGGCCAGGCTGTTCGACGACAGCGCGGTGTATGGCGAGCCGTGGCTGGTGGCGAATGAGTTGCGCTTCGAGGCCAAGGACGCGCAAATCCTGCGCGCCGCGCCGCTGGACGAGAAATTCCTGCGCGCCGAGTTGCCGCAGCGCTTCGTGAGCGAAGATGTGGTGCGTTGGGACGCGGAAAAGCGGGCGTTGTCGGCGCAGCGCGAAACGCGCTTCGACCAGATCGTGCTCGAATCGAAACCGGCAGGCAAGGTCGATCCCGCGCTTGCGGCGAATGCCCTGACCGAAGCGGTCGCCGAACTCGGCTTGTCGTCGTTGCCGTGGACGCGGAATTTGCGGCAATGGCGCGAGCGCGTGCGCTGCCTGCGCGAGTGGATGCCGGAACTCGGCTTGCCCGATTTTTCCGATGCGGCGTTGCTGGCTGCGCTGTCGTCGTGGCTGCGGCCGGCATTCGTCGGCAAGACCCGGCTGGATGCGCTGGACGAAGGCGAACTCGGCGAAGCGCTGAAAAGCGGCATCGATTGGCTGCTGCGGCAGAAGATCGATGGGTTGGCGCCGGTGCGCATCGAAGTGCCTTCGGGCCTTGAGCGCGGGATCGAATACGCGACCGACCACGACGGCCACGCGCTGCCGCCGGTGCTGGCGGTGAAATTGCAGGAACTGTTCGGCCTGGCCGAAACGCCGCGCATCGCCGACGGGCGCGTGCCGCTGCTGCTGCACCTGCTTTCGCCTGGCGGAAAACCGCTGCAGGTGACGCAGGATTTGCGCGGTTTCTGGGAGCGCACGTATCCGGAAGTGAAGAGGGAAATGAAGGGCCGCTATCCGCGCCATCCGTGGCCGGACGATCCGTGGTCCGCGACCGCGACGCATCGCGCCAAGCCACGCGGCACCTGATTGCGTGCCGTGGAACCGGGCTTGCTCGGCTGCTGTTGAATCGCGAAGGCTCGGCCGGGCAAGCCCGGTTCTATGGTTGCTGCCATTGACCCGGCTGCAAACCATCGAGCGAATGCTTGCCGATGGCGACGCGCACCAGGCGCAACGTCGGCAAACCGACCGCGGCGGTCATGCGTCGCACTTGCCGGTTGCGGCCCTCGCGGATGATCAATTCGAGCCAGGCATCCGGCACGGTTTTGCGGAAACGCACCGGCGGATCGCGCGACCACAACGCCGGCGGCGATGCGAGCAATCGCACCTGCGCCGGCAGCGTGACGCCATCGTTGAGCATCACGCCTGCACGCAACCGCGCGAGTTGTTCCTCGCCCGGTGCGCCTTCGACCTGCACCCAGTACGTCTTCGCTTCCTTGTGCCGCGGGTCGGTGAGTTCGTGCGCGAGCGCGCCGTCGTCGGTCAGCAGCAGCAGGCCTTCGCTGTCGTAGTCGAGGCGGCCGGCGGCGTACACGTTTTGGGGCAGGCCGAATTCGGCGAGCGTCCGGCGCGGCGGGACGCTCGCATCGGTGAACTGGCACAGCACGTTGAACGGCTTGTTGAACGCGACGAGCATGTTTCGAGGCGAAGTGGGCAGGCGCACATCATCGCAGCTCGCGCCCGCTGCACGCCATCGATGCGAACACGCCGTCGCGGCGCACCCACGCGTGGTACAGCGCCGCGCCCAGATGCGCCAGCACCAGCGCGAACAGCACGAATGCGAGAACCACGTGGGTGCCGCGCAGGCCCGCGTACAGCGCCGGATCGTGCGGCGCGATCGGCGGCAATTGCACGCCGGCGAACATCCGCACCGGATAACCGCCGGCCGACAGCGTCGCCCAGCCCAGCAGCGGCATCGCCAGCATCAGTGCGTACAAAATCCAGTGCGATGCCTTGGCGACGAAAGCTTGCAGCACGGGCAGATCCGCCGGTAACGATGGCGGCGGGCTGCGCCAGCGGTTGAGCAGGCGCACCACCGCCAGCAGCAGGATCGCGATGCCGAGCGGCCTGTGGATGTCGAACAGCACCGGTCGCAACGACAGTGACGCGACCATGCCGACGCCGACGAACAGCATCGCCAGGATCAGCAGCGCCATGCCCCAGTGCAGGATGCGCGCCGGCAAGTTGAAATGGCCGTGACGGTTCATCGTGCGCTCCCCTTGCCGGCAGCACCGGTGGCTTGCGGCGCCTGGCCCGCGCCGATCTCGCGTTCGCGGCGGTTGAACGACACCGAATACGCCGCCGCGCGCGCCTGCAGGATCGGATCGTCGGAAATGGCGATGCCGTCGGGCAGCACCGTCGGGTCGTAGTTGATGTCGCGGCACGCACCGGTGGCTTGCGGCTGCTCGCTTTCCAGCACCAGCGTGCCGGCATCGATCTGCGCGCGCGCTTCCGGCCACGGCTGCGCCGCATCGTTGATCGCATCGCCCGGCTGCGCTTCGGTGACGACCAGATCCCAACGCTGCGGGCCGTGCCGCAGGCGCGCCTGCAAATCCTCGGCGAGGAAATCCGCGTCGGCCTGCCGGCGCTGCTCCGCGCTCAACGGCGCGAACGGCTCCTGCGGGCGCATGGCCCAGCGCACGAAACGCACGTCGCCTTGCGCATCGATGAAGCGGAATGCATCGACGCCATTGAATTGCGTGTTCGTCCAGCTGTTCGACCACGGCGCGGACTTGGCCCAGTCCAGGAATTTCTGTGCTTCCGGGTATTGGTGCAGGAATGCGGCCATCTTCGCCGGATCGGGCTTGCCGGTGGCCGGGTCGGGGCGCGAGGCGAGCGTCTGCGCGGCGAAACCCTGCGGCGTGGCGACGGAAAAATACGGAAAGCTGTTCATCGCCGTGCGCCATTGCTGGCCGTCGTCGGTTTGCAGCAGCAAGGCCATGCTGCGCACGCGCGCTTGCGCATCGAGCCCGTAAGGGTCGCCGCCGGCGATCGACAGGCGCCCGAGCACCGGCACCCGCGCTTGCGAAAACACGCGCGCCTTCGACAGCGTCGCCGCCTGCGCGCTCGGCTCGAAATAGCCGCTCACGCACACGCCCTTGCTGTGCGCGCGGCGGAAACCGGGATAGGCCTTGCCGTTTTCGATGACGTCGATCAGGCGCAGCGCGGTCAAGCGCCTGGGCGTCAGCCAGCCGGCGGTCCAGGCGAAGGCCAGGGCAAGCAGCGCGACGATGGCGCCGATCGCGACCAGTGGCAGCAAGGTTCGCCGTAGCGGCGATGAGGGCGAAGGCATGAGGGCTCCTGTCGGGACGGTTTGAAGGTCGGACGCGCCAGCAGCGGATTTATTCCATCATCACGCCGAAAACATTTGCGGAATAATCCGTCCGCCTCACTCGTCACATACACATCCGCCCTGCCACGATCGCCATGCCCGCTTTGCCCGCCCCGTTCGATGACGACGCCCTGCGCGAGCTGATCCCGCGCCTGCGCCGCTTCGCGCGTTCGCTGGCCCGCGAACCGGCCGCGGCCGACGATCTGGTGCAGGCCACGCTGGAGCGCGCGCTGACCCACGGCCACGAACGCCGCGATGGCGAAGCCTTGCAGGCATGGCTGTTCTCGGTGCTGTACCGCCGGTTCGTCGACGACTACCGGCGCACCGCGCGCTGGCGCAGGATCGCGCGCTTGTTCAGCGCGGACGAGGAAGCGCAAGCGCCGACGCCGGAACAGGTGTTCGATGCGCGCACGGCGCTGGCCGGTTTCGCCCGCCTGCCCGCCGAACAGCGCGCGTTGCTGCTGCTGGTCAGCGTCGAAGGCCTCGGCTACCGCGAAGCGGCGGACGTGCTCGGCATTCCGATCGGCACGGTGATGTCGCGGCTGTCGCGCGCGCGCCAGGCGTTGCGCGCCGCCGATGACGACCAGGTGGCGAAGAAACCCGCATTGAAGGTGTTGCGATGAACATCGAAGCGATCAATCCAGAACCGAACGAAACCGAACTGCATGCCTGGGTCGATGGCCGCCTGGACGCGGCCCGGCGCGGCGAGGTCGAAGCGTGGCTGGAAGCGAATCCGCAACAGGCCGAACAGGTACGCGCGTGGAAGCGCGATGCGGAACAGTTGCGCGCGACGCATGCGCAGGCCGCGGCGTGGCCGGCGAATCCGCAACTGGAACCGAACCGCTTGCGTCGCCGCCTGCGCGCGCGCCGGCAACGGCGTTTCGCCGTCGCCGCATCGTTGCTGCTCGCGTTGGGCCTTGGCGGCACGTTCGGCTGGCAGGCGCGCGGCATGCGCCCGCCAGCGCATCCGCCGATGGCCGATGCGGTGGCCGCGTACCGCCAGTTCGTCGATGCCGATGCGCCGCCGATGGAATTCGATGCGCGACGCAGCGGCGATCTGCAGCAATGGCTGCAGCGCCATTTCGGCGAAGCGGGGCAGGTGCCGGACTTGAGCGCCGCCGGCTATCGCCTGCTCGGCGGGCGCCTGCTCTCGACCGAACAGGGCGCGGCGGCGATGCTGGTCTACCAGGACGCCAGCGGCGCGCGCGTCGGTTTCTACCTGCGCCCGCGCGCCCAGCGGCTCGGTCGCGGCCAACGCCGCGACGGCGATCTGCTCGCGCAATATTGGTCGTACCGCAACGCCAGTTTCGCCGTGGTCAGCGGCGCCGGCGATGCCGCCGCGCGCGCGTTGCCGCGTTTGCTTGGCGACGGTTGAGCGGACGCGCAACACTGTTTTCGTCGTGACCGTGCTGCGAAGCGGCGTGCGCCGGCGTTATCCTGCATGCCTTGCAACGCGACGAGGAAACGACGATGACCGTGCAACACCGCGAACTGGGCCGCTCCGGATTGAAGATCGCGCCGATCGTGTTCGGCGGCAACGTGTTCGGCTGGAGCGTGGACGAGGCCACGTCGTTCAAGCTGCTGGATGCCTTCGTCGAGGCCGGCTTCAATGCGATCGACACCGCCGACGGTTATTCGCACTGGGTGCCGGGCAACCACGGCGGCGAATCGGAAACCATCATCGGCAAGTGGCTGCACAAGAGCGGCAAGCGCAACCAGGTCGTCATCATGACCAAGGTGGCGAAGTTGCCGGCGCGGCCGGGCCTGTCGCCGGCGAACATCCTCGCCGCGGTCGATGAATCGCTGCAGCGTCTGCAAACCGACTACATCGACCTGTACCAGGCGCACGAGGACGACGAGAAAGTGCCGCAGGGCAATACGCTCGACGCGTTCCGCATCCTGATCGAGCAAGGCAAGATCGGCGCCATCGGCGCGTCCAACTTCAGCGCCGCGCGCTTGCAGAGCGCGCTCGAGCTCGCGAAGGAAGAAGGCCTGCCGCGCTACGAATCGCTGCAGCCGGAATACAACTTGTACGACCGCGCCGGCTACGAGGCCGAGCTGGAACCGCTGGTGGCGCGCGAACATGTCGGCGTGATCGGCTATTACTCGCTGGCCAGCGGCTTCCTCAGCGGCAAGTACCGCAGTGAAAGCGATGCGGCCAAGAGCAGCGCGCGCGGCGCCGGCGTGGTCAAGAAATACGTCAACCCGCGCGGCTTGCGCATCCTCGCCGCGCTCGACGACATCGCCGCCGCGCACAAGGCGACGCCGGCGCAGGTCGCGCTGGCGTGGTTGATCGCGCGTCCCAGCGTGACCGCGCCGATCGTTTCGGCGACCAGCGTCGAGCAGTTGCAGGATTTGCTCGCCGCCGCGCGGCTGTCGCTGTCGGTTGACGACGTCGCGACGCTGGATGCCGCCAGCGCGGCTTGACGCGGGCCTGCGCATGCGGGCGCAAGTCGACGCGTTGCGCGGTTTCGGCTGCGCGCGGGCGGTAGAATTCGCGGCATGAACGCCGCGAATTCCCCCGACGCCGAAATCCCCGAATGGCGCGCCCGCGCTCGCAACTACTGGAAGCTGATGCGCGCCGACCGCCCGATCGGCACGTTGCTGCTGCTGTGGCCGACGTGGTGGGCGTTGTGGATCGCGGCCAAAGGCGTGCCGCCACTGTGGACGCTGTTCGTGTTCACCGCCGGCGTGTGGTTGACCCGCAGCGCCGGTTGCGTGATCAACGATTACGCCGACCGCTGGCTCGACCCGCAAGTCAAGCGCACCAAGGAGCGCCCGCTGGCCACCGGCGCGGTACGCGGGCGCGAAGCGCTGATGCTGTTCGCGGGCCTGATGCTGATCGCATTCGCGCTGGTGCTGTCGTTGAACTGGCTCACCATCGGCCTGAGCTTCGTCGGCATCTTCCTTGCCGCGACCTATCCGTACCTGAAGCGCTACACGCACCTGCCGCAGATTTACCTCGGCATGGCGTTCGGCTGGGGCATTCCGATGGCGTTCGCCGCGGTGCAGGGGCAAATCCCGGCGGTGGCGTGGGTGTTGTGGGTGACCAACATCGTCTGGGCCACCGCTTACGACACGTGGTACGCGATGGTCGACCGCGACGACGACATCCGCGTGGGCGCCAAGTCCACCGCGATCCTGTTCGGCGATCTGGACCTGGTGATTCAAGGCATCCTGTACGCGCTGGTATTCGTCGGCCTGTATCTGGTCGGCCGCCAGGCCGCGCTGGGGAATTATTACCTGGCCGGGCTGGTCGTTGCCTTCGTGCTGGTGTTGTGGGAATTCGGCATCGCCAAGGGCCGCGAACGCGAGCCGTGTTTCCGCGCGTTCCTGCACAACAATTGGGTGGGCATGGCGGTGTTCGCGGGAATTGCGCTGGAGTTTTGGCTGAAGAAGTAGCGTCGGTCCGGTTGTCGCCTTTCAAGGAGAGCAAGATGCGTGCAGCGATGTTGGCGTTGATGTTGGCGGGTGTTGCGCAATCCGGTTGGGCCGAGCAGCCAAGTCCGCCAGCGGACGCCGCGAAAACGATGCCGGAAGCCGAGTTCCGCAAAGGAATGATGCTTGACGACGTCAAGCAGGTGATCTACCTCGATGTCGACGGGAGCAAGCTCGATTACGCCGCTTTCATGTCGAAGGTGGATGCAGGCGCGTCCTTCAACAAGGGCGTGAATGGCGACAAGTCCGTTGCCACGCTGAAAATCAATGAAGAGAAAGCGCCAACGGTCTCGCTGGAATCACTGATTCATCCAGCGCTTGCCATTCCGGTTGCCGGCATGATGCCAGCGTTGAAGCACGCCGACCTTTCCGGGAAAAAATTCGACTTGGGCGACGGCAAGCATTACTCGCTGTTGTCGTTCTACTTTTCCGAATGCGTGCCGTGCATCCAGGAAATTCCCGAGCTCAACGAATTGAAGGCGCAAGCGCCCAACCTGCAAGTGATTTCCGTCACCTTCGACGACAAGGCCACGGCGCAACAGTTCGTCAAGCGGCGCGGCCTGCAATGGCCGGTGGCCAGTGGCGCGAAGGATTTCATCGACGCATTGGGTATCAAGTCGTATCCGACGCTGGTCGTCGTGTCGCCAGATGGCCGGTTGGTCGGCTCTCGTTCGGCCTACGTCGTCAGCGACGACAAGGACAAGCAGCCGACTGCGCTGAAGGATTGGCTCGCCTCGCTCAGCGTGAAACTCTGACGCCGACGCTGCGTTAATACCAAGGTTCATCTGGCATCGCCGCGGCCGCGGCACCAGAATCCCGGGACTATATGGCTTGGGAGCACGCGACATGTCTGACCAATCGCAATCGAGGGAAGGCGCGCTGGCGCGCGCGGCGCTGAAGTGCGCGGGCTGGGCGGAGAGGTGGTTCCCCGATGCCTACGTGTTCGCGGTGCTTGGCGTGGTCATCGTCGCCGTCGCGGTGATGGCGTTCGGGGCGACGCCGAAAGCAGCGGTGTCCGCGTTCGGCGACGGCTACTGGAGCCTGATCCCGTTCACCATGCAGATGGCCTTCATCGTCATCGGCGGCTACGCGGTGGCGAGCGCGCCGGTGGTGTCGCGCTTCATCGACCTGCTCGCGCGCGTGCCCAAGAGCGGACGCGGCGCGGTGGTCTACGTGGCGCTGGTGAGCATGCTCGCCTCGCTGCTGAGCTGGGGTTTCTCGCTGGTGTTCGGCGGCCTGCTGGTGCGCGCGCTGGCGCGGCGCACGGAATTGCGCATGGATTATCGCGCCGCCGGCGCCGCGGCCTACCTCGGCCTCGGCGCGGTGTGGGCGATGGGCCTGAGTTCGTCGGCCGCGCAGTTGCAGGCCAATCCGGCGAGCATGCCGCCGGGCCTGTTGCAGGTCACCGGCGTGTTGCCGTTCACGCAGACCATTTTCCTGCCGCAGTCGATCCTGCTGACCGCGATCCTGATCGCGGTCTCGCTGCTGGTCGCGTGGCTGACCGCGCCGAGCGGCGCCGCGGCGCGCACCATCAGCGAATTCGACGAGGCGAACAAGGCCGAAGCCACTGCGCCGGCCGCGCCGATCCGTCCCGGCGAATGGCTCGAACACAGCCCGCTGCTGACCGTGCTGCTGTCGCTGCTCGCCTTCGGCTGGCTGTTCTCCGAATTCGCCAGCAAGCCGGTGGTCACCGCGATCGCCAACCTCAACACCTACAACTTCCTGTTCCTGGCGCTGGGCCTGTTGCTGCACTGGCGCCCGCGCAGCTTCCTCAATGCGGTGGCGAAAGCCGTGCCGAGCACCACCGGCGTGCTGATCCAGTTCCCGCTGTACGGCGGCATCGCCTCGCTGCTGACCAAGGCCGCGGGCAGCGGCGGCGAAACGCTGGCGCATCGGCTGTCGCAACTGTTTGTGCACGTCGCCAGCACCGACAGCTTCGCGCTGGTGATGGGCGTGTATTCGGCGGTGCTGGGGTTCTTCGTGCCGTCCGGTGGCGGCAAGTGGCTGGTCGAAGCGCCGTACGTGATGCAGGCGGCGAACACGCTGCACGCGCATCTCGGCTGGGCGGTGCAGGTGTACAACGCCGCCGAGGCGCTGCCGAATCTGATCAACCCGTTCTGGATGCTGCCGTTGCTCGGCGTGCTCGGCTTGAAGGCGCGCGACATCGTCGGCTTCACCTTCATGCAGTTGCTGGTGCACCTGCCGCTGGTGCTCGGCCTGCTGTGGCTGCTCGGAATGACCCTGGACTACGTGCCGCCGGTGATGCCGGCCGGCTGAGGCTCACGCCACCCGCGCGCACACCCACGCATCGACGCGCTGCACGCCGGCGGCACGCAAGGCGCGTGCGGCGGCGTGCAGGGTCGCGCCGGTGGTCATCACGTCGTCGACCAAGGCGACGTGGTTCGGCAACGCCCCGTTTTTGCCGAATGCGCCCAGATTGGGCGCGAACGCGCCGCGCAGGTTCTTCTGCCGCGCCTCGGCGTCTAGTTCGGATTGCGGTGCCGTGGCGCGCACGCGCTGCAGGGCGTCGGCGCGCAGTGGAATCTTCAGTGCGCGCGCCAGCGGTTTCGCCAGTTCAAGCGCCTGGTCGTAGCCGCGTTGGCGCAGACGGTCGCGATGCAGCGGCACCGGCACGATCGCCTGCGGACGCGGCGCATCGCGCAGGCTTTCCAGCATCAGCGCGGACAGCAGGCGCCCGGCGGCCAGGTCGCGGTGGAACTTGAAGCGTGGCAGCAACGCGTCGATCGGCGCGGCATAGGCGAAAGTCGCGCGGGTCAGGTACAGCGGATGCTGGTGCAGCAGGCATTGCCCGCAGATACCCCGGTGCGGCATCGGCCGCGCGCAGCGTTCGCAGCAGAGGTGATTCCACGGCAGGCCGGCACGGCATTGCGTGCACAGTTCCTCGCCCAGCGCATCTGGCAATTCGCCGCAAACACGGCAGTCGCTGGCGAACAATGGCCACAACCACCTCTCGATGGATACGCGGCCGAACGGATTGACAGGCCCAAGCATGCCGACCAGACTGCCGCGCCTGCACGGCCTTGTCTGTCAGAAAATTCCGAATCTGCACTGCGAGCGAATCCGAAATGTCCGTCATCCGCCACGATTGGCAGCGCGAGGAATTGCTCGCCCTGTTCGGCCTGCCCTTCCCCGAATTGCTGCATCGCGCCGCCAGCGTGCATCGCGAGCATTTCCGGCCGGACGAGGTGCAGGTGTCCACGCTGTTGTCGGTCAAGACCGGCGGCTGCCCGGAAGATTGCAGTTATTGCCCGCAGGCGCAGCGCTACCACACCGGCGTGCGGGCACAGAAACTGATGAGCACCGAAGCGGTGGTGGCCAAGGCGCGCGCGGCGCAGGCGGCCGGCGCCTCGCGCTTCTGCATGGGCGCGGCGTGGCGCGAGCCGAAGGATCGCGACATCCCGAAGGTCGCGAAGATGATCGCCGAAGTGAAGGCGCTCGGTCTCGAGACCTGCGCCACGCTCGGCATGCTCAGCGGCACGCAGGCGCGCGCGCTGAAGGACGCCGGCCTCGACTACTACAACCACAACCTCGACACCGCGCCGGAGTTCTACGGCGACATCATCACCACCCGCGAACAGCAGGAACGCCTCGACACGCTCGCGCACGTGCGCGACGCCGGCATGAAAACCTGCTGCGGCGGCATCATCGGCATGGGCGAGACGCGCGAACAGCGCGCCGGTTTGCTGCAGGCGCTGGCGAACCTGCCGGCGCATCCGGATTCGGTGCCGATCAATCGCCTGGTCCAGGTGGCCGGCACGCCGCTGCACGGCACCAGGGAACTCGATCCGTTCGAGTTCGTGCGCACGATTGCCGTCGCGCGCATCATCATGCCGCGCTCGATGGTGCGCCTGAGCGCGGGCCGCGAATCGATGAACGACGAATTGCAGGCGCTGTGCTTCCTCGCCGGCGCCAATTCGATCTTCTACGGCGACAGGCTGCTGAGCACCGGCAACAACGACGCGGCGCACGACATGGAACTGTTCGCGCGCCTGGGCCTGAAGCCGATGCCGCTGCACGGCGCCGGCATCGATGCCGGCGAACCAATGAAAGCGGGCGGCACCGTGCACGCCGAGATCGTCGAGCCGGATCGTTCGCAAGCGGCGTGATGCAACACGCCGTCGCGTCCGCAGGTGTGGGTGATCGATGCGCGCCGGCTTAAGATCACCCGATGGATGATTTGCACATCGAAGTCGTCGGCAGCGGCGCGCCGCTGGTCCTGATCCACGGCTGGGCGCTGCACGGCGGCGTGTTCGCGCCCTTGACCGAACGCCTGTCGGCGCAGTTCCAGCTGCATCTCGTCGATCTGCCCGGCCACGGCTACAGCCACGATTCGCCGCTGCCGCTGGAGCTCAATCCAGTCATCGACGCCATCTGCGCACGCACGCCGGCGGCGGCGTGGATCGGCTGGTCGCTCGGCGGCCTGTTCGCGCTGAAGGCGGCTGCGCTGCATGCGGACAACGTGCGCGGACTGGCGATGCTGGCGTCGTCGCCGCGCATCGTGCAAAGCCCCGATTGGCCGCTGGCCGCGCGCGACGAAATCCTGCGCCAGCTCGCGCACGACCTGCAGAACGATTACGCCGCGACCATCGAACGCTTCTTCGCCCTGGATGCGATGGGCAGTGACGCGGCGCGCGCCGAATTGCAGAAGATCCGGCCGACCCTGTTCGCACGCGGCGAGCCGGCGCCGTGGATCGTCCCGGAAGGCCTGCGCCTGCTCGAACGCACCGACTTGCGCAACCAGGTTTCCGCGCTGGCGCAAAAAAGCTTGTGGCTCGGCGGCACCCGCGACAGGCTCGTTCCGGCGGCGGCGATGCAAGCTGCCGCGGCGTTGAACGCGCGCGCCGAATTCGTCGCGATCGGGCATGCCGGCCATGCCGCCTTCGTCAGCCGCGCCGACGAGGTTGCGACTAGAATTGCGGCCTTCGCGCAGAGCCTTTGACCATGTCCGATTTCGATGCCTTCCGCCGCAGCGACGCATTCGTGCAGATTCGCGCCGAAGTCGAATCGCGCCTGTTCGAGCAGCTCGACTATCTCGACGACAAGGTTCCGCAGTGCGTGGTCGATCTGGCCCTGGGCACCGAAAGCGCCGCGCTGGCGCTGAAGCAGCGCTGGCCGAAAGCGAACGTGTTGGCGGTCGATGCCGATGCGGCCGCGTTGAAAACCGCGAAGAGGCAGACCGGATTGTTCAGGCAACTGCTCGGCAGGGACGTGCAGCGGATCGGCGCTGAAGCGCGCGCGTTGCCGCTGACTGATGCGAGTGTCGACGTGCTGTTCGCGAATTTGTCCTTGCACGATCACGCGGACTTGCCGGCCGCGTTCGCCGGCATCCGCCGCGTGCTGAAGCCCGATGGCCTGCTGCTGGCGTCCAGCTTCATCGACATCGCCGTGCTCGGCGATGCGCTGATGGCCGCCGGGTTCCGCGATCCGGTGCTGGAGCGCGACACGTTCGAGGTGGAAGGCGGTATTGTCGAAGTCGCCAGCGCGCAGGCATGGGCGCCGCAGCCCGGTACGCCGATCCGCGAACTTGGCCACGACGTCGTGGCCATTCCGCTGGCGAAGATTCCGGTTCGGCGGAAACAATGAAAGCTTCAAACGGGGTTGTTCGCCGCACCGAGTGCTGCGGCGCGTTGTCTCTGGCGCGGGATCAAGCGCTGTCGCCGCGTACCTGCGCGAGCCAGTCCTCGAGGTTGTAGTAATTCGTCACCCGCGCGATCTTGCCGGCGGCGATGTCGAAGAACGCGCCGCCGGGCAGCACGTATTCCTGGCCATGCGCTTCGGGCAGGCCAGCGTCGGTGCGCTTGTATTCACCGTGCACCACGTATTCGGCGGCAGCGTGCGTGCCGTCTTCGCAAGCGATGACGCGGATGTCGCGCAATTGTTCGGCGTAGCTGGCGTTCATCCGCGCGAGGAAGGCACGGAACGCGTCGATGCCGGTTTCGCGCGCGCCCTGGTTCAGGTCGTGGGCGACGTCGGCGCAAAGATGCGCCAGCATCGCGTCCCAGTCGGCGCGGTTGAACGCGGCGTAATAGCTTTCGATCAGGGCGATGGCATCGGTGCGTGCGGTCATGGGTGTTTTTTTCGGGTCAGACCGCGTCGAGGATGCGGTCGCGGTGGAAGAAATACATTTCCTGCAGCAGGAAGCGCAGGCGCGGGCCGAAACCGCGGAAGCGCGTGCTCGGCGTCGGCGAACCGAGCGCGTCGATGCCGGCCTCGCGCGCCAGGCGCATCGCGCGCGCCATGTGCAGTGGATCGGAGACGACGATCGCGCGGTGCAGGCCGTTGTCGCGCATCAGTGCCGCCGCTTCGGTGAGGTTCTGCTTGGTCGTGCGCGAAGCGGTTTCGATCAGGATCGCGCCTTCCGGTACGTCGTGCTTTTCCGCGTAGCGCTTGCCGACCTGCGATTCGGAAAAACGCGCGTCGACGCCGCCGTAGCCGCCGGTGAAGATCAGCTTCGGCGCCAGCCCGCGCCGGTACAGATCGATGCCGTGCTTGATGCGTTCCTCGAACACCGGCGAAGGCTTGGCGTCGTAGGCGGCGGCGCCGAGCACGATGATCGCATCGGATTTCGCGGCCTGGTCGCGGTGGCCGACCTGGATGATGTACAGCGCGACGCCGAGCAGCCACGCGCCGACCAGCACCGGCAGGCACCACAACCAGCGCCAGATGCGACGACGGCTCACTTCGCGGCCCTGTTCGGCGCCAATTGGGGCACGCAAGTCGCGCCCCAGGGCAGCGCGTCGAGGTCGACGTTGCCGCCGGACAGGATCAGGCCGACGCGCTTGCCGGCGAAGCGCGCCTTTTCCTTCAGCACCGCGGCGAAGGCGATTGCCGCCGATGGTTCGACGGTCTGCTTCAGCACTTGCCACAGCAGTTTCTGCGCGGCGACGGTGTCGGCGTCACTGACGGTGATCGCCTGCGCGTCGAAACCGCGCAACAGGCGGAAATTCGGTTCGCCGATCGCGCCGCGCAGGCCGTCACAGACGGTGTCGGGAACGCCGTCCGGGGCGATGCGCACGCCACCGCGCAGCGAACGCGCGGCATCGTCGGCGCTGTCCGGTTCGGCGACGATGATTTCGCAGTCCGGCGCGATGTGCTTGGCGGCGATCGCGCAGCCGGCGCCGAGGCCGCCGCCGCTGATCGGGATCACCAGCGCGTCGAGTGCGCCGGCCTGGTTGAGCAATTCCAGCGCGGCGGTGCCTTGCCCGGCAATCACCTCGGCATCGGCATATGGATGCACCAGCACCGCGCCGGTCTGCGCCTGCAGTTCGGCGCAGCGGGCCTCGCGCGCGGCGATGCCCGGCGCGCTGAAATGCAGGGTTGCGCCGTAGCGTTCGATGTTCGCGGCCTTGGCCCGGTTGGTGTTGTCCGGCACGACCACGTGGCAGGCAATGCCACGCGTCCGTGCGGCCAGCGCGAGCGCGGCGCCGTGGTTGCCGGAGGAATGGGTGACGACGCCCTGCCTGGCGCGGTCGTCGTCCAGCGCCCACACCGCATTGCACGCGCCGCGGAACTTGAAGGCGCCGGTGCGCTGCAGGTGTTCGGCCTTGAAGAACAGGCGTGCGCCGGCGATTTCGTCGAGGCTGCGCGCCTGCAGCACCGGGGTGACCGTGGCGTGCGGGGCGATGCGCGCGGCGGCGGCGAGCACGTCGCCGAAATGGGGAAGGAGCGTGGCAGCGTCGGCGGGGGAATCCATGCGCAAAGGGTAACGCATCCCCCGCTGCGGACGCCGCAACGCGGTAGCATGCGGGAGTTAAGCACGAGTTCAACGCGCAAGGCCGAAGCTGCAGGTCTGCGACATCGCTGCAGCGTTCGCTGCAAGGGGATTGCCATGAAATTCCGCCACATCATTCTCGCCGCGCTGGCCGCGTTCGCGCTGAGCAGCTGTGCCACCTACGAATACGTCGGCGCCAGCGGCGATGGCGGCTATTACCAGGGCGCACCGGACACGGTCTACGCCGATGGTTATTACGCTGACAGCTATTACCCGTATTACTACAGCGGCATCTGGGGCTACATGGATTACGGCTGGCCGGGCTACGTCGGCTATTACGGCTTCGGCCACCCGTACATCGTGCACCCGTATTACGGCCACGGCGGACGGCATTATTACGGTTCGGGGCCGTCGTGGACGCCCGCGCACGGTGCGCCCGGCGGATGGCGCAACTATGGCCACGGCGCTGGCGTGCTCAGGCCGCAATCGCAGCCGCCGGCCTACCGCAGCGCGCCGTCGCGTTCGTCCGGTGGCGGCCATTACGTTCCCAGCGGCGGTTCGAGCCGTCCGGCAGCCACGCATTCGGGTGGCTCGGGCGGCGGCCACTGGAGCGGTCGCGGGCACTGATCCTGTCGCAGTCTGCGACACCGGATTTTGGCGTATTTCGTGGCTTCAACGCGCGAAAGCGTGAACTGCATCGCATTGTGCTGATTCGCGTCACCGGGTACAGTTGCGCCATGACGATTCGCGTCACTTGCTGACGCATGAGCTGAAGCGCGTCCGTTGTCGCCAGCTTTCACATGTCGATGTCCGGCAGGATCCTGGATCCCCCCTGTTCCTGCCCTGCCGGGCGTCGGCGCCCTGACACGGAAACCCCGGCCGCAAGCCGGGGTTTTTTCGTCTCGCGGGCGTGGAAGGGGCAGGCGCTATAATTCGCCGGCAATAAAAAGGGGCCGGCAGTCCCCCGACTACCGGCCCCCGAGCTTCCCCGACATGCGCTCCGGTTGGCCTTGATCCAAGCCCAGCCCTTGCGCCCCTGGTCGCGATGCCATGTCGGGTGCTGGAAAGATGATCCGCAGGACGCGTGCCAACCGCACGTGGTCCACCGCCGGTTTTCCCGACCGGAGTGTGAAACCGGGAACGAGATCACATGAATACTTTGACCGACGACTTCCACGACCATGACGTCATCATCATCGGCGGCGGCCATGCCGGCACCGAGGCCGCGCTTGCGTCCGCGCGCGCCGGTGCGAAGACGTTGCTGCTGACCCACAACGTCGAGACCGTTGGCGCGATGTCGTGCAACCCGGCCATCGGCGGCATCGGCAAGGGCCACCTGGTCAAGGAAATCGACGCGCTCGGCGGCGCGATGGCGCACGCGGCCGACCTGGCCGGCATCCAGTGGCGCACGCTCAACGCGTCGAAAGGCCCGGCCGTGCGCGCCACCCGCTGCCAGGCCGACCGCGCGCTGTACCGCGCCGCGATCCGCCGCATCGTCGAAGCGCAGCCGAACCTGACGATCTTCCAGGCCGCGGTCGATGACCTGATCGTCGAAGGCGACGAAGTGTGCGGTGCGATCACCCAGACGGGTTTGCGCTTCACCGCGCGCGCCGTCGTGTTGACCGCCGGGACTTTCCTCGCCGGCAAGATCCATGTCGGCGAAACCCAATACGCGGCCGGACGGATGGGCGACCCGCCGGCGGCGATGCTGGCGGCGAAGTTGCGCGAACGTCCGTTCAAGATCGACCGCCTCAAGACCGGCACGCCGCCGCGCATCGACGGGCGCACGCTCGATTATTCGGTGATGGAAGAGCAGCCCGGCGACGACCCGATGCCGGTGATGAGCTTCGTCGGCGAGCGCCGCGAACATCCGCAGCAAGTGAGTTGCTGGATCACGCACACCAGCGAGCGCACGCACGAGATCATCCGCAACGCGCTGCACCGTTCGCCGCTGTATTCCGGGCAGATCGAAGGCATTGGCCCGCGCTATTGCCCCAGCATCGAGGACAAGGTGGTGCGTTTCGCCGAGAAAGCGTCGCATCAAATCTTCGTCGAGCCGGAAGGCCTCGATGTCGTCGAGATTTATCCGAACGGCATCAGCACCTCGTTGCCGTTCGACGTGCAGCTCGAGATGGTACGTTCGATCCGCGGCTTCGAGCATGCGCACATCACCCGCCCCGGCTATGCGATCGAATACGATTTCTTCGATCCGCGCGGTTTGAAATCCTCGCTGGAAACGAAACTCGTCAACGGCTTGTTTTTCGCAGGCCAGATCAATGGCACCACCGGCTATGAAGAAGCCGCCGCGCAGGGTTTGCTCGCCGGCTTGAATGCCGCGCGTCACGTGCAAGGCAAGCCGGCGTGGTCGCCACGCCGCGACGAAGCCTACATCGGCGTGTTGGTCGATGACCTGATTACCCACGGCACCAACGAGCCATACCGCATGTTCACTTCGCGCGCCGAATACCGTTTGCAGTTGCGCGAAGACAACGCCGATCTGCGCCTTACCGAGAAAGGCCGCGAACTCGGCCTCGTCGACGACGCGCGCTGGGAAAAATTCTCGCGCAAGCGCGAAGCCATCGCACGCGAAACCGAACGCCTGCGCGGCATTTGGGCTGCACCGAACAATGCTCTGGGACGCGAGCTGGAAAGCGCGCTTGACGTTTCGGTCAGCCATCAAGTCAACGCGCTCGATCTCATCAAGCGCCCGGAACTGGACTACGCCAAAGTGGTTTCGGTGCCCGGCATCGGCCCGGCGGTGGACGATGCAAGCGTCGCCGAACAAGTCGAAATCGGCGTCAAGTACGCCGGCTACCTCGACCGCCAGCGCGACGAAATCGCACGCCAGCAGCGCAACGAAAGCACTGCGATTCCTGACGATTTCGATTACGCCAACGTGCGCGGCCTGTCCGCCGAAGTCACCCAGAAATTGCAGCGCGTGCAGCCGCAAACCATCGGCCAGGCGCAGCGCATTCCCGGCATGACCCCGGCGGCGATCTCGCTGTTGCTCGTGCATCTGGAACGCACCCGTCGCGCCCGCGTGGCGTAACGTCTTCGCAACGTGATGTTTGATGCATGAAGCCGTGCCGCGAGGCATGGCCCGCGGGATTCTGTATCCAGCACGCCGTGCTTTGCGATGCATGCGTTGACGCGCGACAATGCAGGTCTTTCCCGGCTGACAGCGGTTGCACACGAAAATGTCGAATACCCCCAAGATCATCTACACGCTCACCGATGAAGCGCCGCTGCTGGCGACCTATTCGTTCCTGCCGATCGTGCAGGCTTACGCATCGAGGGCCGGCGTCGCGATCGAAACCCGCGACATCTCGGTGGCCGCGCGCATCCTCGCCCAGTTCGGCCTCGCCGACGACACGCTGGGCGAACTTGGCGAACTGGCCAAGAAGCCGGAAGCCAACATCGTCAAGCTGCCGAACATCTCCGCGTCGATCCCGCAGTTGAAGGCCGCCATCGCCGAGTTGCAGGCCAAGGGCCACAAGATCCCGGATTACCCGGAAGCGCCGTCCACCGACGAAGAAAAGGCGGTGCGCGCCAAGTACGACAAGGTCAAAGGCTCGGCCGTGAACCCGGTGCTGCGCGAAGGCAACAGTGACCGCCGCGCGCCGCTGTCGGTCAAGGCCTACGCGAAGAAGCATCCGCACAAGAACAAGGCCTTCACCGCCGGCTCGAAGACCAACGTGGCGACGATGGGCGCGCACGACTTCAAGAACAACGAGAAGTCGGTGACGCTGGCGCAGGATGACGTGCTCAAGATCGTGCTCGAGACCGAAGGCGGCGACAGCATCGTGCTGAAGGAAAAGCTGCCGGTGCTGAAGGGCGAAATCGTCGATGCGACCAAGCTCGAAGCCGCCAACCTCAACGCCTTCCTCAAGAACGCGCTGGCCCAGGCCAAGGCCGAGGACGTGCTGTTCTCGGTGCACCTGAAGGCGACGATGATGAAGGTCAGCGACCCGATCATCTTCGGTCACGTCGTGAAGGCGTATTTCTCCGACGTGTTCGCCAAGTACGGCAAGGATTTGCAGGCTGCGGGGTTGTCGGCGAACGATGGCCTCGGCACGATTCTCGCCGGCCTCGACAAGCTGTCGAATGGCGCCGAGATCAAGGCGGCGTTCGAGGCCGCGTTGAAGAGTGGGCCGCGCCTGAATTATGTCAATTCAGACAAGGGCATCACCAACCTGCACGTGCCGAGCGACGTGATCGTCGATGCGTCGATGCCGGCGTTGATCCGCAACGGCGGCAAGCTGTGGGGCGTCGATGGCGCTGAAGACGACACCCTCGCCGTCATCCCGGATTCCTCGTATGCCGGCGTGTACCAGACCGTCATCGACGACGTGAAGAAGCACGGTCCGCTCGACCCGGCCACGATCGGCACCGTGCCGAACGTCGGCCTGATGGCGCAGGCGGCCGAGGAGTACGGCTCGCACGACAAGA
>JAATFG010000046.1 GCA_015655355.1 Lysobacterales bacterium
CGAGGTTGCGCAGATGCGGTTTTTGTTTCGGAAGAGGCGGGGAAATCCGCAGCTTGCAGTTCAATGGAGCGGTAGTTCAGCTGGTTAGAATGCTGGCCTGTCACGCCGGAGGTCGCGGGTTCGAGTCCCGTCCGCTCCGCCATTTTTTTGAAGGGCCCGCCGCAAGGCGGGCCTTTTTCATGTCCGCGCGCGCCGGCTGCCGTTTTTGCTTTTTCCGGCCGTGCCGCGGGTTTTTCCGCGGCGCCTTCGGGTAAACTGGAGCGCTTGACGCAAACGCCTTGAATTACCCAATGCTGCAGAATCTTCGAGACAAAGTTTCCGGCTGGATTGCCAGCGTCGTGATGGGATTGCTGATCGTCCCGTTCGCCTTCGTCGGCGTGAACCAGTACCTCACCGGCGATAGCGACAATGCCGTGGCCCGCGTGCAGGCGCCGCCATCGTGGTGGGCCTCGGCGCCGAAGTTCTGGCCGGCGTCGATGCTGTGGCAACACGAGGACGTGAGCAGCGACGAATTCCGCGCCGCGTTCGAGCGCCAGCGCCAGCAGCAGGCGCAGCAGCTTGGCGACAATTTCGACGCGCGCCAGTTCGACACCGCCGACAACCGTCGCCAGGTGCTCGATCAACTGATCGACAGCAAGGTGTTGCTGCTGGTCGCGCAGCAGGCCGGCATCGTGGTCGGTGACGATGCGGTGCGCCAGGCGATCGCCACGGAGCCGGCGTTCCTGTCCGATGGCAAGTTCGACGCCGCGCGCTACGCGACTATCCTGTCTTCGCAGGTGCCGCCGCTGACGCCGCAGCAGTTCGAGCAGAAGCAGCGCGAACGGCTGCAGATGGGCGTGCTGCCGCTGGGCATCGGCGAATCGGGTTTCGTCACCCCGAAGGAAGTGGACAACGCGATCCGGCTGCTGGGCGAAACCCGCGACCTGAGCCTGGCCGTGCTGCCGGCGCCGGCGGCCGATACCGCGCCCGTTAGCGACGACGAGATCAAGGCGTGGTACGCCGTGCATGCGGCCGAATACCGCTTGCCGGAAACGGTGAGCGTGGAATACGTCGACATCGACGCGGCGCAACTGCCGGCGCCGGCAGTGGCCGACGATGCCGCGCTGCGCAAGCGCTACGACGAGGAGAAGGGCCGCTTCGCCAGCGCCGAGCAGCGCGCGGTGTCGGACATCATCGTTGCCGACCCGGCCAAGGCCGCCGACCTTGTCAAGCAGGCGCGTGCCGGCGCCGATTTCGCCGCGCTGGCCAAGGCCAATTCGCTGGACCCCGGTTCCAAGGCCAATGGCGGCGACCTCGGCTGGATCGCGCGCGATGGCTCGTACCCCAAGCCGTTCGAGGACGCCGCGTTCGCGCTGGCCGCCGATAGCGTCAGCGAGCCGGTCAAGGTCGACAACCAGTGGCACGTGATCAAGGTGCGCGAGGTCAAGGCCGGCACCGGCAAGAGCTTCGAGGAAGTGCGCGACCAGTTGGTGCAGGAAGATGCGCAGTCCGCGCGCGAACGCGCCTACACCGACCTGGCCAGCAAGCTCACCGACGAAACCCTGAAGAACCCGAGCGCACTGGCGCCGGCCGCGGCGGCGGTGAACCTGCCGGTGCAGAAGGCCGGGCCGTTCGCGCGTCTCGACGCACCGGGCGTGCTGGCCAATCCCGCGGTGCTGCGCGCGGCGTTCCCGGAATCGCTGGTACAGGACGGTACGGTCAGCGATCCGATCCAGATCACGCCGAACCACAGCATCGTGCTGCGCGTCACCGACCACGTCGCCGAACGGGCCGAGCCGCTGGCGCAGGCGCACGACGCCATCGTCGCCGCGATCCATGCCGACCGCACCCGGAAGGCCGCCGAAAAGACCGCGAACGACTTGCTGGCGCGCCTGCAGAAGGGCGAGAAGCTGGCCGATGTCGCGGCCAGCGTCGGCGCGAAGTCGAGTGACGTGCCGGGCTTGCCGCGTGGCGCGCCGCTGCCGACCCGCGAAGGCAACGAGGCGATCTTCGCCGTGCCGGCGCCTGCCGCGGGCAAGCCGGCGGTGGGCAGGATTCCATCGCCGAACGGCTACCTGCTGTTTGCGGTCAACGCGGTGCATCCGGGCGACCTGACCAAGTTCACCCCGGCCGACCGCCAGCGCCTGAC
Organism: Lysobacterales bacterium; assembly: GCA_015655355.1. GTDB lineage: Bacteria > Pseudomonadota > Gammaproteobacteria > Xanthomonadales > Xanthomonadaceae > Pseudoxanthomonas_A. The sequence continues at coordinate 2,129 of JAATFG010000046.1, forward strand.
CCTGCAGTTGCAGCAGAACAATGGCCAAGTCGCGGCCGAAGCCTGGATCGCGGCGCAGCGCAAGCGTTTCGACATCGTCGTGCACGAGGACAAGCTGCAATAAGGCTGCATCGCGGTGCGCACGAAAAAGCCCGGCATCGCCGGGCTTTTTCGCTTTTGCTTCATTCGCAGGAATGCCGCTCCCGCATGGCCTCATTCCTTGGCTTCGGTCTCGATGCCGGTCATGCCGAGGATGTTGTAGCCGGCATCGACGTAGGTCACTTCGCCGGTGATGCCGGCGGCGAGGTCCGAGCACAGGAACGCGCCGACGTTGCCGACGTCCTCGATCGTGACGGTGCGGCGCAGCGGCGCGTAGTCCTCGACGTGGCCGAGGATCTTCTTGAAGCCGCCGATGCCGCTCGCGGCCAGGGTCTTGATCGGGCCGGCGGAAATCGCGTTGACGCGGATGCCGTCCGGGCCGAGGTTGAGCGCGAGATAGCGCGTGGTCGCTTCCAGCGAGGCCTTGGCCACGCCCATCACGTTGTAGTTCTGCAGTGCGCGTTCTGCACCGAGATAGGTTAGCGTCAACAGCGCACCGCCGCTGCGCAGGCTCGGGCGCGCGGCCTTGGCGAGCGCGGCGAATGAATACGCCGAGATGTCGTGCGCCAGCGCGAAGTTCTCGCGGGTCAAGCCATCGAGGAACTGGCCGCTGATCGCCTCGCGCGGGGCGAACGCGATCGCGTGGACGACGATGTCGAAACCGTCGCTCCAGTGCTTGTTCACTTCGGCGAAAGCGTTGGCGATGCTGTCGTCGCGGGCTACGTCGAGTTCGACCACGAACTTGCCGGCGTATTCGGCCGCGGCCCGCTCGACGCGGGTCTTGAGCTTTTCGTTCTGGTAGGTGAAGGCCAGTTCCGCGCCTTCACGGTGCATGGCTTCGGCGATGCCCGAAGCGATCGAGCGCTCGCTGGCGATGCCGGTGATCAGTGCGCGCTTGCCTTGCAGGAAACCCATGGCGGTTCTCGTTGTTGCGTGGAAAGCCTGCATTTTGCCACGTATGCGCAACGCCGCACCTGCGCCGGCGTATGGCCGGGCACGACCATGGTCGCGGAATTCAGCGCGAACCGCCCGCACCCGCCGCGCCGGCGGCGGTGATCGGCGCGAGCACGCGGCGCTTGCCGCCGAGCGCGCCGCGCTGGTCGGGATTCAATTGCCGCAGCAGCGCCGCATCCTGGCCTTGTTGCGCAGACCATGCGTCCAGGCTTCGCGCCTCGTCGGGCAACTGCGTGGCGTGCAGGATCGGCACCTGGCGGTCGAGCGCGTCCATCCAGCCGTCGCGTTGCTCGGCTTCCTCGAACAGGCATGACAGCGCATGCAGCTTGTTCACGTAGGCGTAGGTGATCGGCGACAGCTCCGGCAACCGGCCGGTTTTCTTCGCCCGCCGCATTGCCGCCTTGATCCGGAACTCGCCGGCGTTGTAGCCCATGATCGTCAGCTTCCAGTCGCCGTCGAATTCGCGGTAAAGGTGGCCGAAGTAGTTGACCGCCGCCTGGGTCGATTCCAGCGGCGACAGGCGCCCGTCGTAATGCCGGTCGATGGCGATGCCTTGGTTGCGCGCGGTCAGCCGGACGAACTGCCACAGGCCGGCCGCGCCGTCGTGGCTGCGCGCGGACGGGTCGTAGCCGCTTTCGATGAAGGGAATCAGGGTGAATTCGGTCGGCAGGCCGGCTTCGCGGAAGGCGTCGACGACGTAGCCGAACAGCGCGAGCAGGTCGCCGTCGTCGGCGTTCGCCATCCGTTCCGGCGCGTTCCGGAACTGCTTGCGGTAGAGGCTGCCGGCGGTGTCGCCGCATTGCGGGCTGGCCAGGCCAGCGCGGAAGTCTCGGTAGATGTCACGGCCGCTGCGGGTTCCGGCGGCGACGCTTGCGGTCGCCGTCGGTGCGGACGAAGCCGCGGCGGCGGGTACTGGTTCCTCGATGCGGGGCGGCGGCACGACGACCGGTGCCGGCGCCGCGGACGTCGGCGTGCCGTGCGGCGCACTGGCGCAACTGGTCATGGCCGCGGCGAAAAGCGTCGCCGCCAGCGCTTGCCACGCGCGCGTCATGCGCGGAAATCGTCCTTCCAGCGCCGCAATTCGGCGAAGGTCTCCACCCGGTCGAGCGGTTCGCGGCCCAGCCGCGCGGCCACGGTGGCGCGCACCGCGGGCACGTCCACGCGCAGGAACGGATTGCAGGCCCGTTCCAGGGCGAGCGTGGACGGCAGGCTGGGTTTTCCGGCGCGGCGCATGGCGAGCACTTCCTCCCGATGGCGGTGCAGTTCCGCGTTGCCCGGTTCCACCGCCACCGCGAACGCCGCATTGGCCGCAGTGTATTCGTGCGCGCAGCAGACAACCGTGACCGCGGGCAGGTTTGCGAGCTTGTCCAGCGAGGCCAGCATCTGCGCCGGTTCGCCCTCGAACGGTCGCCCGCAGCCGAGGCTGAACAAGGTATCGCCGCAGAACAGGCGGCCATCGTCGCCGACGTAGCTGACGTGGCTGCGGGTATGCCCATGCGTTTCCAGCACGCGGAAGCCGAAGCCGCCCGGTTCGATGCGCTGGCCTTCGGCGACGCGCCGCGTGGCCAGTTCGATGCGCTCGTCGTGCGGCGCGAAGATTTCGAGTTGCGGCCAGCGTTCGCGCAGCGCGGGCAGGCCGCCGATGTGGTCGGGATGGTGGTGGGTGATCAGCACCGCCAGCGGTTCGATGCCCGCGGCGATGACCGGCGCGGCATCGCCGGGATCGATGACGATGGCCCGCTTTGCGTCGCCGAGCAGCCAGATGTAGTTGTCGGCGAACGCGGGCAGTGCGCGAAGTTCGCGTGTCGTATCCATGGTCGCATCATACAATCCGCCAATGCCTGCCTTCGCCCACCGCCATTCGCCGCGTACCTGGTTCGGTTCAGATGCCGGGCGGCCCTTGCTCGCGACGGCGCAGCCACGCATCGAGGCGCTGCTGGCGTCGCAGCCGGCGCTGCCGCAATTGTGGCTCGGCGCGTATCCCGGCGTCGCGCCGGCCGAGGGCCGGGTGTTGCGCCTGTACCGCGAGGCCGACGGCTATGCCGGGCCGCTGCGCTGCCGGCTGCCGTTGCCGCTGCCGACCGAGGCCTTCGCCAACGTCGTCGTCCAGCACGTGCTGGACATGGAAACGGTGGAGGCCGACGCGTTGCTCGACGAAGCGGCGCGCGTGCTCGAAAACGGCGGCAAGCTGTGGCTGTTCGCGCTCAATCCGTACAGCCCGTACCGCTGGCGCTGGCGCCATGCCGGCCTGCATGCGCGTGCGGTGTTCGAATGGGAAAGCATGCTGCGCCGCGCCGGCCTGCTGCCGTTGCGCGACGTCAGCGGCCACCTCGGCCCGGTGTGGAAGGCGGCCGCCGACGCCTCGCCGCACACGCCGCCGCAACTGCGCGCCTTGAGCCTGCTGGTCGCGGAAAAGCGCGTGCCGATGCCGATCTACCGGCCACAGCCGCGCTGGCGCTGGCTGCCGCAATTGGCGCCGGCGCTGCAACCAAGCGCCTCGTCGCACCCGCACGATGGAAAACCCGCACGATGATCGAATTCGGACACCTCAGTCACGTCGGCCTGCGCCGCGACCTCAACGAAGACACCTACTACGGCGACGGCGAACTCGGCCTGTGGCTGGTCGCCGACGGCATGGGCGGCCACGCCGCCGGCGAAATCGCCAGCGCCCTGGCGCGCGAGGCGATCGTGCGCGAAGTGCGCAACGGCGCCGCGCTCGCGCAGGCGATCCGCATCGCCGACGAGGAGATCATCCGCGCCGGCCAGCGCCGCAACGACGCGCTGCCGATGGGCACCACGGTGGTCGCCGCGTGCGTGCAGGGCAACCGCTTCGAGGTCGCGTGGATCGGCGATTCGCGCGCGTACCTGTGGCGCGACGGCCAGCTCGCGCAATTGAGCCATGACCACAGCTACGTGCAGGAACTGATCGCCAAGGGCGCGATCAACAGCGAGCAGGCACGCAGCCACCCGCAGCGCAACGTGGTCACCCAGGCGCTGGGCGTCACCGACCCGGAGCAGCTCAACGTGGAAACCCTGACCGGCGAACTCAAGCCCGGCATGCAACTGCTGTTGTGCAGCGACGGTCTGACCGAGGAGGTGGGCGATGCCGAGATCGCGGCCACCTTGCGCCAGGGCGACTGCAGCGCGCAGGAATGCGTCGATACGCTGGTCGCCGCCGCGCTCGACGGCGGCGGCAAGGACAACATCACCGCGATCCTGGTGCGCTGTCACTGACTTGTTGCTTTTCTCGTCACGCCCGCTTTCGCGGAAGTGACGACTTCACGCCGTGGCGCCATCCCAGAAAACCACGCCGCCGACTTTCTTGCGCAGCTTTTCCAGGCGTGCGGCGTGCGCGGCGAGTTCGTCCTCGGAAATCCTGACGCGCACGCGCTCGGCCTGCGTGGTTTCGCCGAAATCGTAGCTGGCGGCGACCGCCGCCTTCGTGGTCGGCTCGTCGGCGGCCTCGCCGAAGAATTCCTGCTGGCCGGCGGTGAGGTTGAGATAGACCTGCGCGAGCAGGTCGGCGTCGATCAGCGCGCCGTGCAGGTCGCGGCCGGAATTGTCGACGCCGAGGCGCTTGCACAGCGCGTCGAGCGAATTGCGCTGGCCGGGGAAACGCTGCCGCGCCATCGCCAGCGAGTCCTCGACCGTGCAGCGGTCGAGGATTTTCCCGTATGCAGGGCCGAGCAGGGACAACTCGTAATCGAGGAAGCCGACGTCGAACTGGGCGTTGTGGATGACCAGTTCCGCGCCGTCGATGAATTGCACGAACTCGTCGGCGATGTCCTTGAACAGCGGCTTGTCGGCGAGGAAATCCAGCGACAATCCGGTCACTTCCGCCGCGCCCTGCTCGAACTCGCGCTGCGGGTTGACGTAGACGTGGAAGGTGCGCCCGGTCTGGCGGCGCTCGATCATCTCGATGCAGCCGATTTCGACGATGCGGTTGCCCTTCTTCCATTCCAGGCCGGTGGTTTCGGTATCGAGGATGATCTGGCGCATCAGTTCAACTCCAGTGAATGCAATTGCACGTCGTGTTCGATGGCGGGCAGGCGCGACATCCTCTCAAATCCGAATCGCAAATCCTGCAACAGGCGGATCGATGCGATGTTGTCCGGATCGACGATGGCCAGCAGGCGCGGGATGCGCAGCGTGTTCCGGGCGAAATCGAGCGTGCCGCGCGCCGCTTCGCGCGCATAGCCGTGGCCGGCGAATTCAGGCAGGAACGCGTAGCCGAGATCCGGTGCGTCAAGCCCGTCGCGCCGTACCAGCCCGCACATGCCGATCGGCATGCCATCGTTCAATTCCACCTTCCACATGCCGTAACCATGCTGCGCGTACACCGGTTCGATGCGCTCGGCAAGGTAACGCCGCGAACCTTCCGGCGTGGTCACGCCACGATTGGTGATGAAGGGGCCCGTCGAATTCAGCAAGCGCAACTTGAATTCGACATCGCTTCCATTGTTGGCCGAGAACTCGAACAGGCGCAGGCGCCCTGTTTCCAGTATCAACCTGTTCATGCGGCCTCGTCGCGGAACTTCGTCGCCTGTTCGCGCGCGAGCTGGTCGACGCGCTCGTTGCCCGGGTTGCCAGCGTGGCCTTTCACCCATTGCCAATCAATCGTGTGGCGCTGCGTGGCCGCGTGCAGGCGTTCCCACAGGTCGCGGTTCTTGACCGGGTCGCCGCCGGCGGTTTTCCAGTTCTTCTTCACCCAGTTCGGCAACCACAGGGTGATGCCCTGGCGCACGTATTGCGAATCGGCGTGCAGGGTGATCGCGCAGGCTTCCTTCAGCGATTCCAGCGCGACGATCGCGGCCATCATTTCCATGCGGTTGTTGGTGGTCTGCGCTTCGCCGCCGCAAAGTTCCTTCTCTTTTTCGCCGTAGCGCAGCAGCGCGGCCCAGCCGCCGGGGCCGGGATTGCCGAGGCAGGAACCGTCGGTATAGATCGTCACGTTCTTCATCGGCACATGATAAAGCAGGTCGTCGGCTGCGCCTGCGCATTGTGCGGCCGTCGAAACCATGGGTGTTTTCGACGAACGCGCATGGCGGCATTCACGGCGCGTCGCCCAATGCGCGGGCGCGGGCGGTCGTCATTCGATGAATTGAAGTTTCGCCAGATCCGCATACAGGCCGCCTTGCGCGATCAATTGCGCATGCGTGCCTTGCGCGACGATGCGGCCCTTGTCCATCACCACGATGCGGTCGGCCTTGAGCACGGTGGCGAGGCG